>JAJDDX010000461.1 GCA_029260055.1 Phycisphaerae bacterium
GCCCGACCCGTCGGTGGATAGGCTGGCGCTGGCCTTGCTGATCGCGTTTATCGTGGGGCAGCTCAACGCCTGGTGCTATCGCTGGACGCACCGCGGCGTCTCCTATTCCCGCACGTTCACACAGGCCTTGGTGCTGATTTCCATGATCGCGGCTTTGAGCATGTCCATGGTCGCCACGAACGCGATCGCGGCACTGGGGCTGCTCGGTGGCGCGGCGATCATCCGGTTTCGAACCGTCGTGCGCGACACGCGCGACACCGCCTACCTCTTCCTTTGCCTTATCTGCGGGATGGCGGCCGGCTTCGGCTTCCACGGCACCGCGATCGTCGGCGGGATCTGCGCCAACATGATCAGCCTGTATCTGCACACGACCTCTTTCGGTGCTTGGCATTCTCCGGACGGCCTGCTGCGATTCCAGATTGATACGTCGGCGCTGCGCAGTTCCGGGCTGGACGCGCTGCTATCTCGTTTCTGCCGTCGTTACTCGGTGATCTCGGTGGACGAGTCTTCCGCGGGATCGGGCGGACGGAGCATGTGTCAGTGTGCTTACAAGGTGCGCATGCGTGACCCGGAACAAGGGCCCAGCCTCGTCGAGGCGTTGAAAGCGGCGTTCCACATCGAGGCCATCCACCTGCTCGTCGAGCGGGAACATGAGGAGGTGGACTAGTGGCCGGCGGCACGATCATCGACATCCCGAAGCAGGAGGTGAAGCCGGCTGCGCGAGCCGCCGAGAGCGAGCAGCTTCCGGTGGCGCCTGAGCGCACACCGAAGCGACGCTGGCGCGGAAGACGCTTCAGATTCATTGCGCCCATCGTGGTATGGTGCCTTGCCATCGCGGCCGCCTTCGGCTTGTTCCAGCGAGTCGGCACCCGCGGCAACCTGCCGGGGTTCGCCAACGCGCCGTCCGCGACGCTCGCGCACTTCGAACAAGGCGTGGTTCGGCAGAACCACGTCGAGTTATATACCTACGTCAGCCGCGGACAGGCACTTGTATCCCTGGATGACAGCGCAGCACGGCTTCGGCTGGCGGGCCTGGAGAAGGACCTCGAACGACTGGCGGCTGAGGTGGCGGCTGAAGAGTCCCGCCTTCGCGCCGCCAATGCCCAGGCGATCGCCGAGGTCGACGACTTCGCCCGCCGCACCGCGATCGACCGCGAAACGGCGCACATAGAGTACTTGGCCGAGTTGATGGCGGACGCGCGGGATCGGATTCTGTTGCGGGGCAGCAGTGTGGAACACGACCTCGTGCGCAAGCTGCACGACGGAAGTGACGCCACGTTCCGCGAGCTCAACGACATTGAAACCGACACGGAATCATTGCGCGCCGCGATTGACCGGAACGCCGAGGTGATCGCGCGAAAGAAGCAGGCCTTCGAAGAGGCTGACCGCCGCTGGAGTCGGTACATGTATCGACCCGACGTCACGGTCGCCCATGAGCCCGTACTGACGCCGTTGCGGTTGAGCATCGACGTGAGGGAGCAGGACCTTCTCGAGATCGTCCGGCAGATCGACGCCCACGTATTGCGGGCGCCGTTCGCCGGCCAAGTGACGATGCTGGGCGCGGATGCCGGCGACCGTGCCGAGCCGGGCATGCCGCTGGTCACCGTCTCCCCCACCTCCACGAACCACATCACGGCCTACCTGCCGGAGCGGGTGGGTTTTCTGCCTGAGCCCGGCACGCCCGTGCTGGTGCGCTGCGTCACGTCAGCAGGCGGCCGCCTCCGGGAGTATCCGGGCAGTGTCGTCCGCCTGTCCGCGGCGATCACGGAAGCTCCGCTCCGTTACCGCCGGATGCCGGACAGCCCGGTATGGGGCCGCGGCCTCGTGGTCGCCCTGAAAGACGGCGCCACGCTGGTACCGGGCGAAGCGGTGGCGATACGATTCGGATCACTGCGCTAAGTCCGCACCGGCCGTACCCCGCCCGAAACGCCGCCTCGCCACCGACACGATCCATCCTCCGACGCCTACCCCGGCCGATAGACCCACGACACATCGCACTCGCTGCAATTCCACCAGAACGCCGTGACCGTCAGCGTGCCGTCTGTGGTGACCGAGGGCACTCCGAAACTGTAGGTCGTCGACGATTCGCCGGTGAACGCCGGTCCCCAGGGCGCGTAGTAGTAGGAGTTAGGCGGGTCGATGGCGTGGCCATTTACCCAATACTGGAACTGCGCGAGCGGGTTGTAAGCGAGGTGCGTGCCGCCGTGCGTGAATGTAACGCTCAGCACGACCGTGTCACCGGGATTGAGCTCTGCGGCGGGTGTCGGGAAGGTGGACGTGATCGTGATGTTGTACTGTTCGACGCTGTTGTCCACATATCGATCAGTGTATATGACACTGTTCGCACTCGTGGTATACGTTGTCTCCTCTTCGTCAAAGAAACCGACCCACGAGTTATCCGAGTCAAAGCCGTCCGGGTTGACCTGAGTTTCCGACAGAACCCACTTGGTCGGGCCGGCCGGGGTGCAAGTGACGCTATGGCAGTCGGTGCCTCTGGCGCTTACCGTCCCGCTTGCAGCGGTGCACTCATCCACGGTCTTGAGCGTGTCGCACGTGCCGTCCGTAAGGCAGCAGGCGAAGATGCACTGATCCGGTCCGCACGTCGTCTGCGGCTGGCCGCCCTGCGCGGTGCACGACGCGGCGTCCATGTCCAAGCAGCTCAAGCTGTCGTTGAAGCAGCAGCCACCCACAGTGCTGCAGCCGGCATCGGCACAGTCGACGTCGAGACCCGCGAATTCACCCGGATCATCATCACATGCGTCGGATGTCATTCGCTCACAATTGCCGTCGGACTTGCAGCAGGCGCCCTTGCAGTCAACCGCCGCGCAGAGGTCCCCGTTCACGTCAGGCGTACCGCCGCTATCCGTGCAGGTGGTCGTGTCCAGGTCCTGGCAGAATCCGCTACTGAAGCAGCATGCTTGCCGATCGGACGGACACTTGGCGTCATCGCAGTGGACACCGAACGCCTTGGGGTCCCAGTCGCGGTCGACACAGGTGTCGAACAAGATGTCGACGCACGCATCCGACGCCGGATCACAACAGGCGACGAAGGGCTCGTCACAGACGACCGTATCGCATGTCTCGCCGGACGCCTGAGGCACACCGTCGCCGTCGATGCACTCCTGGCGATCCCAGTCGACGCAGACTTGCGTATACGCTCGGGATAGGGTCTCCACCCCGGCCACACAGCACACCGTCGGCCCGTCGACGGGGTCCGTGCCGCCGTCACATTCCGTACTGGCGCATTCGCTGCCGTCACCTCGAGGTGTACCACCCGCCGTGGAGCAGACCTCGGGCTCCAGGTCCACGCATGCTCCGTCGGCAAGGCAGCACGCTTCCTGGGTCGCAACCACCAGCGGTTCGCCGACCAGTGTGATCGCGGAAAGGGCCTGGCCCGCCATGGTCGCGATCGAACCTGTTTCGATGCGACCGGTGGCGTAGGAAGTCGGGTCCGCCATCGCTAACGAGATAGAGGAGATCGTCCGGGTGTCGTCGACCGTCAGTACCCCGGAATAGACCGAACCGGTATAGACGGACGCGGAGTCAATCATCGTTTCGAAGTCGTAGAGCACCGACGGCTGGGTATGCGGCACGGCGCCGTAAGCCGCTGCGTGCTCCAGCCTGTCGTAAGACCACTCGGCCGTCGTCGACCCGGCCACGAAATCCAACGTCGTCGGCGAACCGGAGGCGTAGCTGACCGTCAGTGTCGCGACCGTGACGCCGTTGAACATGTCCGGGATGAACGAGCTATGGGTGGCGATGTAGAGCTTCTCGACCGTCAGCAACCCGAGATCAGCCGGCGCGACGGTGACGCTGCTCGTCTCGACCGTGACGGTCGTCACCGCGGCCGTTTGCGCCTCCAGCACACCGAACACGCCGTAACTGACGCCGTCGATGGTCTTGTTGGGAGCCACCGCGACGGCCGTGCCGCCCGCGTTGTCGATCGGCACCTGGAGCAGGCTGCCGTCGAGCAGCGGCGGCACGGTGATCGCACTCGGCGGCGTGACCCCGGCATCCCCGCCTCCGAACGCGAAGAAGTACTCGCCGATGGTGATCTCACCGTCGAAGTCGGATTCCACTTCGATACAGATGGTCACGTCGTTGGCCATCATGGCCGCCATCGCCTCGCGGCTGAGGTCATAGACCTCGTCCGCGATCGCGGCGATCCCGGTAATGAGTGTCAGGTCATATTCAGCCAGCAGCACGGCGTTGTCGCATAGCTCAGCCGACTGCCCCGCGGCAACTTTGAACCGGATGGTGGCCGACCCGCCAAGTGGCAGCGTCTGCGCGCGCGCCGCGGTCTTGGCCGTCAATCGTCGTGCCACGCCAACGCTTGTGCTCGGCAGTGTCATTTGCCCCGTTGGTGGCTCCTCGACCGGCGTTTCCCTGAATAGCCGAACGGCGGTCGGCACGTAAACGGTCTCCGTAGCCCGCAGTTCGATCCCACCTACGTCGCTGAAACTCAACTCGTACGTCTTGCCCAAGATGGAGAAGACGACTACGTCCGGGGGAGTGCAGCCTGGCAGCCCGACGGCCCCGATCGCCAGCAACACCACACAACATGCCACATAAGCGTTTCGTCGAACGTTCATCATCGCCTCCTACACCGGCCGCACCTGCCGCGCGGCACCTGGATCTGGTCCGGTGGTCTCGTTACGCGGCGGCTCGAACCCTTGACGCGCGGCCGACAACGGCTCGGCGCACCGCCACCCGAAATTCTGCACTGAACTCGGTCCGTGACGTGGACACTGCGTCAGTGTGGCGTCGTCACCGACCCCGCTTGGGCGCGGCGACTCCGGCCTCGAAGGTGGTACACAGCCGGAACGACCATCTTACACGAGATTTCCAAAAGGAGCAGTTTTTGTTGTGGGAGCCGGACTTGTGGGAAACTGCACAGTCTTTGGTGAGGGTGTGAGTTGCCGTTTTCAACATCGAAAACGCTGCTTTCGCCCGGTGACGAGCCGCCGATGCTGCCCATCGCTCGACAAGGCTCGGGACAAACCGGGGCGCGTCATTCCCCGATGATCTTGACCAGGGCCCGTTTGCGGCGGCGGCCGTCGAATTCGCCGTAAAAGATTTGCTCCCACGGCCCGAGGTCGAGCCGGCCGTCGGTAATGGCCACGACCACATCTCGGCCCATGACCTGACGCTTGAGATGGGCGTCGGCGTTGTCCTCGCCGGTGCGGTTGTGGTGGTATTGCTCGAGCGGTTCGTGCGGCGCGAGCCTTTCGAGCCACTGCTCGTAATCGTGGTGCAGCCCCGGTTCGTCGTCGTTGATGAAGACGCTGGCGGTGATGTGCATGGCGTTGACGAGGCAGAGTCCCTCGCGGACCTTGCTCTCGACAACTGCGGCCTCCACCTCCTGCGTGATGTTGATCAGCGCTCGTCGCGTCTTGGTCGCGAACCAGAGTTCATGTCGCAGTGATTTCATCTCGATCAGCCTCCGTCCCCCAATACCTGCACGTCACGCGCTGTTCGATATGATGCGGTAGCGGCCGGCGAATGCAACCGGCAGCGAGCGTCGCCGGCGACAGCGCGCCCTAACCGGCGGCCGTCGCCTTGTCGGATGTGGATGACGTAGTACCCGCCGGCTGGGTCGCTTCGGTCGCAGGCGCTCGGAATTCAGCCGCCTTGTCGGGCTTGCCCCAGCCTTCGTAGAGCTGCACGAGGGTATCCACGGCTTCTTTCGTTTTCTCGTGGTCCGGGCCGTGCATGCGCAGGTGCGCTTCCCGACTCTTGATGGCAAGCGGCTCGGCCTCCTCGAATCGCTCCAAAGCCACGAGCGACGTCACTAGTTGGCTGAGCGCGCCGAGCGTAACGCGGTGATCTTCACCGAGGGTGCGCCGTCGCACGTCGAACACCTCACTGAAGAGGTCTACGGCGTCTTCGTGCCGGCCCTGGGCGGCATGGACCTTCGCGAGCAATCTCATCGTGCTCAGGGTATCGCCGTTCTTTTGACCGAGCAGGCGGCGCTGCGTGGCCAATGTCGCCGTCGCCAGGGCGGTCGCGTTGTCCCATTGCTCCAGCGAGTAGTAGGCGTAGGCCAGACCGGTCTCGGCGGCCAATTTGTCCGGATGTTCCTCGCCGAGCACCCGGCGACTGACCTCGATGACCCGCCGAAAGAGCTCGGCGGCCTGCTCGGGCTTCTCCTCGAAGTCGTAGAGCGTCGCGAGATTCCTCATGGTCAGCAGCGTTTCGGGGTGTTCGTCGCCGAGCCGACTCTTCTTTCTCTCGATCACGTCGAGGTAGATGCGTTCGGCCTCTTCGAACCGCGACTCGTTCTTGTACAGCACCGCGAGGCTGTTCATCACGTTCAAGGTATCGGGGTGGTCATCGCCGTGGACGCGTCGGCTGATCACGAGGGTTTCGAGGTAGAGGTTTTCCGCCGGCGCGATCTTGCCTTGGACCCGGTACAGGATCGCGAGGTTGTTCATGGATACGAGCGTGTGGCGATGTTCCTCGCCCAGCACGCGCCGGCGACCCTCGAGCACTTCCAGGTAGAGCGGCTCCGCCTCGGCGTAGCGTCCCTGGCGCCGGTAGAGCACACCGAGCACGCCTTTGGCACTGAGCGTCTCCTCGTGATCTTCGCCGAATGCATGCCGAAACACCGCCAGACTCCGCAAGAACATGGGCTCCGCGTCATCATAGCGCCCCTGCCTGATGCGTAGGTAACCCTGGATCATGAGAGCTTTCGACGTGTCGACATGGTCATCGCCCAGCTCTTGCACTCGAAGCTCGACCGACCGTGCCAGATGCGTGTCGGCCTGCTCGAACTTGGCCAGGCTCATGTAGGTCTGTCCGAGCGTGAGGCGGATAGCCGCCTCGACCACCGGCTCGTCTTTGAACTTGCCCTCAATGGCGGTTGCGGCGTTGTCGAGTACCTCGAGTACCGTGATGTCGCGGCTGCGCGCGGTGACCGGATTGACGGAGGCAAGTAGGTCATCGTTGAGGAACGCGTTGATCGCCTCGGCGATCGACGCCTGCCGCTGTGCCTCGGTCTCCCGCAGCTCGGCGAGTTGCTGTGCGTCGCGTGCCGCATCGCGCTGGCGGGCGACGGTCGCCGCCTGCACCGTCATGCCGATGATCCCGATGAGCAGCGCCATGAACGTAGCCATTGTGCCGCCGACCAGCGCCTTGTTCCTTCGGGCGAACTTGCGCAACTGGTAAACCGTCGTCGGTGGGCGGGCGGTAATCGGCTCATCCGAAAGGTGGCGCCTGATGTCCGCAGCCAGATCGGAGGCGGACTGGTAGCGCCGGTCTTTGTCTTTTTCCAGCGCCTTGCTGACGATCGTGTCTATATCGCCGCGGAAGTCCTTGTTGACGCTCGTCAGCGACGTGGGCTCCTCGTCGGTAATGATTCGCGCCGCCTGCGGAATCGTCATGCGCGACACGTCGTGCGGCAATCGCCCGGTGAGCAGCTCATAGGTAATCACGCCGAGCGCATAGATATCCGATCGTGTGTCGACGTTGGCCGAGATACCGCTGAACTGCTCGGGGCTCATGTAGGGCACCGTACCAATGAGCTGCCCCACCTCCGTCTGCATCGTGACCGTCTGGATGTCGGCGTCCGTCACGCGAGCCACGCCGAAGTCGAGGATCTTCGATTGGCCCTCGGCAGTCACGAGGATATTGCCGGGTTTCAGGTCGCGGTGGATCACACCCTTCTGGTGAGCATGGTGGACCGCGTCGCAAATACCTGCCACCAGCGTCAGCCGTTCACTCGGCCCGAGCTTTCGACACCTGGCGAACTCGCTGATGGACTCTCCTTCGACATACTCCATGGCAAAGAAGGGTCGGCGGGCGCTCAGTCCGTCAATCGTCTGCATGTCCGCGACGCCCGCCTCGTGGATGTGCGCGATACCGGGATGATCGAGATGCCCGAGAATACTCGCCTCGTGTTCGAAGCGGCGCAACATCGCAGGAGAAGTTCCACCTGATCGCACGACCTTCAAAGCGACCTTCCGCCGCGGGTTCTCCTGCTCAGCGAGGTAGACGATGCCCATGCCGCCGCCGCCGAGCGCGCCCAAGATGGCGTAGCGTCCGATCCGCTCGGGAACCGGCTCGCCCTCCGTCGACTGAAAGGCCCGCGCGAGCTCCGTGCGCAGGCCCTGCAGATGGGACGGATGCTCCAGAAGCTCGTTCGGCGCGTGCTGATGCTCGAGCAGCGTCTCGACCTCCTTGCGTACGACCGAGTCGTCGCAGGTGCGGTCGAGGTAGTCCGCTCGCTCGGCGGTATCCAACTCGCGAGCCGCGAGAAACAGCTCACGTACGCGCTCAAAATCTTCAGGCGTCATGGTTCGTCATCCTCACCCAGCGCGCGCGACAGCCACGCCCGAGCCGTCTCCCAGTCACCTTCGATCGTCCGCTTCGAGACACCCAGTACATGAGCCACCTCATCGACGGTCAGACCACCGAAGAACCGGAGCTCCACCACGCGCGCCATGCGCTCGTTGAGCGCCGCGAGCTTCGTCAAAGCCTCATCCATCACGAGAAGGTCTACCTCGCGCTGAGGCGTCGGCGTCAGTTCCTCGACAAATGTGAGCTTCTGCCGATCGCCCCCGCGCCGAGCAGCCGCCCGGCGGTGAGCGTGGTTGATCAGGATTTGCCGCATGGCTTTGGACGCGACGGCGAAGAAGTGGGCGCGGCTGCTCCATTTCTCAACCGTCTGATCGACGAGCTTCATATAGGCCTCGTGGACCAGAGCCGTCGGCTGCAACGTGTGATCGGCGGGCTGGCGCCGAAAGTGCTTGTCAGCCACCGCGCGGAGTTGGTCGTACACAAGCGGCAACAACTCGGCGGCTGCGGAGAAATCTCCTCCGTCGAGTCTTGCCAAGACCTGTGTCGTTTGTTCGCAAGGTCGCACGGCCTGAACCTCTGAAATCCCGTCTCGGAATCGGCAAACGCCATTGTAGCGGCTTGATCATTAAGCCCAAAAGCGCCGCCATGGGCACGACGCTGGAATCACGGTCTTTGTTGGTCAAAAACGAGAGAAACTTGCGGACCGCTTCTCGTTTTCCTGTGTTGGTTGATAGCGAGGAGATTCTCGCAAATGGGAGACTACACGATGAAGAGACAACTCATTGGGACCGCGATGCTGAGCATGGTCGCGGTAATGGCCACAGGCGCGACCGGCGTGCCGGGGTTCGACATGCCCTGGTACACGATCGACGGCGGCGGGACCGACTCCACCGGTGAACGATTCGTGCTTTCCGGCACGATCGGACAACCCGATGCGGGGCAGATGAGCGGTGACAGGTTCACGCTCACCGGCGGCTTCCGCTTCGCGCAAGTGCCGACGGACTGCAACTCCGACGGCACGGTCAACCTGCACGACCACGCGTTGTTCGAGGCATGCCTGACCGGCCCGGGACACGGCTATCAAGACGCGGCCTGCCGATGCTTCGACCTCGACGCGGACGGCGACGTCGATCTCATCGACAACGCAACCATTCAGCGGATGTTCGGCATGTAGACGGCTTCCTCCGTAGGCCCGCGCGCCGCACCTCCAAGCGAACGGCGCAGGCCACGGGCTTCGAATCAACGTAGACGATCGCCCGCATTAACGGGCGCGACCCAGCAAGAAAGGTGGAACCACGATGAAATCTCTCACGTACGTCAAAGTGCTGCTCGCGGTAGCAGTCGGAGTGATGAGCGCCGATGCACTCGCGGAGCCTGTGGGTTCGGCCTTCACGTATCAAGGCCAACTCAAGAACGACGGCCGGCCGGTCAACGAACCCTGCGAATTCCATTTCAGCCTGTGGGACGCGCTAGCCCCAGGCACCGGGCACCAGATCGGCACCACCGTGGTTTTCGACGGCGCGAACGTGGTGAACGTGGCCCACGGCCATTTCACCGTCGTGCTGGACTTCGGACCCAACGCGTTCAACGGCAGGCGGCGATGGCTCGAAATATACGTCCGAAACTCGCAGGGCGACGCCAGACTCACGCCGCGGCAGGAGGTCACGACGACGCCGTATGCATCAACCGCGCTGACGACCATCGGCGTCGACGGGCACTCGCTCGACGCGGACGACGGCAGCCCCGTTGATGCCGTCTACGTGAACGATCGCGGCTATACCGGCATCGGCACGACCACGCCCGAAGCGCCGCTTCACGTGCGCGACTGGACCGGTTCGGTGGCGGTGTACGCCGAAAACCCGGGTGAAGGGATGGTGGCTGAACTCGCCAGCGAACGCGGCGCCGTCTACGCCGAGGGCGGCCTTGCCGTCAAAGCCGTCTCGAACTCGGGCACCGGCAAGGCAGTGCACGGCATGGCGACCGCTATTGACGGCGTCAACTACGGCGTATACGGGCAGACGGCAAGTCGCTCGGGTCATGGCGTCATGGGCCTCGCCACCTCCACCGACGGCGGCTACGGCGTGTACGGTGCGGTCGGCAGCCCGCAAGCCTACGCCGGTTACTTCGATGGCCGGGGTTACTTCAGCGGCAACGTCGGCGTCGGCACGACGGACCCCAGTTCGCCTCTGACGGTCAACGGAATCATTGAGACCAAGACCGGTGGCATCAAGTTCCCCGACGGCACCACACAGACGACCGCCTCGCTCGGCGGAGGCTCCTCCCCTTGGACAAACGATGGCGAGGACAACATCTACTACGGTGACGGCTACGTCGGGGTCGGGGTAGGCAGCGCAGACCCCCTCCTTCAACCCCTGCACGTCGGCGGCAACGGTTACTTCGACGGGACCGTCGGCATCGGTACACCGAACACCAGTTCGCACCTGACCGTCGGCGGCGTCATCGAGAGCACGGTCGGCGGCATCAAGTTCCCGGACGGGACCACACAAACAACCGCCTCACTCGGCGGCGGCTCCTCTCTTTGGATCCTGGACGACGAGGACAACATCTACTACGGCGACGGATTCGTCGGGATTTCGGTAGGCAGCGGGGATACCCTCGTTCAGCCGCTGCACGTGGGAGGTGCTAGTTACTTCGAGGGCAACGTCGGCATTGGCGTGACGAACCCGACCGCGGCGCTCGACGTAAACGGCACGGTCAACGCAACCGGCCTGAAACTCGGCTCCTCAGCCACCGTGGGACACGTTCTGACCGCCGACGCAAACGGATTGGGAACGTGGCAGGCGCCGACCGGCGCCGACTCGCCCTGGGAGACCGACGGTTACAACCTCTACTACACGGGCGGTTCGGTCGGTGTCGGCGTCAGCAGCCCGCAAGCCAATCTGCACGTCGCCGGGGGTAACTGGGACGTCAGCAGCGGCGAGGGCGACTTCAAGATCGGGTCCAGCACCTACCGCCTGAAGATGGGCGTCGCGACCTCGGGCGGCGGCGCAGGTACCTGCCGAATCGTGGCCGGCGGCCCATCTTCCAAGCTTGTCCTGGGCGCGAACGGTTCCGAACTCATGACCGTCTCGAGCACCATGGTCGATGTGAACAGCATGCTCGAAGCCAACGCTATAAGGCTCACCAGCGGCGCCAATTTCGGCTACGTGCTGACCTCTGACGGATCCGGTACCGCCACATGGCAGCCCCCGCCGACCGGCGGCGGCGGGTTCGATCTGCCTTACGACGGAAGCGCAGCCGTGAACGGCGACTCGGCCCTGAAGATCACCAACACCGGTACCGGCAACTACACGCATGCGATCGAGGGCGTGATCACCAACGCCAGTTCGGATTCAGCCGCCGGTTACTTCAATGCGATCGGCTTCGGTTCGGCCATCCACGCCGAGAGCGATAACCAAAGGACGATCTACGCGAGGAACTCCGGCGGCGGCCAGGCGGTCTACGGCAGCTCCGATGGATCCGGCGGCGGACGCTTTTCGACAAGCATGGATGGTGGCTATGGCGTCAGGGGCAGCGTGACGAGCAGCGGCAGCTCGACGGAGAGCCGGGGCGGTTGGTTCACGGCGACCAACGGCACGAACGGCGTCGGCGTCCTGGCCGAAGGCAAAGGCAAGGGCCTCCACGCAACCGCCAGCAACGGCACCGGCGTGGCCGTCCGCGCTGAAGCGACCGGTGCCGAAAGCGTCGGAGTCTATGCGACTTCGCCGTGGATCGCGGTGCAAGGGTCGAGTGCCTACGAGGCTGCGAGACTCGCGGGCAGGGTACGTGTCCGCCGATACGGAACCTCGGACACGGTATTTCTCGTGGACAGCGACGGTATCACGAAGGTCGACGTGCTGCAGATCCTCGGCGGCGCCGACCTCTCCGAGCAGTTCGACGTGAAGGAAAACGAGGCGTCCAAGGCTGAGCCCGGCATGGTCGTTTGCATCGACCCGGACAGCGCCGGAAAGCTGATCGTCAGCGAGAAGGCCTACGATCGCACGGTGGCCGGCATCATCAGCGGCGCCGGCGGCGTCAAGACAGGCATGATGATGGGCCAGACCGACACGCTGGCTGACGGTGCCCATCCGGTGGCACTGACCGGCCGAGTCTACGTGTGGGCGGATGCCTCGAACGGCCCGATCACGCCGGGCGACCTGTTGACCACGTCGGACACGCCCGGGCACGCGATGAAGATCACCGACTACGGTCAGTCCCACGGCGCGACGCTCGGCAAGGCGATGACTTCGCTCGACGAGGGCCGCGGCTTGGTCCTGGTTCTGGTGACGCTGCAGTAAGCGCGGCAAGCGTAAGGAGATACTCCGATGAAAACGAACTTACTGCTGACAGCCGCGTTGCTG
Source organism: Phycisphaerae bacterium (assembly GCA_029260055.1). Lineage (GTDB taxonomy): Bacteria > Planctomycetota > Phycisphaerae > UBA1845 > UBA1845 > JADFOB01. The sequence goes on from JAJDDX010000461.1 coordinate 12,660, forward strand.
ATCGTCACAAGCTTCGCCATGGCGGAAGCCCCTGAAGTGGAGCCCGACGGCGTCATTAACGAGGCCTTCCCGGAAATCATGCCGTTCGACCCGGTGGCCGACGCGGTCGAGCCGCCGACCATTGTAACGCTTGACCGAAACGACGCGTTCATCGAAGGCCTCAATGTCTTCGAACTCCCCATGCTGACCGTCGACGACATCGCCGAGGCGGATCGGCTCGCGGATGAGAAGTTCGCCGGTATCACACCCGGGCCGCTGCGCGTCGGCGTGACCCGCGCGTTCGAACCGGGCGAAGTGGCGATTCATCGCGGCGGCGCCAACGTGATTCAAACGACCGACGGGCAGAGCGTCACGACGCTCGCGATACGTTCACCCGGCGCCTACGGCATGCGCCTGCACATTACCGACTTCGACATCGGTGACGGAACGGCCGTCGTCTATTCGCTGACCGCGACCGATGTGGTAGCGCGCGGGCCTTACACATCCAAGGGTCCGAAGCAACGCGGCGACTTCTGGACCGCCTCGCTACCCGGCGAAGACGCCTATATTGAAATCGTCGGGGCGGAGGCACCGCGACTCGAGGTCAAGGAGATCGTCCATTTCGACCACGATTTCGGAGACGGCCGCGGCAGTCCACCGCTTCTCGGTTGTCATGAGGACGTCATGTGCCATCTCGGTTTGGTGGACTGGATTCCGGTGATCGCCACGGGGCAGATGAACTTCAGCGATGCGGACGGCAGCTACGTCTGTACAGGCACGCTGCTGACCGACCTCGATCCGGAGACGGACGTGCCGTGGTTCATCACGGCCAAGCACTGCCTGGACACGCAGGCCATGGTCGACACGCTCGAGGTCGTCTGGTTCTACCAGACACCCGTGTGCGACGACGAAGCGAACGTGCCCAACTGGTGGAGCCTGCCGCGCACGATCGGCGGACTTCACGTCCGCCGCTACGGCGAGAACGACATGGAGTTCATGCGTCTGTCCACCCCCCTGCCGGGCGGGCTGGGTTTCGCCGGCTGGACCGAAGCCACCAGTACGGGCACCTACGGCGTGCATCACCCGAAGGGCTCCTGGAAACGCATGGTCGACGTGAGCAGTGCGACCATCGGTTGCGGCAGCTTCGACCCGACCGACTACGACTCCTACGATCGGGACAACGGTCTCACGCAGAAGGGATCGAGCGGCTCCGGCGTCTTCAACAGCTCCGGCCAACTCAGCGGCCAACTCTACGGTGTCTGCTCGCTCACGACCGATCCGGACGACCTGAACTGCAGCAACATCGACAACTTCTGGAACATGTACGGCGAGTTCGACACATCGCACGACGAGATCGGATGGTGGCTCGGCCTCGGCGGGACGATGTACGTCGATCCCGCCAGCGGCTGCATGTTCGAAATAGGCAGCGAAGACTGCCCGTTCAAGACCATCGAAAACGCCCTGGCGGCCGCCTGGCCGGACCTGCGCATCAAGATCGCAGCGGGGGATTACCCGAACCTGATCACGTTCGACCAGGAGGTCACGTTGATGGCTAACGGAGGAACGGTTACGATTGGTGCATCGCCTTAACGAGTGCCTGTACGCCTGGGTTCGTCGATCGACTCGGCCCTCCGGCTCAGCCACCGGAGGGCCGCATTTCGTAGGGTGTGTCGGCAACTCAGACAACGGGAAGGATGAAGCCAAATCGAGGACCAAAGCCATGAAGCACATCAACATCATCTGCATGCTCGCCGTGGCGTGCGTATGCCACCGAGCCGTCGGACAGACGTGCGAGGACGCGTGCACGAACTGTAGCGAAACCTGCCCGCCGGGGCAGATCGAGTGCGCCGGAATCTGCGTCGACCCGAACGCCGACGTAGATAACTGTGGCGCTTGCGACTTCGAGTGCGAGCCCGGCTTCATCTGCACCCCTTGGGGCTGCGGCATCAGTTGTCAGGAGGGGCAGACGAGCTGCGGCGGCGTGTGCATCAACCTCGATATCGATGAAGATAATTGCGGCGGCTGTGGGCTCGACTGTGATCCTGGCCATACCTGCAGCAGCGGCTACTGCGCTCCAAGTTGTCAGCCGCATCAGACGAGCTGCGGCGGCGTATGCACAAACCTCGATACCGATGAAGATAATTGCCTCGGCTGCGGGCTTGAGTGCCCACCAGGCCATAACTGCTTCAACGGCTCCTGCGGGATAGCGTGTCCGCTGGGCCAGGGCAGTTGTGGTGATGGCCTGTGTCACGACTTCCAGACCGACGTAGACCATTGCGGCGGTTGCGGGCTCGAGTGCGATCCCGGCTATATCTGCAATGGCGGCTCCTGCGGCATATGGTGCCCGATAGGACAGCACAGCTGTGGCGATGGCATTTGTCACGACTTCGATACCAACGAGGATCATTGCGGCGGCTGCGGGCTCATGTGTGATGCGGGCGAGCTCTGCAACAACGGATCCTGCTACACGAGCTGTCACGAGGGGCTGACCAACTGTGCCGGCGCTTGTCGCGACCTCGATACGGATCCGCTGAATTGCGGTGCCTGTGGTCGGGCCTGCGATCCCGGCGAGCTCTGCAACGACGGGTCCTGCGACGTGAGCTGTCAAACAGGACTGACCCCCTGTGACGATGTATGCCGAGACCTGCAGACCGACGCGCTGCACTGCGGCGCGTGCGGCGTCGCGTGCAACCCCGGTCAGCTTTGCTCCTCAGGCTCCTGCGTCACAAGCTGTCAACAAGGCCAGACCAACTGCAGCGGATTCTGTCGGGACCTCCAGTGGAATCGCTTCCACTGCGGGACCTGCGGGAATCAGTGCGATCCGGGCGAGGTGTGCATCAGCGGGGCGTGCAGGGTGCAGTGCCAGAACGGACTCGCCGACTGCAGCGGCGCCTGCGTCAACCTGGACGACGACCGCCGGAACTGCGGAACGTGCGGCGTCAACTGCGCAGCCGGCGAGCTCTGCATGAACGGCACATGCACCCTGCATTGCCAGGCGGGTCAGACCGAGTGTAACGGAACTTGCGTGGACCTGGCCAACGACCACCTCAACTGCGGCGCGTGCGGCCGAGGTTGCGATCCGGGCGAGATCTGCGTCAACAGCGTTTGCGAGCTTACCTGCCAACCCGGACTGACCGACTGCGCCGATAGGTGCGTCGATCGGATGACCGACCGGGCCAATTGCGGCACCTGTGGCACCGCGTGCGGCCCGGGCGAGGTCTGCAACGGTGGCACCTGCGAGCTATCTTGCCAACCGGGCCGCACGAGGTGCGGCGGGCAATGCGTTGACACGATGACCGATCGTGCCAACTGCGGGGCCTGCGGAACCGCGTGTCCCGGCGGCATGATCTGCGACGGAACGGGCCACTGCGCGCTGAGCTGCCAGGCTGGTTTGTCCAATTGCGGCGGAGTCTGCGTGGATCGCGGGACCGACCGAGCCAACTGCGGCGCCTGCGGCACCGCGTGTGATCCGGGCGAGACCTGCAACGGCGGCTTCTGCCAGCTATCGTGTCAAGCGGGGCGAACCGAATGCGACGGTCAGTGCGTGGACACGCTCACGGACCGCGCACATTGCGGGGCTTGTCGCGCGGCATGCGACCCGGGCGAGGTGTGCAACAACGGCACGTGCAGGCTCTCGTGCCAGGCGGGCCGCTCGGAGTGTTACGGACAATGCGTCGACAAGATGACCGATCGGGCGAACTGCGGCGCGTGCGGTACGGTCTGCCCTGACGGCGAGGTGTGCAACGGCGGCACATGCGATTTGTCATGTCAGGCGGGTCGAACCGAATGCGACGGTCAGTGCGTGGACAGGCTCACGGACGGCGCGAACTGCGGCGCCTGTCGCACAACATGCGGGGCGGGCGAGGTTTGCGACGGCACGGGCCAATGCGCGCTGAGTTGTCAATCCGGGCTTACTGAATGCGACGGCGGCTGTGTGGAGACCGACACCGATCGAGCCAACTGTGGCGCGTGCGGCAACAGTTGCCCGACCGGTTCCATCTGCTCAGCGGGCAGTTGCCTGCCCGTGGGCGACCTGGATATGGATTGCGACGTGGACCTCGGCGACCACCAGACGTTCCAGAGCAACCTCACCGGCCCGCGGGAGGGATGCGGGGGATAGGCGCAGCTGAGACCGGACCGAGGAATGCGCATCGCACGGAACGTTTCGTCTGGGGCGGCGACGCTACGGCCTGGTGCCTCCGAGCTTAGCGATGGTCTTCTTCGGGTTCATCAACAGGTACGACGACGAACCGTCCGTCGCTTGGTCGGCACCTGACTTGATCAGATCGACGATCTTCGCAGGCGTCAGGTTTGGGTCGATCGCCAGCAGCTTGCCGGCCAGATTGGCCACGTTCGGCGAAGCCATCGAGGTGCCGGAGAACTTCATGCGGGCGCCGCCCGGTACGTAGCTTTCCACCTCGAACCCGTTCGCGTAGACCTGCACCGTCCGCCCGAAACTGGTGAACGAGGTCGGATCACCCGCCTGGTCCACGGCACCTACGACCAACAGATTGGGAAGGTCAAAGGACGAAGGAATGTCTTCGTCGAATTCGACATCGTTGTCGGCGTTGCCGGCTGCACAGACGAAGAGGATGTCCGGCGCGTTCTTGATTGCCTGAAAAAGGCCCTCTTTCTGCAGCGTGAAGACCTTCCGGGCGGTCTCGCGGCGCTCCTCGGCGCTGGCGCCGATGCCATTGGCTTCGAGCGACACTTCCGCATCCTTCTGGGCCTCGCCCCAGCTCATGTTCACCACGCGTACGCCGTGCTGTTTGAAGTAATTCACGGTATCGAGGCACTTCTTGCCGTCTCGCGTGCCCCATTCGACGGTACGGGCCACCGGGATGGTGTGGTAGTCGTAGGTGTGCCTGGCAATGAGCAGTCGGGCGAACGGATTGCCCTCGACCATGATGCCGGCCACGTGCGTCCCGTGGGCGTAGTTCCCCGCCAGGCTCAGGTCTTGGATGAATCCCTCAACGTCCTCCGGAGCCAGGGACGCCATATGCTTCTTCAGCGCCGTAGCCTCCGGGCTGTCTATGACCGCTTGCAGGTCCATCAACCCCTTGGTGTACGCCATGACGGTCGACATGCGGTCAGCCGCATCCCCCAGCGGGAAGAGATACCCCGTCGTTCGGCGGGCGTGGTAGTCGTAGGCGATGCCGTGGATGTCGTCGACGAAGCCGTTGCCGTCATCGTCCTTGCCGCTTGGCTTCTCAGAACCGTTGACAAAGAGGCGATCCTTGAAGATCTCGGTATCCGTGCCCGAATCCCACGGGGCCATCAGCACGGGCGTCAGTTTCTGTCCGGTTGCGAGGCTGATATTCCGAGCGGCCCAGATATCCGTTTTGACGGTCTTGTTCGCGTCGATCTTCTCCTGGTAGACCGCGAGCAACTCGCCCTTGAGGGGGAGGATCTCGCCCATCATGAAGTGCATTCGGATGACGGCGCCCGCCATGTCGGCGCTGAGTTCCCCGGTCTTGGCGGTCACCGGGTCCATCTGAGCCTGCACCATGCCCATGATCAGATTGTCGCTGAGGAACTCCATACGGCCCTTGCTCTGCTGGACGATGTCCTGAACGGTGTCCCACGGCAGCTTGGCCACGCGTTTCGCGAGCGCCCCGCGAAAAGCCTGCTTGTAGGCGGACGGGCTCGCGCCGGCCTTCGCATCGCTTTTGGCGGCGATGATCGACAGCGTCGTCATGCCGCTGGTGAGCTTCTTCGCCTCTTTGTCCTCCAGGGCTCGGACTAGCTCGATCCGCGCGGCCGCGTCCTCGTAATCACCACGCAGCATCGCGATGGTCTGCAAAGTGCCGTGCCAGCGCTGCATCGTCGAAGCGTCACCGACCGCGTACTTGGCCATGTCAGCCTCGATGTCCTTGCGGACCTTCTGGGCCAGTGCCTTGACCTGCTCCGCGGACTTGATCATGTCCGAAACCTTGCCCGGGCACGCGTAGGTATGCTGTGGCAGGTCGTCGAGTTTGGTGATCTTGATCTTGCCGGCCGGCGGGTCACCGGCTGAGGCCACGTTGGCGACGAGCAGCGTACCCAGCAGTAGGGCCGGCAGCGTCATGTAAGAGATCCATGTCGGTCGATTCATCGCTTTTCTCCTCAGGATTCCAAACCGCGCAGTGGAGTGACATCGGGTCGATGGCAATGCGCGGGATCAGCCGATCCACTTCCTCGTGCAAACTCCGCCTGGCACGGCGCTCGCGGATACCGCATACGAGCATAGCCGGTTATCGAGCGAGCCGCCAACGACCGCAGACAATTGCCGACAATCCGCATCCGCCACCGTCAAGAACCGCTTCGTTTTGCTTGATGAGCCTCGACAGGATGGATGACGCCCCGGAAGGACTGCCCTCACCTCCAGCGCGCGGGAATACTCCCGGCCGGGCGAGTCGGACTGGCGCCGGCCGACGCCGATTGGCGTGAGGGCGCCGGTATCCGTCGCCCGGTTCGTCGGGTACAATCAGCCGGTCACGTGACCCGCGATACGCACACATCTAGGGCGGACCCTCCGCTGACGCGTGCGGTCTGACGGCAACTCAATTCCTAGGAGATACCGATGGGCGATAGCGTCTACAAGATCATCGAAGTGGTGGGCACGAGCGAGAAGTCGTGGGAAGACGCGGCCAAGGCAGCCGTTAAGGTGGCTGGCAAGAGCCTCAAGAATATCCGCGTCGCGGAGATCAACAAGCTCGACATGAAGGTCGAGGACGGCAAGGTCGTCGCCTTTCGCGCTCGGGTGGGACTCTCGTTCAAATACGAGGATTGACCGGCGGTGGACCGCTGCCCGGCCAACGTGTGTGTGGCGGCGGTTCACAATTCGATTCGGCTGAGAGCCGGCAGGTGCGGCGCCGTCTCTCGGTGATCGGGTCCACACATGGCCAACAGTGGGACACCCACTCGGAGGCGCCGCCACGGCTCAGCCGTCGAAGTCGACCTGAATTATTCCGAAATCCCGCAGCGTGATTTCGCCGTCGCCATCCAAGTCGAAGCAACTACAACCCGCGCCGGACCCCACCCCGGGACCGGTGATGCGGGGCGCGGTGACCGCGTTGATGGACGCCGGTCAGACTGATGAATGTCCAAGCCGGCCTGCGAGCAGGTCGCCAAGCGCTCGCGGCGTCCGGCGATCGGCAAACACGGGTCTCGTCGGGTTGACGCGAGAAGGGCTTCAGCCTCTTCGATCGGTTCACTTGCCTATGTCAGAAGCGGTCCGACGTTTCGCGCCATCGCGGTCGGGGTCGCGGCAGGCAGCGATACTGTCAGTCGCATGGGTCGCGTTTGGGGTGGTCGCCGGGGCGGGTGTAGATCGCTTTGCAGCGATCGAAGCAGCTTGCGAGGCAGGCCGTGCATTCTTCGGAGTCGACGCGCACCGGATCGAGTAGGACCTCCATACCCAAGGCTTCGTAAGAGGCGACGGTTTCGCTAAGCCGAGGTTCGTCTGCCACGAATCGGAACGTCCAGCCTTGATCCTCGAGTTCTGTTTTCCTGGTCGGCTCGATCATGGGTCGCCGCGGCTCCGCCTTGCGCCTGTTCATCCGGAGCCAGGATAGGTCGGTCAGAACAGGTCGTCCAGTTCGTCCGCGCCGCCGCTCGGACTATCGCCGGCGAGGAACCAGCCCCGCCATCATCGCCTTCGATTAAATCGAACGTTCGTTCGAATTCCCCATCGTTAAGACCCTGTTCCAATACACGGGAACGACCCCGAGCGCGGGTTTTCGGCCTGTTCATGTCGTTTCTGGACACGCAGACCCGCCTGCCGCACCGAGCGACCGCCCGCCACAAACCGCCGCAGACACCGGCTCGACAAGCGCGTCGCGAGAGATGGCGCACTTCTTTGCTTCACTTCATGAACCACTCCGGTTACATTGAGGGCGCCAGCGCATGCGCGCGGTCAACTCATCGGAGAGAAGGATATGTCACGGTCGGCGATTGCTGCGGGGATCGCTCACGATCAATCGGCTGCGGCCCATCATCGCGAGGAGAGCTGAATGCTACCTGGACAGAAACGGTATCCGCATATCTTCTCACCGGGGAAGCTCGGGAAGATCGAGACGAAGAACCGCATCAAGTACGCCTCCACCGAAACAAACTTCAACTACCGCGACGGATTCGTGGCGGACAAGGAAGTGGCCTACATGGAGGCCCAGGCTCGCGGCGGCGCGGGCATCGTCACGACCCAGGGCGCGTATACCGATGCGTCGGGCGAAGGCAAGGGCTACGTCGGGATGATGGCGATCTGGGATGACAAGTTCATCCCGGGACTCAAGCGCATCGCCGACGTCATCCGCAAGTACGACTCGGTGTCCGTCCTTCAACTCATGCATTGCGGGCGCGTCGGGGGCATCCACCTCGACTACACGGTCGGCCCTTCGGCAGTGGACCAGAAGCTGCCGAGATTTCGGCCGCCGCGTGAAATGTCGGTGGAAGACATCGAGCGGTGCATCGCCGAGCACGTCGCCGGGGCTCGGCGCTGTGCCGAGGCCGGTTTTGATTCCGTCGAGATATCCGGGATCGTCGGGTACCTGCTGTCCAATTTCATTTCGTCCTACACGAACCAGCGGGATGACGCGTTCGGCGGCGATGCGAAACGCCGGGCGGAGTTCCCGCGGCGGATCGTGGAAGGCATCCGCAAAGAGGTCGGGGCAGACTATCCGATCGTCATCCGCCTTTGTGGAGAGGAACTCCTCCTTGACCGAGGCGGTAACACGCCGGAGGAAAGCCTCGAGATCAACCGCATCATCTGCGAAGCCGGCGTCGACATGTTGTCGGTGACGGTTGGCTGGCAGGAATCCGCGGAATCGGTAATCTCGCGAGACATCCCGCAAGGTCACTGGCTTTACGTGGCGCGGCGATTCAAGGAACAACTGAAGATGCCGGTGTGCATGGCCTACCGGCTCTTTGAACCGAAGTATCCGGAGCAGGCCCTCGCCGACGGCGACATCGACTTCTGGGAAAGCTGCCGCGCGATGATCGCCGACCCGATGCTCCCGAACAAGATTCTTCAAGGCCGCGAGGATGAGATCATCCCCTGCATGGCCTGCAACATCTGCCTTGCCAGGCTCTTTAGGGACGCGGAGCTGACCTGTGGCGTTCGACCGACGCTCGGCCACGAAAGTGAAGCCGACTGGGGCTACTACGGTTTCGCGGAGGCGCCCAAAAAGAAGAAGGTGATGATCGTCGGCGCCGGGCTCGCGGGCTTGCAGGCCGGTGCCGTGGCGGCTGAGAAGGGTCATACAGTCACGCTATATGAGAAGAAGGAGACGATCGGCGGCCAGGCCGCCATCGCCGCCAAGGGCCCGTGGGGCGACGACGAGTTCATGCGGCTCGTGAAGCACCTCAAGGCTCGGTGCGAGAAGGCCGGGGCGAAGATCGTCACGAAGAAGGCGGTCAATGCGGATATGATCAAGTCGGAGGCGCCGGACAAGGTGATCCTCGCGACAGGTGCTCAGCCCGATTACGGCGCTTACCCCGGCGGCAATGGAAACGTCGTCGGATGTTTGGATGTGATGGATGGCGCCGTCGATGTAGGGAAACGAGTCGTCGTGGTCGGCTCGACGGGTGTGGCGATTTCGACCGCCTTGTTCCTCGTGGACCGCGGCAACCACGAAGTGGCGATGGTCGGGCCGGCCAAGAAGTTCGGCCTCGATGTCAATCCCTCCTACATCTGGCGCTACATGAAGAAACTTAAGGAGGGCGGCGTCAAGCAGTATGCCAAGCATGAGATCAAGGAGCTCAAGGCCGACGGCGTAGTCGCTCAGAACGCCGATGGCGAGGAGGTCGTGATCCCGGCCGACACCATCATTCTGGCGAACATGACGTCCGACAATGAGCTGAAGTACAAGAAGGGCGATGTCTACACGGTCGGTGACGCCGTGATCCCGCGAAGAGCGAACGGCGCCATTCACGACGGCTACAGGTTGGCGATGACGCTTTGACCGGCGCCGCCGTGACGTGTTTCACGAGAACGACCCAGGAACTAAGAGGCTGACAATCAGAGGCTGACAAGATGTTCCCGATCATAAACGTATTCAAGTGCGATGGCTGCGGCGTGTGCGTCACGCGCTGCCCCGCGAAGATCATGGGTCTGATCAACGGCAAGGCTGCGTACTTGCAGATGCTCTGCGAGGAATGCGGCATTTGCGCCGAGGTCTGCCCGACCAACGGTATCGAATTCGAACTACCGAGGTCTTACGGCGACCAGGTGGTTCACGAAGCCTATCAATTCAAACGGTAGAGGGACAAGGTATGGATATACCGCTCGAAACGCGGTTCAAGGTTCTTTGCGAGATCGTCCGTGCGCAGCACTTTGCCTGGCGCGAGGCGGCGTTGGCGATGGCACCCGATCTCGATCCGCAAGAACTCGGTGACAAGATGTGGGAGATCACGGGCGTCCAGACGGCCAAGGCCTACCTGAAGCGTTTGGATCCTGACAAAGCGCTTGCCCCGCAGGTCGCCAACTCCATCGCCTGGTCGTCGGTCTGCATGGGCGAAGACGCAGCCGTCGAGAAGGGCGAGGGCGATGAAGCTTTCGTGCGGCACGGCGACTGCCCGTGGTATCACTGGCACAAGCGGCTGGACATCCTCAGTGAGGATCAGCCGGGGTGCGATGCGTGGTTCTTTACCGCTGTCGCTGAGATCAACAAGGCGCTCGGCACAAATATCAAGATCGAGACTCAGTGCTCGCTTCCCGCCGGCGGCGACTGCTGCTTGCGTCGGATCTGGGTAGAGCAGTAGGCGCACGACTAAAGAGGAGGAAAGGACTGATGACCAAGTGGGCAATACAGCAAGCGGATGAGCGGTGGCTTGCCATGGACTACGGCTGGACGGATAGCGCCGAGAGCGCACTCTGTTTCGACTCGCGGGACGAGGCTGAGAAACAAGCGAACCACAGGGTGACCGACGGCACGCCGTGTCACGTGGTCGCCATGCCACCGGTGCCCGGATCATCGCATTCCGTGAGCGAACCGAGCCACTAGGCAGGCAGGCCGCACTTGTGCGATGTCGGCTCGTATCCCCGAGGAGCGAGCGCGGAGCCGTCGTTCGGCCCGGCCGCGCAGGATCGGCCTATCTCTCACCGGACGCCGAAGACCCGTCGTCACTTGCGCGATGCGTCGCGCCATCGCTATAGCGCCCCTCGCCCTTCGAACCTCGAATCGCTATACTGCCACAGTGCTACAGGGTAGTAGTGTGTGAGGGAGAGCGGAATGGACAAGTCACGTATTATCATCGGTGTTCTGGCTGCCTGCGGCGTTGCTTGGTGGGCCTTGTCAAACCAGCAGCAGGAGGATGTCAAGAGCGACGTTAAGAGCAGCGAAATCCTCGCGGCGTCTCTCGAAATGGTATCACAGGTCGAGGGATATGATGAGGACCGTGACCGAATCGATGCCCTGGTAGAACAGGCCCACGAGCAGGCATTTGGCGGCACTTACAGGCAGGGCAGCCTTGGGGGCCGGAGGCGATCCGCCAGGGCCGCGTCGTTCGACGCCGACGCCTATTCCCGATCGCTATTCACTCACATGCAAATGGAGCTGAAGGCCGGGCTCAATTCGGTAGGTCCTTCTCAGGAACGGGCCGATCTCAAGCTCATGCAAAGGCTCAAGGAACTTAGAACGGGCCTCGGTATCAAGATCCCGGGGCTTGACTGACCGCAGGCCTAGGCCCGTGACGGGTCTCGCGCTGAGGCGACCCGGCCCGAAGTCGCGGTAACCGCCGACGCTGGCCGACCGGCTCTGTCGGCTTGGTGCTGAACGGTCGATTTCCACGCCGTGCTGCCAGCGTGTAGACTTCCGCCCGACCTGATTGGCTGGCTGAAGGAGACGCTCGGTGGCAAGCCCCAACTCGAAGCTCGCGGTAGTGTCGGCGCTTTGCTGCAACCTCCTTCTTACAGTCGGCAAGTTCGTCGTCTTCGCTATCACCGGCTCCGGCGCGATGTTGAGCGAAGCGATCCACTCCCTCGCCGATAGCCTGAACCAGGCGCTCCTTCTGGTCGGCGTGGTGCTCTCTTCACGCCAAGCGGACGAGGCGTACGACTACGGCTATGGAGCGGAGCGATCCGTCTGGGCACTGATGTCCGCCGTGGGCATCTTCTTCCTGGGTTGCGGCGTCACGGTGTATCACGGGGTCTCGTCGCTACTGGCCGGACATCACCCGGAGGGCAACCTGGCCTGGGCCATCGGTGTCCTCACGCTGTCGCTGCTGCTGGAAGGTGCCGTGCTGGTCGTTGCCGCCCGGCAGGTCAAGACGGGCGCTGCCGGCAAACCCTTCTTCGACTACCTCAGGACCGAAGCCGACCCGTCCGTGGCGGCGGTGCTACTGGAGGACGCAGCCGCCTGCCTCGGCGTCGTCATCGCGCTTACGGCCATCGTGCTGACACAGGTCACGGGCAAGGCCTACTACGACGCGCTGGGCAGCCTTCTGGTGGGCCTGCTTCTGGGCGTTGTGGCGGTCTGGCTGATCATTCGGAACCGCGGCCTGCTGGTAGGCCCCTCGATTCCACCTCACATCCGCAAGCAGGTGCTGCGAATCCTGCATGATGACCCGGCTGTCGAGGAGGTCATCGACTTTCGGACCCGCATCATCGATACGGAGACTTACCGGATTACGGCCGAGCTGCGGTTCGACGGCGCCGTCATTGCCGAGAAGCTCCGGGACAAGCTCGCCGAGCGTTATGGCAAGATCACCAACGTCGATGACTTCCATCGCTTCGCGGCTGAATACGCTGACGAAGTGATCGAACTCGTGGGCGACGAGATCGACGCCATTGAGAAGAAGATTCGCGCAAAGGTACCCAAGGCGCGGTACCTAGACTTGGAAGTGGACTGACGCGCTTTCCGCTCGGTTCCCCTTGCGATCGCTGGTGGCATCGCATATCGTTCTCATCGCGGTATGCGTTGACAAGTCCATGCTGCCTGACAGGAGTACACTTCATGAAGACTCGATACTGGATCCTCACGGTCATCCTCGCGGCGTTCGCGTGGCACGCTGGCCCTGCCGCGGGAGCCGCGCAACAAGAATACTCCTATCCCTGGGGCAAGGCGGAGACGAAGGCGGACTCCATCCAGGACGTGGAAGAGCTCCTCAAGGCTGCGGATGGCTACCGGCAAGAATGCTCCGACGCCTTCACGTTGCACAACAACCCGACTCGTGTAGAAACGTACGGAAAGGAGTCGAAAGCATGGTATCGTAGGGCGCTGGAATTGGAGCCGAGCAATTCCTACGCGGAGCTCTCGAGCGGCTATGTGGACCTCATCCGTGGCCGAGCTACGTCGTCTAAGGACGTGCGTGAGCACCGCTTCGCGTCCGCTCTGCACCAATTCCGCGAAGCCCTGAAGAAACGGCCGGGGTATGCACAGGCCTATCTGTACATGGCCCAGGTACAGGCCCTGCGCGAGGAGTACACGGAAGCGGAGGCAAATCTGCGTCTTATCCTCGATTCGGACATCGAGACTTCGGAAGTGCATGCCTGGCTCGCCTATGTTCTGATTAAGACGGAGCGGAAGAAGGAGGCGAAGAAACACGTGGAGCGTGCGATCGAGTACGATGATCCGTCGCGTTGCGCAAGCTGGTGTCGTGACAACAAGAGTAGGGTGGAATAACAAAAATGACATCCCGAAGATACACGATCGTATTGGCGTCGCTGTTGACCTTGGGTACCGGGTGCGCGATCACGCCGCCGCCAAGCATCCAGCCGGGCATGCCGCGACGAGCGATTACACCACGGTCCTATCGAACCAAGCTCGCGGTCTTCAACCTCCTCGACCCGACGGGATCGGGTGGCCGCCTGACTGAAAAAGCAGCCGAAGCCTTGGCGGTAGCGCTGTTTGAACGGGACCGGTTTGAGGTCATGCAGCGAGCCGAAGTAGCAGGCGTCGATCCTGCCAATACGAAGGAGATTAAGGAAGACTACGGCCAGAGACTGGATGCCCTGGTCGTTGGGAGTATCACACACTTCAATACGGCCGATAAGACCATGCGTCTTAACGTCAACGTGATGAACCCACAGTTCACGACGATGGCGGCGAAGACGTTCGAGGTTCGCTACACGGGGACTATCAACGTAGACGTGGAACGGGACGGCATCGACCGGATCGCCGAGTGGCTCGAGCGTGCGTTCCCGAAGCTCTCGGATGGCACCGTGATGGCGCGGTCAGGCGAGAACGTGTCGTTGAATCTCGGATCCGAGGACGGCGTGCAAGTGGGGATGGGGCTCTTGATTTCCTCTCATGGCGACATCGTCCGCGACCCTGCCACCGGCGATTTCCTTGGAAGCGACATCTACGTGGGAGAAGCGTACGTGGTGGCGGTCGACGCGAAGAAGTCGGAAGCTCGCCTCGAACCGCGGAAACTTGGCGGTGCCGTGCCTGAGGTAATCGTCGGGGACAAGGTTGAGTTCAAGTAGCTCGGAGGATCATACCCATGACATGCCGAACGACATCCACGCTGTTACTTTTGCTGGCTGCCGCCTGGCTTCCATTGCAGGCCGGCGGAGATGATTCACAGCCGGCTACGGCGGAAACCGCGCCGAACGCGGACCTCGTTGTGACGCTCGAGCACCTCGGCGGCAAGATCGACACCTACGGCGCGGAGATCGAGCGCATGGAGTTGGTGTTGAGCTGGGAAGGACGGCTCGAGCAAGTGCATCTGATCACGAGATCGGGCAGTGAGGCGGATACACACGTCTGGTACAACGCTGGAAACCTGGTATCCGTGCGATATCACTTTGCCGAGATCACGGGGAAGGGGAAAGTAGCGGTCCGGCTCATGGCAAGCCCGCAGGCGAAAGACCAAGGTGAACGCCGCGCTACGGAAATAGCACCGTTAGATCCTGAAGACTACCGCTGACCCCGAATCAAGGACCGTCGAACTGCCGAAGCCTTGCCTCGAGCAGTTCCTCGAGGTCCGGCGAAGGCCGGCACGTGAGGCCGCGCCGATACGAACGTGCCGCCGCATCGGCCAGTCCTTGGCGACGTTGAGCATCACCGAGGATCATCCAAGAATCCGCACAGTCGGGCAACAACCTCGCGGTTGATTGCGCGGCCGTCAGTGCCTCGGCGTTGCGCTCCTGCGCCGAGTAGAGGTGTGCGAGTATTTGCCACGCCTCTCCGTATTCCGGACAGAACTCGACTGCTCGCCGGGCAAGGCTCTCCGCGGTAGCTTCCTTCCCAATGCGCAAGTGTGCGACGGCGGCTAGCGCAAGCGCCTGCAAATGCCCGGGCTCCTGTTCGAGGACCTCTTCCAGCCACCCAACGGCCTTTGCTGCCGCCCCCTTATCGCCCGTCAATAGAACTCGCGCTATGCCGACACGAGCCGCCAAGTGCCCGCGATCGCTCTTCAGCACTTTCTCGAAATCACGACGCGCAAGCCGCGTTCTTCCGCGCCGCTCCAGCTCCGCGTTCCCCCTAAGGATCAGGACGTCGACATCCGCCGGATGCTGCTCCAGAATCTGAGTGCAGGCCTCGCACGCCCGAGTCCACTCGCCACGCTCGTACAGGCCGCATGCCTCGCGATAGAGATCCTCCTGCTGCTTGGACAATCCACGCGCGGGTGGCGCTTGGCCGGTCAACTCGGCTGCAAGTTGCGCCGCCATGGCGTCATGAACGGCAGACACGTGCCCACGCCAGTGAGCCGCTCGAATGACGTCACTCGAAGGCATGAGGATGCGCGCCGAGACATCCACGATACCGCTTTGGTCATCGTATTCGCCAACCACAAGTCGGTTAGCCTCGGTCAGTTCAGACACCCTCCCTGCGACAATACCAACGCTCTTCAAGTCCATTTCGTCGAGGACCTCTTTCAGGCGCGCCCGCTCCACCAAACGATAGCCCTCGACGCGGAGCAAGCCGTTCTCCAAGGCACGAGCGATGGTGCCGCCGAGGTGCTCGGACGCAACGCGGCCGCTCGAGTTCTTGAACGGTAACACGGCAATGGTCAACGGCACCTTGGTGGGCACTCTTCGGGAGCCGACGTGATCGTCGCGAGGCTCTACCGTGGGCTCGCGAATCGAGTTAGCCTCAAACGCCGGCTGCGATGAGAGCGTCACAGCGCAAAGCGAGTTGAGCGCGCCGCAGCGTTCAGCGGCCTCCCCCGACCCGGCAAGAAACCACAGAACGGCGAGCGAGACAGCGGATATGTTGAACCGGCGCGGACCCCGCGCGCGCTGATTAACGTTCCCTCTGCCCCCGCTGCTGCGTACATCAGGTGCTGCAACCTCTGCACTCGGTTTTCGATTCCAATCAGCCATGCCTCGATTATACAGCTTCCCCGGCGCCTCGGACATGCCTCGCCCAGGCCCGCCTTTAGTGTCGAAAGGCAGGCGAGGCACTATCTGTCGGCTCTCATCCCGGTCTCCCTTACCGGGATCGTGACGTGGCGGCGTGGCGAGAAACAGTAGGGAGCTCGCTTCGTCCGCCCTCTTGCTCATGAACTCTGGATCGCAACCGGCGTGCGCCCCCGAAAGCAGGCCGTCCCGGCGACCGCAAGGAGCAGCGTCATCACGATCGCACCCCAATCCGAGACGGCTGGAATCGGCGCAGTCCCACAGGCTTCAAAGGTGCCCAAAGCTCAGTACCTGGCCTTTGAAGTGGACTGACGCGCATTCCGCTCAGGAGACCCTGACGCAGTGGCGGCGGCTCCAGACTCTAATGATGATGGGTGCTCTCTAGCGAATCCGCGGCAGGCTCGTTCGCCGGATCGGCCGACTCCGCCGCAAGCGACGCCCGGATCCGATCCACGAGAACCGCCTGAGCCCGCTCGAGTTGCGGGTCGGCACCGCCACAGAAGCGGATGTCTCGCTCGACACGGAAG
Organism: Phycisphaerae bacterium; assembly: GCA_029260055.1. GTDB lineage: Bacteria > Planctomycetota > Phycisphaerae > UBA1845 > UBA1845 > JADFOB01. The sequence continues at coordinate 29,448 of JAJDDX010000461.1, forward strand.
TCGGGCTGGGTCGGATGGCCTTCCAGTTTCGTACGCCGGCCGGGCAGCATGAGTAGACTTTCCTCATCGACGCGGCGTACGCCACCGACGGTCGTGACGTGGCCGGGCGTGGGTGTGCCGACCAGCGCTGCACGTCCGCCCTTCTGCGCCTCATTGACGAGGAGTTCTTTCGCGCTACGCGTTCCATCGCCGATCAGAAACACCACGGGCTTGGTCCAGTGACGATGCTCTCCCAGCGGCCCGAACAGGAAGCCGCGACCTCGTCCGGCGAATCCGCCGATGCCGTCTCGATAATCCAACAGGAGTCCGTCGACATCGTCTTGCATGTCGAGGAGTTTCCAGTATTCCCGCGCGTCGCCCAAGAGCGTCCATCCGTGGAGATAGGCATAGCGAAACCCGCCATGCTCGACCGTGCGGATGCTCAACGACACGGCACGTTGCAGGGCATCGTGAAGCGATTCCTTCACCGGCGTCACGTCGACCACATAGATCAGACCCGGCCGGCGCTGCAGGCGCACGCGAACGGACGTGCCTCCCTTCCCTTTGAACGAACGAATCGGAGTGAACGGCTCGCTATCCACGGTGAGCAACTCGTCTCCCACGCGAATGTCGGTTTCGTCTGCCACTGATCCCTTCAAGATACCGCGCACGAACCAGCGGCCTCCGATTAGCTGGGGGAACAGCCCGATGTGCGCAATCCGCGTCTCGGGCCCATCCTCTTCGAACGTAGAAGCCAAATGCCAGTAGAGCCAATCGTCGCTGATGAAGTAGTGGAAGTGCGAGACGCCGGCCGCCTTCAACATCGCGTTGACCGCCCCTGCGAACTGCGCACGTGACGAAGCTCGTTCGATCGACGGACGGTGCAGCGTAAGCAATTCACGCCAATGCTCGAGCCCGATCAAGTCGGGCACGCGGGAAGCTTCAACCAGCTCGACGACGCGCTCCAGTCGCGCAAGCGAATCGGACGATACGCTGCTGTCGACCACCGCGTCCGGCGCGGGCCGATACAACTCGGCGACTGCCGCAGGCGAAAAGACGGCGCACGCCGTGATCGAGAGAACGACGAACAGCGTCGCCGACAGGTATCCGCGCAATCGTTGCCCCGCGACGAAAGAGGTTCCTACGATGTGTCTGTACCGAAACGCCATGCCGTTACATCCTCCCCGCCGTTGCACCTTCCCCGTCGCACCCTCGCCACGAAGCTGCGCAAACCGGTGTAATGAACCAGACGACGCACAGCCACCCTACCTAGAAGGATTCCTGTACGTACTTGTCATGGTCGCCTCCACAAGGGTGTGATGTCACCGGATGAGGAAGTGATGGGAAGGTCGACTCGACCGCCCACTTGCTCAAACGCCACTGGTCACAGCCGGCAACCGCCCCCGAAAACAGGCCGTCCCGGCGACCGCAAGCAGCAACGCCATCACGATCAGGCCCCAATCCGAAACGGCTGGGATCGGTGCAACGCCACAGGGTTCGAGGGTGGCCGAGAAGGCACTTCGGCCGTGCGTGAAGGCGATGAGCGTGTCGTCGTTCTTGAAGTCGAGCGTCTCGACGATCGTGTGCGCCAGTCCGTCGTTGACCGGCTCCCACGTCGAGCCGCCGTTGTTGGTTGCCATCACGCCGAGTTCGGTGGCTGCGTAGAGTTGGTTTGCGTTGCACGGGCGCACGGCGACCCAGTGGGTCGGGATGTCCGGAAGACCCGTCGTGCCACCGCCGTCGATCGGCGACCATCGGACGCTTCCTTTCGGCTTACGAAAGACGTGCGGGATGCCGTAATTCGAGTAGGTACAGTACGCCACGTCAGGATCGTCCGGATCAACCGCCACGCTGCTGATCCACCCGCCTTGATAGAGCCCATCGGTGTAGAGGGTCCAGGTCGGCGAAGGGTCGAGGCCGTTCGTCGTACGGGCGGCGAAGCCATCGGCGTAGCCAACGTACACTACATTACTGTCGGTCGGCGCTACGACGATCGCCGAAATCGTGCCTGCACCGGCGAAGTTCGGACCGGCTGGTTCCCACGATGCGGCACCGTTGGTGGTGCGCCACGGCCGCCCACCGCCCGTCCAGAGGACATTCGGATCGGATTGGTCCATGACGAAGGGCGTAATGAACAGCCCGTCGGTGTCGGTGATGCCGTCGACAGCGAGCGCGAAGGTCTCGCCGCCGTCGTAAGAGACGCGCAGTTCCGGAAAACCCTGAATCTCGACGAAGAGTCGCTGGCTGTCGGTCGGATCGATAGCGACGTAGCCGCCGTCGCCGCCCTGGATCATGCGCCAAGCGTTCGGCTGATCCGCAGCAAGCCCGCGGCTCGTGCCGTTGTCCTGAGCGCCGCCCACGTACATGTGCGTTTCGACGGCACTGTCGCCGTGATAGAACTGCGTCACGCCGTATCCGTTGTTGCAGCTTTCCCACGCTACGTCATGCTGCGGTCCGGGATCGGGACCGATCGGGCACTCCTCCTGCGTCGTGGCGGCGCGGGCATTGTATGTCTTGAAGATCCCGCCGTCGTTACCGACGAACATGGTCTGGTTCGCGGCGCCGTCGTAGTCCGGATGAAAGACGATCGTGTGGTTGTCGGGGTGAATGTAGGTCGGGGGCACCGGGTCATCCATGTAGTAGAACCAGTAGCTCGCCAGCCCGAACGTGGTCCCGGCATTATCCGAGCGAAACAGGTCGATTCCGCCGACCCACACTATATCGGGGTCGACCGGATCGACCGCGATGATGTTGTCGTACCAACCCTGCGAGTAGATGACCGGATGTTCGTAGCATCCCGTGGCAATGGCCACGTAGCTGAGCAACCATTCGCTGAACGGATGCCCGAAATCGAGCGATGATATCCACGACGCCCCGCCGTCGTCGGAACGAAACACGCTGTAGAGCTTCCCTTGCCAGGCGTCCGAGTTCTGGGCCATCAAGATGTACATGCGCTGGTTGTCGCTCGGCGCGATGGCGAGCGTCATTCGGCCCTGCTCGGGTGGCGTCGCGTAACCCACCCACGTATCGCCTCCATCGACGCTTCTGAATAGGCCGTCCTTCTGAAAGCTTCCAAAAGCCGCGAGGAGCACATCGGGGTTGAGATCGGACCGGACCGCGAGATCGGTGCAGCCCACGCTACACCCGTTGGATTCCGGCACGGCCGGCGGATCGGTCAGTGCCCAGGGGTTTCGCAGCACGACGGACCAGGATGCACCGGCGTCGAGGCTCCGCCAGACGCCGAACATAGTGGCTGCATACAACCGGTTCGGGTCGTTCGGGCTGATCACGATCTTGTTGACGAAGTAGAACGAGCCGGTCGGTACGCCGTCGACCGTACCGGGAAGCAGGTTCCACGTCGCGCCCGAATCGGTCGATTTGAAGATGCCCAGGCCGCGGTGCTGAAAGTAGTTCGCGAAGAAGCCCTCTCCCGTGCCGGCATAGATGACCGCCGGGTTTGTCGGGTCGATGGCGATGGTCGACACGGCGAGGTTCGGCAGAAGGTCGTCGGCGACCAGCCAGCTTGCGCCCGCGTCTATGCTCTTCCATATCCCGCCGGTCACCCCGGCTGCGTACATCGTGTCGGGGTTGGTCGGATCAATCGCAATCGCTCGCGTCCGCCCGCCGATGTTGCCGGGTCCGATCGAATTCCATGCGCCAATTCCCCCGGCGCCGAATCGACCGCCGCGCTTACGCGCCAGCTCCTGTTCCCTTGCTTGGAGCTTCCGGGATTCGGCGTGAAGATGTTCGAGTGGAATGTCCGCGCCATCGAGCGGGCGGCGCTGTCGCAAGAAGAACTCTTGCGCTTCCTGCGGTTTGTCGAACCGTTCGAGGCTCTTTCTGGTGAGCTTGGCGTGCTTCTCTTGAAGCGCCGCGCGCATGACGGCCTGCTCAGCCGGAGACCAGTGTGGATTCACGCAACTCCAAGTGTCGTCGATGCCGCCCTCGAACGGACGATCGGGAAGCAGATGTCCGGCGCGGCCCAAGGTGAACACGCCAAGTACAAGGATGCCCCATCGCATGGTGCCGATTCTGCTCATAGTCGGGTCTCCGCGAGGCGTGCCGCGTCCATCAGCCGAGGCCGCGACCCCCGCATGGAAGGCATGTGCTGCAGCTTGCAGCAGGCCGGCAGAGTATTGTACCCGATCGGTGGGCCCCGATTCAACGCAAAACCGGGCCAGGCGCATAAGCGCGGCGGGTGGGAAGGCATAAAGCTCATCCCACCCGCCAGGTACAACCATTCCTCTTTATGGCAACGGTGGACACGCGCTCGGAGGACAATCCAGCGGGGCGAGGAACCCCGTCCCGGTCAAGTAGTCGCCGCCCTGGAAGCCGCTGATCGCACGGTCCACGTCGTTGAAGTCGATCCCGCCGCCGCCGAAGCCGGGACACATCGGAGCCGAGACCGGACCCTGCAGGTCAAGCCACGACTTCGGCACGGCCTGCGCACTCTGGAACCCGCGCACGACAGCCATGATATCTTTGAAGTTGCGGTTGCCGTCCGGTGGAAGCCCGACCACGGCGCCGACAACGTCGCCGTAGCCGCCGCTCCCGCTGATGTTCAGCACGGTGCTCAGCACCAACGGCTCGGAGTAGCTCGCCTCGCTCCCTTCATCCTCGCCGCTGACGATCGCCTGGATCTCGTAGACGAACTCCGGAACGACGGCACAGTCACCGATGTGAACCGTGTCGACCGTACTCCAATCCATGTAGTGAGGCGTGCTCTGAATACGGGATAGCGCCTGCGGACTCGGTTCGGGCCCGCCGACGACGATCGGAACCGGCTGCCCGATCCAGCCGAGCACTTCCCCGGTCGAGAGCCTGATGCGACGCGCGGTCGACAGCCCGGCATTGTCCACATTGGGCTTGATCACGACGTAACGGTTGCGCCGCACATAGCAGACGCCGTCGCCGCCACTCGCAGTCGGAGCAGGGACGCAGTACACCTCGGAAGTCGAGCCGAGCCCGGCGAGGCAGTCGGCGTCGGTCGTACATGCCCGCACCGTGCCGTCGATGTCGAAGGCATCATCGGGCATCGGCCTGGCGGCGACCGCGCCGCCCGAAGCCAACGGCCAGAAGCCACCGGTCATCGTGTAGGCTCCTCCCGCCATGCTGCCCGCGTCAGGTTGGCCGGCCGTGCCGCTCAGTTCATAACCGCTCCCCTGACTCACTCCGCCGCCGCCGTCAACCGTGTGCCGGTCCATCGTGTAGGCTCCGCCCGTCTGCGCGAGGGCAGCGGAACTCGCGGCGAGGATCAGCGCGACGGCACCCAATGACAATTGCGGTTTCATCGGGCACCTCCGATCGAACCATCGTCGGCGCTGAGGCCCAGATAGTCCTCCAGCCCGGCAATGCGCTCTTGAAGCGCCGCGATCTGCGCGCCCTGCTTCAGCACGACCTGGTGCAGAGCCTGAATCGCTGTGAGCGCCACGCCGTCGGCATCAACCGTGCCGATGGATGTATCTGAATCGCCGAGCTCGAATGCCTGGTAGAAGTCCTGCGCCATCGGGCCCATGTGACGCACGCCCTCTTGTTCGATCGTGTATTTCCAGGTCGACAAGGGTAACTGCGAGAGACGATCGAGCACGTCGCGCCCGTCCACCGGCTCAACGTCTTCCTTGAGGTTTCGATCCGATGTGTTGGTCCACACGCCCGCCAGCGTCAGGCGCGCTCCGGTTGAAGTCTTGATCAGGTTCGCATAGTCGTTACGGATCTCGACCCAGTGCCCGCCATCGTCGAAGCGTGCGCCACCCTCGGCGCATACACGGAACTGGTCGTCGTGCTGGGACACGCAGCTCGAATCCCCGTGATCGGCCCAGACGAACGAGCCATTGTGCATCGCGTTGGCCCGTCTTCCCGCGGCGAAGCTGAACTGTCCGTCAGCGGTGTTCTCCGAGCCTCCGGGGACCGTTGCCCCGCTGGCCCCGGCACGGTTGTCCATACCGCCGCCGATGACGGAACTCCCTCCCATGGTGGTGTTGCCGCTGCCGCCGCCGATGACGCTATGGCTGCCGTCCATGGTGCGGTTGTGAACGCCGCCGCCGATGACGGAGAGCCAGGTGGCTGAATCGTTCTCGTGGCCACCGCCAATGACGACGGATTCGCCCGTAATGATGTTCCTGGTGCCGCCACCGATGATGGATGAACCGCCGGTGATCTGGTTTCCCACACCTCCGCTGATCGTGGAGTAACCGCCTGCAATTGTGTGTCCCGAATACTCATGCCCGCCACCGGCGATGGTAGCGCCGGACGAGTCCGGCGTTATGGCATTACCGGAAGAACCCCCGATGACCTGCACACTGGTGCCATCAGACACTAGTCGCATGGCGCGCATGTTGTTGACCTTCAGTTCGAGCGCCTGGTTGTCGGTGGTGCCGAGGAAGTTCGTGCCGGGTGTCGTGCCCGCGTTACCGGTCAGACTCCAGCCGCTACCGCCGCCGCCACCGGCAGTCCCTTGGACAGAACCGTCGGGGAACTTGATCCCGCCGGCGGTGGACTCGATGATGCCGTTGACGGTGAGCTTGGAAGTCGGCGAGGTCGTGCCGATGCCGACCTTGCCATCGGAGGCGAACGTCATTCGGTCCGGCAAGGACGTGGGATCGCCAGCCATCGGACCACCGGCGATGTGCAGGTCAGCCGCGTTGGATCCCGCGTCGGATCTGAAAACGCGCCACGTGTAGCCGGCTCCCGAATTCTGGAACAGGATCGCCTGCTCGTTTACGTTGTCGGCAACCTTCAGTGACAGGTTGCCGTCGACAAGGGTGAGCCTCTGGCTCGGGGCATCCGTCCCGATGCCGATCTTGTCACCGTTGCGCCCCAGTACGATCGAGCCGGCTGACCCGGATAGCGCGTCCAGCGTGAGCTTTGGATACGCCCCGCCCCACAGAAGCGGACCGACACTCGGATGGTAGACAAGTTCGGTCCATCGAATGTCGGGCTCTGAGGTGGACGCCGATCGCAGCGCGGCGTTGGATCCCCTCAGTTCGAGGGTGGCATTCGGGCTTGTCGTGCCGATGCCGATCTTGCCGGCGGATTCATACAGCACGGACTGACCGATCTCGTCGGGCGAGGTGAACTTCGGCAGGTAGTCGCCCGCCCCGGCTCCGATGATGCCCCCGGGCACGCTGTCGGCTGTCACTGCGTGATCCGAATGCATCGCATACGGTGCTGGTGTCAGCTCCTGACGGGGACCAAGCACCACAAAGTCGGCATCACCCGAGCACTTCACCGTCAACTCGAGGTACCGCTTCTCACCCGTGCAGGCACCCACGCCGAAATCCAACTGCTCGGAGACGAGCCCCTCCAACACATCAACGTCGGCGTACGCCAGCGTCGCGCCGACTTGGCTGCCCGCGGAGGGGGCATCCCACAGGCTGAACTCGAGGTCGCACGTGTCCGTCACGGCACTACCTGCGTCCTTGAGCTCACCCTGATACGTAAATGCCGTTCCCATGAGGTCTTGGCCGCGCACGGGGCCGGCAACCGCCACAAGCGCCGCAGCCATCGTCGCGATCAAGAATCGTTTGGTGTCCATCGTAGTTCTCCCTTCAAGAGTCTCCGGCGTATCGCCACGTCACGAACGAACCGGGCATACCGACCGGCACGCGCCGGTCGCTGGGACTTGAAACGTCAACGACCGGAACAGACGACGCGTGTTTTCAGTTTCTTTCGGGAGCGTAGGCGAGAAGATCGGGCTTGATGGAGTCGAGCCGCCACTGGGCTAGCTCGAACTCGTTCATCGGCGTGGCAAGGGCGGTGTCGGGATCGAATTCGAGGCCGGTGCGCACGCACCGTTCGAAGAAACCGCGTGCCTCGACGCGGTCATCGTTCAACAGGCAAGCTTCACCGGCGTAATAGTACGCCTCGCAAAGGCATTGCGGGTTGTCGCGTTCGATCGCAACGGAAACCAAGTCGTCCGGGGTGAGTTGCCCGGCAAGACAGCGGAGTATGTCTCGAAGCCAGGGATCGTCGGTTTCTTTCACTGCGGATTCGAGCAACCGATCGGCATCCTGCACACGACCCATCTCACGCAGGATCAGGAAGCTCCGCGCGTCTGAGAAGAACGGTTTTCCCAGCGCCGTACGCACGCGGCGGTAGTCCGCGAGGGCTTCATCCCGTCGCCCCAGAATCCAAAGCGGCGTGGCACGCTGATAGACTTCCCACACATCCTCGGCACGGTCGCAATGCGGTTCTATGATCGCCGTGTAGTCTGCAACGGCCTTGTCGAACTCCTTCAGCCGCCTGTAGGCGTGAGCACGGTAGAGACGGACGCCTCCGACCGCGTCCATGTCAACGGCCTTCGTGTAGGCTACAACCGCCTCGTCAAAGCGACCTTGCCTGGACAGGATCTTGCCCATAAAGAGGGTCCAAGTGGCCGGGTCCTCGCCGAGTGCCAAAAGCCTCTCGGCACAGAGAAACGCTCCGTCCAAGTCGCCGGACCGAGTACGCAGCCACGCCAATCGGTGCCACGCCAGGACGTGAGACGGTGACAGCGCAACGGCTTCTTCGGCACACTGCGCCGCGCGGCCCGCGTCAAGCGTCGCCAGCGAACGAAGATACCACGCATCTGCCGTATCCGGAGCCGATCGCTCGGCCTGCCGTGTCAGTTCGGCGGCGCGGTGAGGATCGCCGGCGGCCTCGTGCATCTCGGCGAGCAAGAGGCAACAGGCCCAGCGGTCCGGATGGCGACGTACGATACCTTCGAGAAACAGAATCCCGTGTGGGCGTACCGCGCGGTTACAGTACTGTGCGTGGGCCCAATGTATTGCGGTTTCCGATACGTCCGGGGATTCCTGGTGGAGAACCTTGGCGGGCCCCAGAGCGATGCTCGACGGTCCGTCGTCCAGTTGGACCTGATAAGCCAGCGCGGTTCGCCGGGCGTCGTCGATGCGCTGCCGCTTTGACCATGCCTTCGCCACAGAACCTGTCAGAACAAGGGTCGCCGCGAGCGCGCACAGCACCGTCGCCCATCGGTGCTTCACCAGTTTCTTACGAAGCAGGTAGAGGCCGCTCGGGCGTCTCGCCAGAATCGGCTCACCGTCACGATAGCGCCGGATATCGGCCCCGAACTCGGCCGCTGACTGATAACGCAGGTCCCGGTCCTTCTCGAGCGCCTTGAGCAAGATCGTCTCGAGCTCACCGTTCACTTGTTTCGACAATGATGACGGCGCCGTGGGCGGGGTCTCGAGGATTCGCTGAATGACCTGCGATGGTCGTCCGTCGGTATCGAACGGCAACGCCCCGGTCACCGCTTCATAGAACATCACCCCAAGCGAGTAGACATCAGTACGAACGTCCACCTCTTCCGATGCGCCAACCGCTTGTTCCGGCGAGAGGTAGAACAGTGTGCCGACAACTTGCCCGGGCACGGAGACTTCCGAGACGACCGTGTCTTGCGGGTCGCCCCGGTCGGTGGCCTTCGCCAGTCCGAAGTCCAGCACGTGGGGGCGTCCGTCACCGTCAAGAAGGACGTTGGCCGGCTTGAGGTCCCGATGAATCACGCCGTGCCGATGAGCGTAGTCAACGGCCTTGCACACGCGCTCGATGATCGCGAGCAAACTCGGCAGGTCCGTCTGTGTGGCTTTGACGAACTGATCGAGACGGGTGCCTTCGACGTAGTCCATCGCGTAGTACTTCCAGCCGTTGTCCCGCCCGCTCTCGAGCACACGAACGATATCGGGGTGCTGAAGGCGGGCAGCCAGCTCCACCTCGCGATCGAACCGGCGCAGCGCCGCGTGCGATGCGAACGGACCAACCAACATGACCTTCAGCGCCACCACGCGCTTGGTGGAAACCTGCAGGGCCTTGTAGACGACGCCCATGCCGCCGCGGCCGATCTCCTCCAGCAGTTCGTAACCCTCGATGCCGGGCCGGCCGGCCGATGCCGCTGCCATCGCGCTTGCGTGGGTTGCCTCGTCCGCCGCAGGGCGGAGTCTCTCGAGCATCGAAAGGCCGGCCAGATAAGGTCGTAGCTCGTCAGCCTTTTCCGGATGTTCACCGGCGAACGCCTCGGGCGTGATCCCTTCACCCGCCGCCCTCCGGTCAAAGTACTCGTTGATCAGCGGGGCAACCCGCGAGTCGGGTTGGTCGATGATATGCGTGGCGATGGAATCCATGGCTCTGTCCACGTCAAGAACCGCCGCGTTGCGGCTATAGTATAGGTAGTGAACTTCCTAGAGTTCTTGACGCAAAAGTCTCGGGAATCACCCGTTGAGGCGTCGCGAGCCCTATGTCCGACATCAGCCGAACTCAAGTATGGATTGACAAAGCCCAACAGGGTGACGCGTTGGCTGCGTCCAAGCTCCTGGCCGCCTATCACCCGGTGCTACGGGCACGCGTCGCGTCACGGATGGACCGGACCCTCAAAGCCAAGTTCGAGCCCGAGGACGTGCTCCAGGAGGTCTACCTCGAAGTCTTCCGCCGTGTGGATCAGTTCGAGGATCGCGGTCCGAACTCGTTCATCGACTGGGTCTTGACCATCGCGGACGGCAAGCTGATCGACGCGTGGCGGATGCTCCACCGCAAGGTTCGGGACGTAGGCCGTGAAGTGCCCGCTCAGGCCGGGCGTGCGTCCGAATCCTATCTGAACTTGCTGGATCGAGTCTACGACGACTCACTCACGCCCAGCCGCGTCGTGCGGCGGGATGAAGCCGTTGGCGCGATGATTGCCTGTATGTCATCCTTGTCCGATTCACACCGACAGGTGATTCAGTTGCGCTTCCTGGACGGGCGCCCGGTCAGCGAAGTGGCCGAGCGGCTCGGCAAGTCCGAAGCCGCCGTCGTCGCGTTAACCAAGCGCGCTCTGGACGCGCTGCGCACATCCGTCGACCGCCTCGGCGAATTCACACGGGGCGGGTGAGAAGGCGCAAAGCTCATCCGACCCGTCAGGTACAACCATTGCGTTCACGGACAGGTATTCGGCGGACAGTCGAGCGGGGCAAGGAACCCCGTCGGGTTGCCCAGGCCGTCGACGAAGTAACTTCCTCCCTGGAAGCCGGCAATCGTGCGGTTGATGTCGTTGAAGTCGATCCCGCCACCGCCGAAGTCAGGACACATCGAAGCCGAGGTCGACCCCTGTAGATCAAGCCACGCTTTCGGCGAAAGCTGAAGGCTCTGGAATCCACCCACGACGGCCGAAATGTCCTTAAAGCTGCGGGTACCGTCCGGTGGAAGCCCGGGCGAAGCCCCGACGACATCACCGTAGCCGCCCGTGCCGCTGATGTTCAGCACGGTGCTGAGCACCAACGGCTCCGAGTAGCTCGCCTCGTCACCTTCATCTTCGCCCGCGACGATCGCCTGGACCTCATACACGAACTCCGGCACCACGGCGCAATCGCCAACGTGGACCGTGTCGACCGTGCTCCAATCCATGTAGTGCGGCGCGCTTTGAATGCGGGCGAGCGACTGCGGACTTGGTTCGGGTCCGCCGACAACGATCGAAACGGGCGGCCCGACCCAGCCCAACGTCTCGCCAGTCGAGAGCTTGATACGGCGCGCTGTCGACAAACCGGCGTTGTCCACGTTCGGCTTGATCGCGATGTAACGGTTGCGCTGCACATAACAGACGCCGTCACCGCCGCTCGCAGCCGGGGGCCCAACGCAATACACCTCGGAGGTCGAGCCGATCCCCGCGAGGCAGTCGGCGTCGGTCGTACATGTCCGCACTGTTCCGTCGATGTCGAAGGCATCGTCAGGCATCGGCCTGGCGGGAACTGTCGTCGAGCCGGGCACCGGCGCGCTGCCGGTGACGGTACCAGTCACGGTGAGCGTGCCGAGTTCGGGGTTCGCCGGGTCGAACGGAATCTCCACATTCGGATTGATCGTCAGGGTGGCGATGCCGTCGGTGATTTCGAGCGTGCCGCTGATGTCACCTGTCTGCGTGCCTTGCTGCGAAAGATCTTGCGTGTCGCTACAGGGCATGCCTCCCGCCTGCATCGCGACACACACCGTGCCCGCAGCGTCGTACGCTACGGTGCCTTCGGCATTCTGCGGCACGCCGACGAGCAAGAAGCCCCCCCCTTCGATCGCATCCGGGCCGAACGGCGTGCCCGGCTGAGCGTAGAGCAGCCTCAGGTTGTCCCCCGTAGCGGTGAGCCCACCGAGAAAGATGCTGATGTCGATGTTAATCTGGTCGGTGAGGGTCAGGTCAAAGTCGTGAAGCTCGATCATCGAAGGAGCCGCACCGTCGTCGAGGGCTATCACGGAATACCCGCTGACCCCGGATACATCGGAGTCGCACCCACCGGGGATACAGACCTGGACCGTCACACTCGATGACAACTCATCCACCGGAATCGTGAACGGGCCGACATAGGCAAGGGCCGATGCCGCCGACGAGAGGGCGATCAGGAAGGCTGCGGACGCGACAAGTCTGATCATGGTGCTTTCCCCTTTTGCGCGTCGTCGGAATCCACTACGGCATTCGCCGCGGCGCGCAGCACCATTCTAGCGTCCGCAGAGGCTTGGCAGAAGCCCTGGCGGCCCTGCGGCACGCTTATCGGACGTAGGCGGCCACGCGGAGGCTCCGCTGGCCAAGTGGCACAGCCGGATCGCCGATGGAGAAGTTACACGTCGTCTTTGCCGCCCGGGCCGTCGGTACTCTACCGCTGTTGCGGGTGCGGAACGGATACAGGATGGGTGCATCGGAACAGACCCGAGTCACACGGACGTCGATCGCACGCCGTGCCGCGAGGCTGCTCCTCGCGCCGCTGGTAATCGTGGTCGTCATCGGCGCGATCGGCTACTACGTCCAAACGAACCACAACCGGACCATCCTGCAACAGGGCGAGGCTCACGCCGTGAGTTATCGCACTCCGTATCTCACGAGTGAGTTGGAGCTGGCGGCATCGGACTTGATGGTGCTGTCGGACTGTCACGAGTTGAACGACTTGTTGCGTGCCGCGCAACTCGATCGCCCCGCCGCCAAAGCCGCCCTGGCGCACGAGTTCTTCATCTTCTCGGCCAACCGCAGATGGTATGACCAAATCCGTGTTCTTGACGACAAAGGCGCGGAGGTCGTTCGGGTCAACTTCAATGATGGTTATCCCTCGGTCGTGGAGAAAGCGGCGCTACAGCAAAAGCAGGCTCGTTACTACTTCGAACATGCGTTCCGCCTCGCTCGAGGAGAGGTCTACGTCTCCCCCATGGACCTGAACAGGGAGCGCGGCGAGATCGAACGGCCCCTCAAGCCGGTCATCCGCCTGGGCACGCCCGTTTTCGATCAACACGGCGCCAAGCGGGGAATCCTGTTGGTGAACTACATGGCCGGGCCCATGCTTCAAGGATTCGTCGGGCTCGGCGGCGCGGGTCGGTCCGAGTGGATGTTGCTCAACGCGGACGGGTACTGGCTCGAGAGCCCCGATGCCCAAGACGAATGGGGGTTCATGTTCGCGGACCGACAGGACCGCACATTCGAGCGGGCGTTCCCGGCCGAGTGGAGTCGCATCAGTTCGAACGAACGGGGTCAATTCGAGACGCGCGCAGGCCTGTTTACATTCGCCACGGTGAGCCCTCTTCCGGTAGGTCCGAAGCCGGACATCAGATCGAACGCCCCTTACACCAACTGGCGTTCATCGATAGACATCAACCGCTATCGGTGGAAGGTCGTGTCCCGCGTGCCCGCCCCGATTCTCAGCGCCATGCGGACCACGGCGCTGCACTGGACGATCGCGATTCTTGGAGGTCTGGCCGTGGTGCTCGGCGCGACATCGTGGCGGCTGGCGCGCGCCCAGGTCGTGCGCGAGCACGCCGATCAGACCCGACATGCGGTGGAGGAGCGCTTTCGCGTGGCATCCCAGTGCGCCAGCGATCTGATCTACGATTGGAACATCGCCACGGGCGAACTCGATTGGTTCGGAGACATCGACGGCGCCTTGGGCTACGAACCCGGCGAATTCCCCAGGACGCTCGATGGCTGGTTCGCTCTGATTCACTCGGATGACCAGGCGGCCCTCGAGGAATCCATGCACCGCTGCCGGGAGAACGCGGAATCGATCAACGTGGAGTACAGAATTCGGCACAAGGGCGGCACGTGGCTCCACTGGCAGGACCGGGGCACCATCGTGACGGATGCATCAGGAACACCGGCGAGATTGATCGGTGCCTGCGACGACATCACGGAACGGAGGCAGTCGGAGGTCCGCCGCGCGTGGAACACGATGGCTGACGGCGTCTCGAACGAGTTGCTGCGGGTCTCGCTCTCGGCTAGTTCGCAGGACGAGTTGGCCGCCAAAGCGCTCGACGTACTGCTCGGCGTGGACTTCCTGCAGATTGGAAACCAGGGTGCGATCTTCCTCGTGGAGGACACACCGGACGTCCTGGTGCGCCGCGCGGATCGCAATCTCGCCGAGCCGCTTCGCGAGTTGTGCGAGCGCGTGCCGTTCGGGCACTGCCTTTGCGGACGGGCGGCATCCAGCGGCGACGTCCAGTTCGCGTCATGTGTCGACGAGCGGCACGATACGTGCTTCGATCGCATGACTGAACATGGGCACTACAGCGTACCGATCATGGCTGGAAGCCGGGTCCTCGGCGTGCTCACGTTCCATCTCCCCGAGGGTTCCGAGCAGAGACAGCGAGAAGCCGATCTACTGAAGAATGCCGCGGACATCATCTCGGGCGCGCTGCAACGCCTGGCTGCCGAGCAGGAATTGAAACACAGGATCCATCAGGTCTCGGAATCCAAGCATCACCTCGAAATCCTGGTGTCCAATACCACGGAACGGGAAAAGCGAATGATCGAACTCAAACAGGAGGTCAACGACCTGCTGCAGGAAGCGGGGCACGAGCTCCGTTACGAGGCTCCGCGAGAAGTCGCGGCGCTGACAGCGAGCACCGAGGCGGTGCGAGCATAGAGGCCGGAGGCGGTTCATGGCTATCACACTCTATTGGTTGCAGTCCGGTGGGTGCAGCGGAGACACCATGTCGCTGCTTTGTGCCGAGTCGCCGGATATCGCGGAAGTCGTCGACACGCTCGATCTCGACGTCCTGTGGCATCCCTCGTTGTCGGATGTCACGGCGCGCGAGCACGCCGAACTCAGAGAGAGCCTCTTACGCGGCGACCGACCACTCGACATCCTGTGCATCGAAGGTGCCGTCATCACCGGCCCGGATGGAACCGGCGAGTTCGATATGATCGGTGGCAAACCCAAGGCCGAACTGATCGCGGGCCTCGCAGCCAAGGCGAAATACGTCGTTGCCGTGGGCACCTGCGCAGCCTTCGGAGGTGTCACCGCCGACTGCGATGCGGATGCTTGCGGCTTGCAGTTTACAAAGGACGATAAGGGTGGCTTCTTGGGCGAGGCCTTCACCACCCATAGCGGCCTGCCCGTCATCAATCTGCCCGGATGTCCGTGCCATCCCGCCACGATGGTCGGCGCCTTGACCGCCCTTGCACGCGATGAGCCTACACCGCTCAACCCGTACAACGTGCCCCATGACTGGTACAGCATGCTCGTACACCAGGGCTGCACGAGAAACGAGTATCACGAATACCGCGTCGAAGAAACCGACTTCTGCCAGAAGGGGTGCTTGTTTTTCCACATGGGATGCAAGGGCCCACTGACCTACGCGTCGTGCAACAAGACGCTGTGGAACCAGCGCAGTTCGAAGACGCGCGTGGGCGTGCCGTGTGTCGGCTGCACGCGACCGACGTTCCCTCAGCCGTTCCCGTTCTTCGAGACAAGGGGCATCGGCGATATACCGCTCGAACTGCCTCACGGCGTGGATCGCGCTCATTACATGGCCTACAAGGGCATGGCCGCAGCCGCGGCGCCCCAGCGCTTGAAGGATCGAAAGACCGAGGTATAGCCACATGGATGCCGTTCTAACCGCGAAGAAGACGATCGAAGTCCCGCTCAGCCGCGTCGAGGGCGATCTCGAAATCCGCGCCGAACTGGACGGCGACCACGTATCGAACGCCTTCAGCGCCGGTGTGCTCTATCGCGGCTTCGAAAAGATGATGGTCGGCCGCGGCGCGCTCGACGGCCTCGTGATCACGCCGCGCATCTGCGGCATCTGCGGCACCGCTCATCTGACGGCGGCTGTCAAGGCATTGGAGGAAATCGCCGGCGTAAAACCGCCGCCCAACGCGGTCAGAGTCCGCAACCTCGCCCTCGCGACGGAACATGTGCAGAGCGACGTGCGTCACGCCTTCCTGATGTTCACCCCGGACTTCGCCAACCCGGCGTATCGCGACTTTCCTTGGCACGAGGAGGTCGTCCGCCGCTATCAACCCTTCAAAGGGGACACCGTCAAGGAAGTCATCAACGAATCCAAGCGGATCCTCGAAATCGTCGCGCTACTTGGTGGGCAATGGCCACACTCCTCGTTCATGGTGCCCGGCGGGGTCGCAGCCAAACCCAGCCGGGAAGACCAGTCGCAGTGCCGTTTCGTGTTCAACCGCTTCAGAGCGTGGTACGAGCGCGCGATCCTCGGATGCAGCTTGGACCGTTGGGCAGACGTACGCACGTGCGGTGACCTGGAGGCATGGCTCGACGAAGACGCATCACACCGCCAAAGCGAACTGGGATTCTACATCCGCGTCGCGCGCGACATCGGGCTCGACGGCATCGGGCGCGGGCCCGGCAACTTCATCAGCTACGGGCAACTCGATCTTCCCGATGACACACGCGTGCGCGGCATGGGTGACAGTACAACGCATCTGATTTCCCCGGGGTTCGTGCGCGGCACCGACGTCCAGCCGTTCAGCCACCGCCATGTGGCCGAACACGTGGCGCACTCTCGATTCGCGGATTACGACGGAGGCAAGCACCCGTTTTCCGGTGAGACCACGCCGCAACGCCGCGACGACGACGGACGGAAGTACTCCTGGGTCAAAGCCCCGCGGTACGACGGAATTCCCGCCGAAACGGGACCACTTGCCGAGTTGCTCGCGGGTCAGGACCCTCTGTTTCGAGATATCATCGATACGGAAGGTCCCAGCGCTTTCGCCCGGGAGTTGGCGCGACTCGTCCGGCCGACCGCCCTGCTACCGGCGATGGGTACATGGCTGACCGAAATGGATGTCGAGGGTACCTTCTATCAACCGGTGCCCGAGATACCCGACGGAGAGGGGTTCGGTGCGACGCAAGCCGCTCGCGGTGCGCTGGGGCACTGGGTCAAGGTCGCGAAGGGGAAGATCGAGCACTATCAGATCGTGACGCCGACGGCATGGAACGGTTCGCCGCGAGACTCGGACGGTATCCGAGGCCCCTGGGAGGAGGCGCTCGTAGGAACACCGGTCAAGGATCCGGACAATCCCGTCGAGATGGGGCATGTGATTCGGTCGTTTGACGCCTGCCTGGTATGCGCGGTCCACGCGGTCAGAGGCACGACGACAGTGTGTCGCAAGACGCTGGGAGCCACACCATGAAACGGATCATCTGTGTCGGCAACCGATTCCACGCGCAGGATGCGGCCGGACCGGCCGTCTACGATCGGCTTGCCAGCCACTCGATACCCGACGATGTCGAGGTCATCGACGGTGGATTGGCTGGGCTCGACCTTCTTCGTTTCGTGGAGGACGCCGAGCGAGTCGTATTCGTAGACGCGGTGATCGGATTGAGCGGAACGGTCGGCGTTGTGATTCTCGACAGAGCTGATGCCTGTCGCTACGCGGCGGCGGCGGCGTACGGCCATGCCGCCGGACTGACCTATCTGTTGCAGGCGCTCCCGCACGTGTGCGAGGGCGCAATCCCGGAGGTCCATCTCGTGGGGATCGAGGGGGATGCGGACGACGAGACAATCCGAGTGGCCGCCGAACTCAGCGTGTCCGTCGCCGTTGATGGTGTCAGTCACACGACACCGACGGCAACGAGGCTCGCGGGAGTGACTTCGTGATCCCAGAGGATCAAGAACAATCGAGAGAAGTGCTCCGCCAGGAGAACGCGCTACTCAAGGAGCACATCGAGGCTCTGACCGCCGCGTCCGACGTGTCCCGGGAGCTCGTCTTGAAGGAGTTCAAAAAGAGCGAACAGATGCTCCGCGAGCTCGAAGAAAGAGCGGCCGCGGAGCAAGCGCTCAAGGAGGAGTTGGAGAAGAGGCTCCGTGAAGCGGAAGCCCGTGAGCGAGAACTCGCGACGGAACGAGCCCGGCTTGAAGACATGCAAATCGCCGCCATCAACATGATGGAAGACATCGCAGCCGCTCGAACACGCGCCGAGGCCGCCACGAGGGCGAAGAGCGAGTTCCTCGCCAACATGAGCCACGAGATTCGCACACCGATGACGGCCATCGTCGGATTCGCCGAGAACGTCCTCGAACCCGACCAGTCCGCCTCGGAGAGGATAAACGCGATCCACACGATCCGTCGCAACGGCCAGTACCTGCTCGGAATCATCAACGACATCCTGGACCTGTCCAAGATCGAAGCGAACAAGATGACGATCGAGCGCATCCCCTGCAATCTGTGCCGGCTCGTCGCGGAGGTTGCGTCACTCGTGCGCGTCAGGACCGAGGAAAAGGGACTGGCATTCCACATCGAGTACCTCGGAGCTATTCCCGACACGATCCGGACCGATCCCACACGGCTGCGTCAGATCCTGATCAACTTGATCGGCAACGCGGTCAAGTTCACGGAGGAAGGCGGCGTGCGGCTGATCGTTCGCTTCGTGGACGACGAACGCCCCTACATGCAGTTCGATGTACTCGACACCGGCCTGGGGATGACCGAGGAGCAAACGATCGGCCTTTTCCAGGCCTTCACCCAGGCCGACGCCACCATGACGAGGAAGTTTGGCGGCACCGGCCTCGGACTGACCATCAGCAAACGCTTCACAAACATGCTCGGTGGTGACATCACGCTCATCGAAACCAAACAGGGAAACGGTACGCGTTTCCGCGCGACCATAGATGCCGGGTCGCTTGACGGCGTGGCGATGCTCCACGACCCCATGTCGGCCACTGATGTGGAGCGCGAGGCCGCCACGACGGCCGGCGAGACCGCGCCAACCGCCTTGCGAGACTGCCATGTCCTTCTGGCGGAAGATGGCAAGGATAACCAGCGTCTGATCACGCACATCCTATCCAAGGTCGGGGCAAGCGTAACCGTGGAGGAGAACGGTAAGCTGGCCATGGAGACCGCGGTGGCTGCGCGCGACGCGGGGACACCTTTCCATGTCATCCTCATGGACATGCAGATGCCGGTCATGGACGGCTACGAAGCCGTCAGCCTGTTGAGGGAGAGGGGCTACGAAGGAGCGATTGTCGCCGTGACCGCGCACGCGATGAAGAGCGACCGGCAGAAGTGTCTCGATGCGGGTTGCGACGACTATGCCACCAAGCCCATCGACCGGAAGAGGTTGATCGAGACCGTTCGAACACAGTTTCTGGGATGCATCGCCACCTGGCAGAAGCGCGTCGAGCGACGAGCGGGTGTCGCCCTCGAATAGACCCATCCGGCAGGATATCGATAGGACGTGCGGCCGGAGCCTGATCATGGCGGGAGCCGGCCGACGACGGGCCGAATCCGGCGTCTCGCCCGGACGCGAGCCGACCCGGCGCGCCGCACCTCACGACCGCTCCAGGGCGGATAATCGGACGTATCGGGGCGCTGGCCGCCTGTGAAAAACGATGGCTCGACCGGTCCAAGGTTGCAGTTCGCGCGACCGGCCCTAACATAGTGGCGCAGCCTTCGACTCACGCGAGCACGTGATCGAGCACGCACGCCGTCGGCCGCACTCGGAGAAAGCGATATGGCGGATCGGTACATGCGTAGCGAGCACACATTTCACGTCCCTGTCATGGGGACCGGGTTTACGATCGACACCCCGCTGCGCGTGGCGAAGTACGGGATCTCGTCGGTCATTTCCCTCGTGGACGATGTCCTCATCGAGCAGATGCGGAAGCTCCATTGCCAGCGGGCCCAGGAGCCGTACGACGAAATCCCCGGCGGGCAGGAAGATGCCCGAGCCCGCCGCATCACCGCATACCTCAACCTCGTGGACCGCCTGATTCGCCGCCAGATCGAGGCCGTGCGCACGTCGCCGTTCGAGGCGGACAGCGAAATCACGCGGTATTTCGAGATGCTTCCAGACACGGCCGCGAAGCAGGCCTACCGCGACATGCAGGCTACCGAGGGCGCGGAAGACAAAGCCCGAAAGCAGGATGAGCTTCGCGACATGGTGGCACCAGGCACCATCGACGTGAACATCATGACCAAGCTCGACCGGGAGAATTACCGCAACGGTAAGCAGCTTCCGGCCGAGTTTGCCGACGCCATGGCGGCTCTGCGCGGCTACGCCAACAGCACCGTCGCGTCTTCGATCATCTTCTCCGCGGGCATGAACCAGCGTGTCTACGCCTACGCCACCGAATTCGGCGACTTCATGCCGGACGAGAGCGGTTTCATCAAGAAGAAGATCATCCTGAAGGTCAGCGATTGGCGCTCCGCCATGATACAGGGCAAGTTCCTTGCCCGGCGAGGCCTGTGGGTCTCCGAGTTCCGTATCGAATCGGGCCTCAACTGCGGCGGCCACGCCTTCGCCACGAAGGGGCTCCTGTTCGGCCCGATCCTGGAGGAATTCCGGCGCAAGAAGCCGGAACTCACCGACACGCTGCACAAGGTCTTCGCCAAGGCTTGTGCCGCCGCCGGTCGGCCGGTTGGGGACTCGCCGCTCGAGATGCGCATCACCGCCCAGGGTGGCATCGGAACGGCTGACGAAAATAAGCTCTTACTGGAATACTATCGCGTCGACGGCACCGGCTGGGCGACGCCCTTCCTCCTCGTGCCCGAGGTAGCCAACGTCGACGACGCCCATATGCAGAAGCTGCTGACGGCGACGGACGACGATGTGTATCTGAGCGACAGCTCGCCGCTGGGGATCCCCTTCTGGAACCTTCGCAACTCAGCCAGCGAGGAGGCACGCCACGGTCGCATCGAGGATGGCAAACCCGGCAGCCCGTGCCCCAAGGGCTTCCTCGTCGCCAACACCGAGTTCACCGATGTTCCGATCTGCCGCGCCTCACGTGCCTATCAGAAGCGCAAGCTCGAACAGCTCGCCGAGGCGACGCTGCCGGTCCTGCAAAGCAACGCTTTCAGAGAGGACGTCCTGGCCAAGGCGTGCATCTGCCATGACCTCGCCGGCGGCGCCACGATCAACGCGGGCATCGACCCGGGCGCCAAGGCGGCCGTCTGCTGTGGCCCTAATATCGTGAATTTCTCGAAAGTCGCCTCTCTTCAGGACATGGTGAGCCACGTCTACGGACGCCTGTCGCTGCTGACCAACGCCGAGCGCCCGCACATGTTCATCCGCGAGCTGGCCCTCTACGTCGAGCACCTCCGCAAGGAGCTCGAAAAGTGCTCGCTCGAGCTGTCGAGCTGTGCTCCGCAGTACTTCACCGAGTTCAGGGAGAACCTACTCAGTGGAATCGAGTACTACCGCTCCCGTGCTGAGCAGTTCATCCAAGACAGGCGTAGCCACTTCCTCGACGACCTCCACCACCTGGGCGACGCGGTCGAGCGCATCATGGCCGCCCACGCACCGGAAGAAACGACCGGCGTCGCGAACTAGCCCTCCTCGTCGGCCGAAACCAAGAAAAGAGATGGAGACGGCAGTGGTCTGCGCGGTTATCCTACGCCGGATCGCTTGACGCGCACTCCTTTTCGTCGGGGGGGATGAGCGGCGTTTCCGATGCATGGACCGCGTCCGCCCGGCCTTGGCCCGTCAGGACGAAGTCGACGATAGCCGTCAAATGTCCGTCACCATCAAAGGAGGTATCTCATCATGACCACATGGGGAAGATCAGCCGTCATTTGTGTAGCCCTGTTGGCCGTCGTCGGCTCGACCGTGGCCGGCGACACGATCGAGTCCGTCGAGAAGGCGATCATCGAGCAGGGTAAGAAGATCGAGTCGCTGCAGTTCAAGTCGAAGACGAGTTCGGACTTCGATCAACCCGGCTGGAAGTACAAGCAGGAGATGGACGGCACGTACCACTACGCCCTCGACGCCGGCAAGATGCTCTACCGCATCGAGAGCAAGGACATCACCGTCACGGCTCAGGAGGGAAACGAGGAGACGCGCAAGTCGAACACGCTGATGGTGTGCGACGGCGCGTTCATCTGGATTTCGAGCGAGACGGACGGCCAAAAGACCGTCATGAAGCAGAAGGCATCGAACCAGAACTGGTTCGTCTCCAAGGCCTACTTCAACAACATGCGGATGATGTACAACCTGAAGCTGCTGCCGGACGAGACGGTGGACGGCCGCTCGACGTGGGCCATCGAGGCGAGCCCGAAACCGGAAATGGCCTCCGGCCCGAGTGCCACGACGATGACCATGTATCACGACAAGGAAACGGGCGTAGGCTATAAGACGATCAGCAAGAACACCGAAGGCAAGGTCGTCTCGACCTCGACAACGAGCGACCTGAAGGTCAACTCGAGCATCGACCGCGACCTGTTCACCTTCAAGGTACCCGAGGGCGTCGAGGTCATGGACTTGACCCAGCAGCAAGAGCAGCCCCAGCCGGCCGCCGAGGAACCCGCCAAGAAGCAGGAAGCGAAGAAGGCCGAGCCCAAAAAGCCGAAAGAAGAGAAGAAGAAGGAAGAGCCAAAGAAGGAAAAGAAGAAGAAAGGGAAGCTCCCCGAACTGCCGAAGTGGCCGTAAGGTTCATCGGGCGGAAGCACTTCTGACATCGACTACTAGCCCTCCTTCGTCTCCTGTCACGGAGATGGAGGAGGGTTGTCTATTTCATTCCTGATGCCGCTCACTACGCCCGCCTGAGGCCGGCAGTGGAGCGAAAGCTGCCGGATGCCTCAAAAGAAACGGCTATTTGCATAACTACCCCGGACTTCGTCCGTCATATGGTCGTATCGGGGCCGCATGAAAGGCGCGCGGCACGTGCGCCATTCTTCTGCGCCTAGGCCTCCAAGAACACTGATGGCCCCGGGCGCAAGCGGACTGCGGTGCGGGCTCTTCGTGTCCATGCCACGCCGATTGGGGTTTGGAGAGTGAACGCGGCACGCGTCATCACGCGAAAGCTCGCGCACTTCTCCTTCCCCGGGTCGCACCAGGCTTTGGCCGGATTCCGCCCGTTTGAGGACTTATCATGAACGCATTCTATATCCTGTATATCTCATCCCAGGAGGTTCGACTATGTCACGCACTGCCACAGTACTGCTGTTCATGCTGGGTTCGGGACAGATCGCCACCGCGCAGACCACTTATCATGTGGATGACGACGCCCCGCCGGATCGAAGCGGCCGCCTGAAAGCGGGCGGCACGATCCACAACCTCACGCAGGACACGTTCCACGCGGCGATTCAGGAGGCCATCGACGCAGCCGTCGACGGCGACGAGATCGCGGTCGGTCCGGGGACCTACGTGGAACGGCTCGACATGCTCGGCAAGGCCATCACGCTGCGCAGCACCCATGGGCCGGATGTCACCATCATTGACGGCGACGCCGCCGGCACCGTGATTACCTGCGACAGCGGAGAGACACCGGACACCCTCATCGACGGCTTTACGATTACGAACGGCAGCGCGGAGCTCGGCGGCGGGCTGCACCTGTCATACTCGTCGCCCACGATCACGAACAACAGAATCACCGGCAGCAGCGCCCGCCAGGGCGGGGGGCTTTACCTGGTCAACTCCCACCCGACAATCACTAACAACACGATCGCGAACAACGATGTCACTGGTGGCGGCCAGGCCTCTGGCGGCGGCGGGCTGTATCTCGCTTATTCCTTCGCCGCAATCATGAACAACAGGATCACGGGCAACAGCGCTAACGGCCCCGGAGGTGGACTTCGCCTGAACCGCTCCTCCCCGACAATCGCGAACAACACGGTCATGGGCAACAGCGCCACCAGTGGCGGCGGTGGGCTGTATCTGGCCGAGTCCTCCCCGACGATCGCGAACAACACGATCACCGGCAACGGCGCCCATTCTTACGGCGGCGGGCTGACTCTGTCCTCCTCCTCCTTCGCGACAATCGTGAACAACACGATCACGGGAAACAGCGCCGGCGGCGGCGGCGGCGGGCTGTCGCTGAACCGCTCCTACCCCACGATCGCGAACACCATCGTGGCGTTCAACTCGTCCGGAATCCGTCTACACGTTGGCGCTCCCACGCTGCGCTTCAACTGCGTCTACGGCAACCGCGCGTACGACTACGACGGCCTTGCCGACCCAACCGGGACGGACGGCAACATCTCGGAAAAACCACGGCTTGCCGATTGGCAATACGGCAACGTACACATTCAACCGGACTCGCCCTGTGTGGACGCCGGGAGAAACGCAGACGCTTGGGGCGACTTCGACATCGACGGCGAACCTCGTAAGTCGGAGGCAGGCGGTACCGTGGACATTGGCGCCGATGAAACGAACGGAGACGTGTGGCCGGAGGGACCGTATGCCATCGTACGCGTCAGCCCCGAAGGGACCGACACGAACGACGGCTCATCCTGGCGGCTGGCCAAACGAACGGTCCAGGCGGGTATCGATGCTGCTGCCGCGTTTGGCGGCGAAGTATGGGTCCGCGCGGGGAGGTACGAGGAGCACATCACGCTGCATGCACATGCGTACGGCGGTTTTGCCGGTACTGAGACCACGCGGGGCCCGCGGGACTGGGCCGCCAACGTTACGACCCTGGACGGCGGGCAACAAGGCTCAGTGGTGACCGCGCGGACCGGTTACCGCGTCAGCACTATCGACGGCTTCACGATCACGAACGGCAGCGCGGAGTTCGGCGGCGGGCTGTACCTGTTCGGCTCCGCCCCGACGATCGCAAACAACATGATCACCGGCAACAGCGCCGACGACACCGGCGGTGGCGTGTACTTGCACAGCTCCGCCCCGACGATCGCGAACAATACGATCACGGGTAACAGCGCTCACACGGGCGGCGGACTGTCTCTATTCTTCTCCTCCCCGACCCTCACAGGCAACACGATCACCGGCAACAGCGCCGGAATCCGCGGCGGCGGGCTGTATGTTACCGGCAGCCCCTCTTCCCTCACGATCGCAAACACTATCGTCGCGTTCAACTCATCTGGGATACGTCTTGGCGGCGACGCCCCTACCCCGACGCTTCGCCACAACTGCGTCTTTGGTAACGGCGAATACGACTACATCGGCATGGACGATCCGGCCGGGACCGATGGCAACATCTCTGTCGATCCGCGGCTTGCCGATCCGCGGTACGGAAACGTACACATTCAGCCGGACTCACCCTGTGTGGACGCGGGGAGCCACGCCGACGCCTGGGGCGACTCGGACATGGACGGCGATCCCCGCATCCTGCCTGTGGGTGGTATCGTGGACATCGGTGCCGATGAATCGGATGGCACGGCGTGGCCGAGCGGACCATATGCGATCGTCCGCGTCAGCCCTGAAGGCGATGACGTGAACGATGGTTCCTCATGGACTGTTACCAAGCGGACGGTCCAGGCAGGCATCGATGCGGCATCCGCACTGGGCGGCGAGGTTTGGGTCGGGGCCGGCACATACGAGGAGCGCATCACGCTGCCTCCCCACGCGCACACCTACGGCGGTTTCGTCGGCGTGGAGACCGAGCGTGAGCAGCGGGACTGGGCCGCCCATGTCACGGTCCTCGACGGACAGCAGCAGGGCTCGGTGGTGATCGCGCGAGGCGGTTACAGGAACAGCGCCATCGACGGCTTCACAATCACGGGCGGCACCGGTAGCTACCGCGGCGGCGGGCTGTTGCTGTCCTACTGCTCCCCGACGATCGCCAACAACACGATCACCGGCAACACTACTGACAGCAGGGGCGGCGGACTGTCCCTGGGGTACTCCTCCGCGACGATCGCAAACAACACGATCGCCGGCAACAGCGCCGCCTACGACGGCGGCGGGCTGCACGTGGAGTTCTCCTCGCCGACGATCACAAACAACACCATCATGGGCAACAGCGCTGGTATGTTCGGCCGTGGCGGCGGGCTCTACGTGTCGCACTCCTCGCCGACGATCGTGAACAACACGATCACGGGCAATGACACTGGCTACCGTGGCGGCGGCATGTTCCTGGACGGCGCCTCGCCGACGATGACGAACAACGCGATCACTGGCAACAGCGCCGATGACACCGGCGGCGGGCTGTATCTGTCCTCCTCTTCGCCGACGCTGGCAAACAGCACGATCACGGGTAACAGCGCCAATTGGTCCGGTGGTGGCCTGGCCCTCTTCAACTCTTCACCGACAATCGCAAACACCATCGTCGCGTTCAATTCGTCCGGCGTGTACCGGACGGGCGGCACAGCGACGCTACGCTACAATTGCGTCTACAGTAATACCGAGTACGACTACGACGGCCTTGCCGACCCCACCGGGACCGATGGCAACCTCTCAGTAGCCCCGCTGTTTGCCCGCGATCCCGACTCCGGACCCGACGGGCAGTGGGGCACCGGCGACGATGACTACGGCGACCTGCACCTATCCCTCGACTCGCCCGTCATCGACGCCGGCGACAACGCCGAAGTGCCGGCTGACGTGGACGATCTCGACGGCGACGGTGACACGACCGAACCGATGCCGTTCGACCTCGACGGCTTCGCCCGCTTTGTGGATGACCCGCAAACATCCGACACGGGAAGTGGTAGTCCGCCCATGGTCGACATGGGCGCGTACGAGCGCCGTCCGGGTGACTGCTTGCACGATGGCGTTACCAACCACGACGGCGACGTGGATTTCGTCGATTACGTCGGTCTCGTAGGCTGCCTGGCTGGGCCCGCAACCGACGCGCCTGCCGGGTGCGAATGTCTTGATCTGGACGGGAGCGCCCATGTGGACTTAGCCGACGTAGCGTTCTTCCAACTGTCGTTCACGGGCGAGTAGGCGCGCGCGGGCTCGCACTGGTGGACAAGCCACCAGTGGCACCCGCTGGGTTTGGATATTCGGACGTTTCGACGTTTGGACGTTTCGACGTTTCGACGTTTCGACGTTTCGATGTTTCGATGTTTAACGCATCGGCGGCCGGTAGTACTCCAGGTAGGTGCCCGAGCCGCTACCCGTGGCGTCGTACGAGCTGGCCGGCGGCGGGGTCGGGCTGCCGTGACACATGGACCCGCCGCACATCGTCGATGTGTTGAGCCGCAAGATCGCACCGACGCTGCTTTCGCGCGTCGCGCCGGTCGAGGTGACCCACGGATAGCCGCCGGCTGCCGCGTCCTCGACCACATAGCTGAACCCGTAGCCGGGCCTGCCCACCAGCGCGCCGTCGCGCATCATCGGCTCATTGGTCGATCCGTGTGTGCCGGACGCCCCGTGTACGTTGTGGCAGGTCGTGCAGTTCGTCAGTGAGTCCCGCCCGTCAGAGCCGCCGGGACCGGTGCTTGCCGCATCCCAATCCGAATCGGCGTTGACCCCGATGTAGTTCATGATGTGCGCTACGTGCTCGTTGATGTCCGCCCCGCTGCCCCAGGCATAGGAGTAGTTCCGCGGCGGGTTCGGGAGGCTCGCCCTGTAGTTGCTGTCTATTCCGTCACCCGGCGTATCGTCGAAGATCTCCGGCGACGAGTGGCACTCGAAGCAAAGCCTGAACGCCCTATCCCGCATGTCCGCCGCGTTGTAGCCGAAGGTGATGTTGAAGCTGGCCGGGATCATCATCGGCACTTCGCCGCCGACGAGTTTCAGCCGGTAGCCGGCCGCGTAGGCGACGCCGGACTGACTCGGACCATAGTAAGCCGAGTCGAATGAGTAGGTCCGTGCCTGCCCGTCGAAATGCGGAGCAGCCGGGTCGTGGCAGTCGGTGCAGGCCACCTGCCCGCCGCGGCCGTGACCCGACGCGTAGTAGCCCCACGTCACGCCGTCACCCGCCACCGGTGGCGCGCTCACGCCGAAAACCGCAGAAGTGCCGGTATCGTGGCATCCTTCGCAGCTTACAGTCGCCGCGGTGACCCAGTTGCCCTTGGCTTCAGTGACGCCGTTGAACGGACCGCCGGGGCTGTGGCACGCATCGCACACGTCCGTCTCACTCAGATCGATCCCGCCGTCGCCGTTGGCGTCGACGCCGGAAGCGAAGCTGACGACCTGGTTCATGTGCTGGTCGGTGTCCATCGAGGCGTGGCAGACCCAGCAATTCGCAATGCCCGGTCCGCTCGGGTCGTTCATGTGCAGGTCGTGGGTGCCCGCTCGGTTCGGAGCGACATCGCCGTCCGGTGGTTGTCCGTGACACGCGGTACAAGCGGCCGCACTCGGCATGAAACCGGTGTCGTGCGGATGGCAGCCGGTACAGTCGACACCCGCGTTGTGCGGTGTCCCCGTACCGTCGTGTCTGTGATAGGTCGTCGACGTGTGACAGACCTGGCAGATGCCGTCGTTATTCGCCGGATCGCCGTCGTCGAAGCTGTTGGCACCATCGCGAGCGGTGAAGACGACCGCCTTGTCGACGCCCAACGTCTGGTTGACCACCGTCCTCCCGACGAGCGAGAGGTTCTCGCTGTCCGGGTCATGGGGATCGTGGCAATCGACGCACGTCGGCTGCCACGGCCCGCCGGGAGCGTGCGTGGCGTGCTCCGTGTGACAAACCTGACAAAGCGTGCCGTCGTTGGCCGCTCGCAACAGCATGCCGTCACCGCGCCCATCGTTCGCAGTGCCGGAATCGGCGTAGTGTGGCGCATGGCATGTCATGCACTCGACATTGCCCTCTTTGATCACCGCCGGTCCCACATCCGCACTGAGCGGGAACTCGCCGGTGCCGCTGGGATAGGCGAAGCCCACCGGGTGCGTGCCGCGCTGCCCCAGCCCCTCATCGCGCGGCGCGTGGCACTCCTTGCACATCGCGTCGCCTTCGTTCGGGACCCGCATTAGCGGCGCGCCCACGTCGTTGTTATGCTGATCGTGACAGGTGGCGCACTTGATCAGCCCGCCGTCGAGGTACTCGTCCATCACGCCGCCCGCCGCCGGGCCGACGGAGTCGGCATCCGCATTGACAGCCGGGACGCCCCACGCGTGAGATCGACCGCGACCGTCGGGTGCGTCGGGGTTCGTGCCGTATGGGTCGGCCATGTCCTGCGTCTGGAAGATTCTGGCAGAAGCCTGCCCGGCGCCGGTGTGGCACGATTGACAGAGGTTGACCTGCCCTGCCGCGAGCCCGAGGTGCCCCCCCGGCTGAGCGTCCACGTCGTGACACCGCGAACAGGTTACATCTTGCAGCATGTGAGGCGGATCCCAGCCGTCGAGCGGCGCCGCGGTGTCGCCCTTCCCCGAGCCGGAGCCTGTGCCCAGTGTTTCACCCGAACCGCCGCGGATGGCTGTGCGGCGCCGCAAGGCGAGATCGTACTCACCGGCGTTCGTTCCATCGTAGAAGACCCCGGCCACTCCGCCCGCTGCCGCCAACGTGACGGGAGCATATATCTCGACCGTGCCCGCGCCGCTGTTGGCCACATACACTCGCCCCGCTGCGTCGATCTCCACGTCACCCGGTGTTCGAAGCTCGCCCGGCGCCGTGCCATAGTCGAGAACTTTGCCGAGTTCCGCCCCGTCGGTCGTGAAGATGCGGAGCGTACCCATCAACGCGTCGGTCACGTAGACGCTCCCGGCCGCGTCGAACGCGAGCCCGCTCGATCGCGGCATCCAGCCTTCACTGATCCCGCCCGGAAGGAACTTGATGCGATGACCGAAACGGCGAATGAAGAGCCCGGATCGCGCAAACACCTGAGCCCGGAAGTTATCCTGGTCCGTCACGACCATCTGGTCGGTCGCCGGATCGACGGCCACGGCACTGGCGTACTTGAACTCACTCGACCGACCGCCGCGGATTCCGAGAATTAGCGCAAGGGATTCATCGCTTGAAAACGCGTATAGCCTGTCGGCCATGCTGTCGACCACATAGAGTCGATCGGTCGTCGGATCGACGGTCATGTCGGTGGGCCGCACGAAGTTCACGACACCGTCAGCCAGAAAATGCTGGAACGTAAAGCTCGCGTCGTAGACGGCGACCTTCGCGTCGTCCCGCCGCGATACGACTATCCGCCCGTCCGCGTACACGGCGACACCCACGGGCGCGCCAGACTCCGGCAACGACCCGAGGTACGTCCCCGCCAGATCGAACCGTACGATTGCCCTGGCCTGTGGATCGGCCACGAGGATTTCAGTATCCGTCACGGCGAGTCGTGCCGGCACCTGAAGACCCTCCGAAAGCGTCGCAACGCGCGTCAGCGGATCGAGTTGACCTACCGCCTGAATCCCGACAATCAAAGCCGCCAGAAGAGCCATAGCCTGCCACCTCCATGCGCCACCACGGCGCTAGCCGATCTCGTCACAGATTAGGTAACTATCGGCACGATGCCGCGCATTGGGTTAAGGGCCTTGAGTGAGCGGCCTGCGGTTACGCCGGGGCCTGGAGCCCATATGGGTGCCCCGTCCTTCGGGTACTCCCGAAGGACGGGGGACGAAAGTTGAGCTGAAAGGCACTCGCGAGCGTCGATGTCACTGCACCCTTAGCCCGGTAGGGACGGTCGAGAAACGAGACCTGCCGCCTACTCTGCGGAAGTAGACGATCACGCCGTCAGTCCTTCCCCCACCCTTGCTGCGCCAGGATGGGGCACCCGTACACGTCGAATTCGTCCGCCACACGGCTGCGGGCGGGGTCATATGTAGGGGCGGGGCTCCGGGACAGCGGCACTAGAACGTCAGGAAGGTCAATGCCACAGGTCGAGAACACCAGCCGACAGCCCGGCTCGCGGGTCGAACAGAGCCCCGGCCAGCGCACGCCCTGCCTGCTCATGGTGTTGGCGTTTGCGTTGCAGGCCGCCGTTGCGGCGGGTGGCGAACCGACCGGGGATCCGTGCGGGCGTTTGGACGCCGTGTGGGCTGGCAACATGGGCCCCGGGGCTTTCATCAAGGACTCCGCCATCGATGGGAACGACGCCATCATCGTCTCGGGCGATTTCGGCGGCAGCCCCGACTTCGACCCGGGCGAGGGCGTCGACCAGCCAAGCTTGAGCCCGACTATCGATCTGTTCACAACCAAGATCCGCGCCGACGGCTCCTATGCCTGGACCTACGTGGCCCAAGCCGAGGGCACGCAGGTTGCCCAGGGGGTCGCCGTGCCAGATGATAATTCGGTCGTCGTGGCTGGAGAGTTCGCTGGGACGGTTGACTTCGATCCGACTAACACCGTTGACGCCAGGGCCGCGGTTGGCGATCGCAACGCCTTCGTCATCAACCTCGGCCCCGATGGTACCTACCGCTGGGTCCGAACGTTCGGCCAAGGCAGCGCCGGCGTGAGCGCTAGACGCGTTGAAGTCGACTCTGTTGGAAGCCTCGTCATCGTTGGCTCGTTTTCCGGGATCGCCGATTTCGACCCCGGCCAGGGCGAGGATATCCATACGTCGACGCCCATTTATGATGTGCTAAGTAACGATGCTTTTGTCACCAAGCTAGGGTCCGACGGAAGCTATCAATGGACCCGAACGCTCGGCGGGCCGGGCTATGACAGGGGGACCGGAGTCGCCGTCGACGGGAACGACGATGTCTTCGTAACCGGGACATTCCGGGGAACCGCGGATTTCGATCCCGGACCCGGTGAGGACTGGCACACCGCCACAGGCATGGTCAGGGATATATATATCACGAAACTGCGCGCCGACGGCTCCTATGCCTGGACTCGTACACTACCGGCCGGCTACGAGTGGGAACAAGGAGCGATCACCGTTGACCATGCCGGTAATGCGTACGTGACGGGTTGCTTCAGATGGACAGTTGACCTGGACCCGACTGCCGGCGCTGATTTTCGTACTGCCGTCGCGGACAGTAGTGACACTTTCCTCACCATGATCCGCGGTGACGGATCGTACGGATGGACGTATACGGCCGGCGGGCAAGGCGACGAATGCGGCTTCGAGGTCGCGACCCGAGCAGGCGGTGGTGTCGTGGTGGTTGGAATGTTCCGAGGAGCAACGGACTTCGACCCGGGAAAGGGCGAGGATATCATTGTCGCCGCCGGCGACGACGTCTTCGTTATCGTCCTGCACGAGAACGGTGGCTACGAAGGCACAAGCGTGATGACAGGGCCTTATAACGAATGGGGCCGCCAAGTGGTGGTCGATTCCACCGACTCAGCGCTCGTGACAGGGCTCTTTGCCACCATTGAACCGGTGGACTTTGACCCGAGTTGCGAAGCCATCGAGCTGCCTATGCACGATCCGGATATCGGGGAGACGTTCCTCGCCAAGCTGGTTTGCCTGGAGCCTTCGGCTGACGCCAACCGGGACGGGGACGTAGACATGCACGACTGGGCAACGTTCCAGACTTGCCTGACCGGCGAAAACCGGACCGAGTGCAATGACGGCTGCAGCCTGCTCGACTTCGACGGTGATAGCGACATCGATATGTTCGACTACTTCGAATTCATAGCTTCGTTCCATGGACCGATCAGGGGGCAGTAGCGATCGAGACAGGTTCCGGAGGCGTCATGAAGACTGATCAGCCGATGTCAGCGAAGAAGCAGGCACACAGCTACGTTGATTTTCTTCCCGCCGCGCTGATGTCGGTGCACTACCTTGTGGGCATTTCTTGCACGCTGCTGCTGAGACAGAGCTTCGGCGGCTGGGTGTCCTGTCTCTGGTTCACGCTTCCCTACGTCGCGATCACGGGCGTCTTTACTATGAGCATCTATCTTAAACTGGTGCATCGCCGCCGGTGGTCGAGGGCAGCGCTCCTGCTTGGCCTGACTCTTTCCGCGGGGGCGTTCGCCTACGATTGCACGCAAGGACGAACGCAGGTTGACGGACGCGGAATCGAACGCATCTACACCATCTGGTGGTGGCGTAACGGACCCAATGAGCAGGGATTCATCGGTAATGTCTAAAGCGAGGTGCCCCGTCTTTCGGGTACTCCCGAATGCTGGGGGACGGTTTTTGGCCTGAACCGCACTCGCAGCGTGGTAGCCCGGCAGGGAAGGTCGAGGCACGAGACCTGCCGCATGCTCCACGGAAGCAGGCGATCGCAGGGTTAGTCCGTGCGCCACCCGTGCTACGCAAGGCGGGGCACCTGCGCATCCCGCCAAACTAACGCCCGCCGTCCGCAGATTCAGTCCGGCGAGCACTTGCCACAGCCGCGCCAAGCTTCAGCATGCGCGTCGGCCGTACTTGCGGTAGAGCACGATGCACGAGAGGCTTTCAACCAGGGACACTAGAATACTGTAAGTGAGGTCGCCGGAAAAGACACGGCGCCACCACGCCATGCGCGATCCTACCAAGAACCACTGCTCCCTGAACCACGATAGATCAGAGTCGGCCATGACCAGCAGAGGGAACAGAAGCCAGAGCCACGACAGTCTATCTCTGCGCCAAGCGATAGTAAGACACACGACCGACACGATGGTCGCGTTGTACACTCTGAAGTAGCCCATCGGGTTGCCTGTTAAGTACTCGACGACGTGCGGCATGTACGCGTCCACGGGATCACCTCTGTCTGCAGTGTAATAAAGCCGGCCGCAACTCAGCGCGCTTGCGTATGGCTGGCTACAGCACTACCTATCTTAGACCCACCAAAGTTGTTCCTCCACGTAGCCCTTCCTCCGCGTTTGCAGCGCATGGACGGGGCACCCGCCCAACTCGCCGCCACTACCCGCCGTCCGCGACGCGGCCACAATACGTAAGGCACCAGTAGTAACGCAAACAGGTGTAGCGCAGGTCACGTGCGAAGGGTGCCACCGCGGCCCGTAGATCGGCCTCACTCGGGAAGTTCTTCATGACCTCGTGGGTGGTGCGGTCCGCGAGCGTTCGCAACTGGTAGGTGTTGCCCTCGTCGTCGGTGCGTGAAACGGGTGTGCTGCTGCCGACCACGCAGGTGTTGTCGGCCAGTACCACAAGAGCGCCGGGCCGCAGCTTGGTATGAAGAGCGGAGAGGAAGACCGGGAGGGCGGACCTCGCTATGTGCGACCACCAGAAGCCCGCGAAGGCGGCTGTGAACTCGCCCGAGACGCCCGTAAGCGTAAAGGCATCCGCCCGCGCGAATCGCACATTGGCCTTGGGGAAGTGCTTGGCGCGGGCAAGGTCGAGGACCTCGTCGCCAACATCCGTGGCTAGTATCGAGCGAGCCGCGGCCGCGATCGGCTCGGTCCAGTACCCGGTGCCGCATGCCACTTCGAGCACGTCGTGATCGGCCAGCTCACGAACGAGCATCGAACGCAACGTCGCCAGATCGGCCTGCCGCTCGGGTCTGCGGTAGATCTGCTCATACTCGCCTGCCCGGCGTGCGTAGTAGGCGGACGTGTCGTGCTCTTGCGTCATGCGTAACGGCTCTCGTTTCGACGGCCCCGACGCCGGCTTGGATTCAGCTCGCCATCTTGATCGCGGCGATCTTTAGAACCGCGGCAACGTCCTTCTTGTACCTGACCTCAAGTCGAACACCGCGACCCTCAGCGTACCTCGGAGCGGCATCGATGATGTCGAGAACTTCGCGCGGTAGATCGCTTAGATGGGCCACCTTGACGGCCTTCTCGCCCAGTGCGAAGCCGACCAGGAAGTGCCGCTTGCAGGGCGTCAAGTAAAGAACGGTCCGCTTCTTGTGCTTCAGGCCCATCGACCAGCCCCACTTCGCACCGGCGAACCCCCACTTCTCGGTGAGCGGGTCATACTGCGTGTACAGAGCGACCTTCAGGTCGTTCCAGAGCTTGCTCGTGCGCCCCAACGCTTCAGCCAGCGCCGTATCCGATGGGGCAGCCGACTTGTCGTCGAAGATGCTCAGTGCCATGTGCCAGCTCCCGTGGTCAAATCGGAACTTCGATTGCCGCTGGTCCGGCTCACGGTTGTACCGCGATGCCAAAGCGGTTTCAACCGGCTCGCGGCGAGGCTCGCGCCTGGTTAGGATGAACCGAGTCGAGCACGCACATGAACGAGACGCAAGACAACGAAGTCGTAGGGTCACCGGCTCCTACACGCCGCATCGGACTGTGGCTCCCGGTCGCCATCGCCATCGCAGCCGGCCTGCTGATGCGCTGGCATTACACGCACGAGGCCGCCGTCGATCAGGACGAACTCCAGCACCTCCACTTCGCCTGGTGCATCACGCAGGACATGGTGCCCTATCGGGACTTCTGGGATAACCACCCGCCGGGACTGCACCACGCACTCGCCGAGATCATCGACCTTACGGGCACACCGACGGCGGCGTTTCAGACCGCGAGGCTCTGGATGTATCCGATCGGGCTCATCGCGTTGGCCGCCACGTATCTGCTGGCGCGAACCGCGTTCGGAGCGCGGTGCGCGGCTCTGTCGGTCGGGTGGCTGGCATGCTGTGAGGCATTCATCCTCAAGACCGTGGAGATTCGCCCGGATGGAATCTGGGCGGTGAGCCTCATCCTGGCGTTGTGGATGTTGACGCTCTCGCTCGGATCGATCAGGTGGCTGCGTGCCAGCCTCTATTGCCTGGCGGCTGGCGCCCTCCTGGGCGGCGGCATGATCCTGACGACGAAGACCCTCATGCCGCTTGCCGTCGTGGTGCCCGCTTGGGCGCTTGCCAACTGGCTTTCGCAAGAGCGGCCAAGGGTACGATTCACCCTGCTGGGCATCGGCGCCTTGGCCCTCGGGCTTGCGCTTCCGGTCGCAAGCTGGCTCGTCTACGAATCCTCTCAGGGCGCGGCGCGGGCTGCGCTGCAATACACCGTCATCGACAACTTCACCGACCCCGACCGGTTCAACGTCACTCACGCCCTCACGGCGGCGTGGCCCTACGCGTTCTTCGCCGTCGCACTGATCGGAGCCGCGCTCGTGCTGCGTCAAGCCCGGCTAGACATCCGTGCCCACAGTCGGCCACTGCTGGTCGCCCTGACGGCTCTCGGCACGGCATGCCTCTACGCATTCGTCATGCCGTCGCCGTTTCTTCAGTCGTCCCTGATGTTCGTGCCGCTCTTTGCCATCCTCGCCGGGCACGTGACATGTCGGGTCGTCAAGGCATGTGGCGCCGCGCGGAAGCGCGGCGACGGCGCCGTGATCGCATGGGCGAGCTTGTCGGCGCTCATCTTCGTCGGTTGCGTCTGGCCGATCCTGCGGTTGCACCTGCAACGACCGCATCAGCGATCCGCGCTGGCCGCGACACTCGCCCGGATGGACTGGATCCACGGCTGGACGAACGACAACGACGCCGTGTTTGACGGCCAGTGCATGGCCACGTTTCGACGCCACGCGGTCTCACGGCCGTCGCTCGTGCACGGCGCACTTAGAGGCTATATCGAAGGCACCAGCGCGCAGTCGATCAGTGACGAACTCCGCGCGCGCCACTGCACCGTCGTCCTTCACGACGCGCGTACGGCGGAAATCCCGCCTCGCGACCGGGCGTTCATCGACACCCACTTCGTGCAGATCAAGGACATCGACGCGTCCGTGTACTTACCCGGGCAACGCTACGAAGCGGCGGATCTCCGCGACGCCGGCATCGAGTTCAACGTCGTAACGCCGGGGCGCTATCGCATCCGACGGGGCCTCACCGATTCCGTCACGCGCGTCGACCAACGCGCCGTTGAGGCATCGGTCGAACTGGACGTGGGGCCGCACGTGATCGAATCGCTCGGACCGCCGTCCGCCCTGACGATCTGGCGAGTTCCGGGGCAGTAGACTGGATTGACTCAAGCCGTTCGTGATCAGTCGGTCACGAGCGAGCCGCGCAACGCCGCCACCTCATTGCGGCACGCCTGATCGCCGCATCGCTCTTCGCACAGATCGACGGACATTCGGGCCGGTTCGGTGTTGCCGTCCGCCGCGAGCAGTCGCGCAGCCATGCAGAATGTCCACGGGCTGTTGGGGCGATGCTCCGAAAGGCCCTGCAAAGCACCGAGCAAGCGAGCGCGAGCGTCGACGCAGGCTGAGCTCGACTCGCTGAGTTGAACCGCGAGCGCATTGGCGTCGGCATAACGCTCTTCGACAAGAGCCACGAACGCCTGCGCTGCGAGGTGCAGCGGTGCCATAGCCGCAGTATCGCCGTCGGGTGGCTTGACGCTCTTGGCGGCACCCAGATCACCTGACAGCACGCGCGACCACGTCAAGAACACCTGAGCCCGCGCGTCCAGCGGATGAGATTCGACGAAGCCCGCCCACATCGCAGCCGCCCGCTGCGGCTGTCGTTGCGAAACGTAGAAATCGTGTATCGCGACCGCCTGCTCCGTGGATTCCACCGACGATGCGGCGCGGTCGAACAGTTCACGCGCGCGTTCGGCTCGTCCGTCTTGGAGGCTGAGCTGCGCCAGGTTCAGTGCAGCCGTCGCGTTGTAGGGGTCGTTTGCCAAGGCGCGGTCATAGGCTTCGACCGCCTTGTCCCTGCGTCCGAGCGCGAATTGCACGACACCGAGATCGGTCCAGGCGGCTGCGTTCTCGGGCATCCAATCGAGCAGGCGCACCAGACGATCCTCCGCCGACGCCAACGCCTCCTTCGTGCCGAGTTCGATGTCCAATTCCGCCAGCCCGAGCAATGCCGGAACCTCGTACGGATTGACCGCCAACGCCTGTTCATACCGCTCGGCGGCCAACTCCGGACGTCCAACCTGCCGGTAGGCAGCCGCCAGCTTCACCAGGCCCGGGTTGAACGCCAGCAGGGACTCGAGCGATTCTTCGTAGTACGGAATCGCCTGGTCGACCAAGCCGAGTTCGTCCAGGGCGTACGCAAGGCGGTATTTCGGCAATCCAGTCTTCGGGCTGAGCTGGACCGCCTCTCGAAGGGATTGAATCGCCTCGTCATGAAAGCCGAGTCGGAGCTGCGACTTCCCGATCACCGCAAGGGCTTCTGCCCACAACGCCTTGTCGTCGTGGGCGAACTCCCGCTTGGCGGTCTCGATCGCCTCGTCATACCGTTCTTCTTTGAAGTAGGACCACGCCACCCGCTCCCAGATGTGAGGTGTCTCGGGAAAGAGCGTCGCGATTCGCATGGTCTTGGTCAGGTACGTGTCATAGAAGCCGGCCACGTGCCAACTGCTCGCCGTCAGCGCCGCAGCGATCGCCAACCCGATCGACACGGCCGCTGGGCCCGCCACACCAGGACGGCGCGCGTGGACTACCTGGATGAGCTTCCAGAGCCCCAATCCGGTAAGCCATACCAAACCGACAACCGGCAGGTACATGTAGCGGTCCGCCGCAAGGAGCTTGCGTGTCGGAATGAACGGAAGCGTGGACGCGATCGTCAGGAAGAACCAGCCGATCCCGACCAGCGCCACCCGCGAACGCCATGCCATCCAAGCCAGCACGGCCATAACAGGTACCACGACCAAGGCCGCTCGAAGCACGAAGGCGTCCGTCCAGCCGACCGTACCCGGAGTCGGATACCAGGCCGCCAGCCCCGTCGGCCAGAGATAGTGCTGGAAGTACCACGCTAGCGCCATCGCCACGCGAGCCAGCCGAGGCCCTTGAAGCGTCGTCGCAGCCCCCTCGAACATGCCCGCCTGGGCCGTCGCCTGTATGTTGATCACCACCAACACACCCATGACGACCGTGCTCACAATCCAGAGCCACACGAGGCGGGCGGAGATTCTGTGGCCCCTCGCCAGCGGCAACATCACCAGCGCTAGGGGCAATCCGACGCGGACCTTGCTCAGCCCGCACATCGCCACACACAGCACCACCAACACCGCCCACCACAGCCGGCCACCCCGCAACCATCTCCCCAAGGACGCAACTGACAACAGCGCGAATAGCGTCGAGAGCAGCATCATGCGACCGTTGACCCACGCCACAACCTCGACCTGCAAGGGATGCACGGCGAACAGCAGCGCCGCCATCGTCGCAATGGCATAGGCACCGGCGTGCGAATCGCGTATCCACGTCGGTGCAAGCTGAGTCTCGCCGGGGCGCGCCCGCCACGTGACGATCACCGCCCAAACCAACGCGGCGTTGATCGCGTGAAGCAGCACATTGGTGAGGTGGAATAGCCACGCCCCGCCGCTTACGCCGCTATCGAACAGGCCGAATGCGTTGGCGATCGCGAATTCACCCGAGAACGTCAGCAGGGGAATGGGTTGATAGAGATCGCGATGAACGATCGTGAAGAGCTGGACCGCGTGCGAGAAGGACGGGTGATTCACCAGGACGTGGTTGAGCACCAGTTGCCGGTCGTCGCCGCCAACGAACCCGCCGCGTAGCGTCGGCAAGCCCATCACTAAGGCGGCAAGGACCACGATCAGCAACCACCAAAGGTGGCGTCGCGGCGCAGCGGACGAAATGGCATTCGCGTCTTCCACTTACGGGCATTCTATCGCCATCACGTGCGCACAGCCACGGGCGCCGTGCATCTTGCGGGCGGGTGCCGCAGGCGGGATACTCGTCATGCTCCGTCAACGTTGATCAGCCGGGTGGCATGGGTCCCGGCGCGCCGGGATTTGCCCGTGCATGTCGGCTAGCGAGCGACACGGGCAAGCTCTCGCTTGCCCATGCCACCCGTCATCCGTGGTTTGACGAGAAGAAGACCGCCCGGACCGGCTTCGCGGCGATCCAGTTAGGGACCCAAGCGGCATTCAAGCTAGCCGCTTTCGGAGGAGAGAACGATGCAAACGCCAAAGGACGTGGTGCTGACCCAGCTTCTAATGGGCGGCAAGTTGCTCGAGATGCTGACGACCGACCTTACGGACACCGATTACTTCACGCCCGCTGCGCCCGGCACGAATCACGTCGCGTGGGTCATCGGTCACTTGGCTCGAACCGAGGATAGGTCCATCGCAGCCATCACGGGCAACGAGCCGCAGCTCAGC
>JAJDDX010000462.1 GCA_029260055.1 Phycisphaerae bacterium
GTTCGGTGGCCCGTCGCGAGTTCGGTCCTGGCGTGTGCCATCTTCCCGGACCAGAATCCCGGTCAGGGTCGGGGAAAACCCCGTCGACAGTCCGTGTAGGGGCGGCTGATAATGCACGGACAGGAATAGCTCAGCGGCGAGGAGGCCGTGTCGCGCCACAACTCTCGGATGAGAGGTTGCCTGTCGGCGATGATTGGGTGTTGTTCGGGCAGTGGAACGGTGTGCCCATGCTGGTATTGGTGAAACAGAAACGCAGGGTACCCGACGCCCCTCCCGTGGTGTCGAAGTGGAGGGCCGTGGCACTGCATTTGAGCGTGATTCCGGTCTTCGCGAACCTGATCGCTCGGGATTGTATTGGCTGGGAATACGTTCACCCGACGTACCCGGCCTTGATGGCGTTTGCGCTGCCGGTCGGATGGATGGCGCTTGTTTGGATCGTTGAACTCAGCCTCGAGAGAAGAATCCGGCGCAGACTTCAGTCGGCGAGGCTCTGTTTCCACTGCTTCTATCCGCTGGAACTGGCCACCCCGAAGAGCATCGTTTGCCCGGAGTGCGGCTTTTCAAAGGGTGCGAGTACGGTTCTGCGCGAGAACTTCAAGGTGTGGCGCTTCTTCCGGATGACGTTTACCGTCGGCGAATGCTGGCCGAACGGCAGGAACAAGAATCGATAAGCTTGTCGCCCCGGGCCTGGCGCCGTGCCGAAGAGTAGCTCCCCTCCTTCATAAGGAGGGGCTGGGGGAGGTTCTTCTCCAGGCAGACCGCCCTCAGTCCCCCCTTGGCAAGGGGGGAAGCCATGCGCGCGTCGCTCGCTCTCCGCATGGGGGGGAGGCCGACCTTACGGCGCTGTGCGGGGCGGTTGCCAGTTCGGATCGAGGCGCTTCATGACGGCCGACATCGTGTCGCCGATGCCCTCGCGGATGACCAGATCAGCCATCGGGTCGAGCGGCGTCTCGGTCTTGTTGATGATCACCAGCGTCGCGCCGTGCTGTTTGGCGTGTCTCGGCATGGAGGCGGCCGGCTCGACCACGAGCGATGAGCCTATCGCGAGGTAGACATCCGCCTTGGTGGAGAGTTGGAAGGCCTGCTGCATCTCGGTGACCGGCATGGCCTGGCCGAACGAGATGGTCTTGGATTTGATCGGCGAGCCGCACTCGTCGCAGTCGGGGTCATCCTCGCCCGCGTCGAGGCGTGCGGTGACTGCGTCCGGCTCCCACTCCTTTCCGCAGGATACACAGGCAACCATGCGGTTGGTGCCGTGGAGTTCGACGACGAGCGTGCTGCCGGCGTCCTGGTGGAGGCCGTCTATGTTCTGTGTGACCACGCCGGCGAGGTGGCCCATGGCTTCGAGCCCGGCGATGGCAACGTGCCCCGCGTTGGGCTTGGCGGCCTTGAAGTCGCCGTACATCTCCCGCCGCATCTTCCAGTAGCGGATGCGCTCTAAACGGGAGGTGAGGAAGTCGTCATACATGACCGGCGCGTTCTTCGACCAGACGCCGCCGGGACTGCGAAAGTCCGGGATGCCGCTTTCGGTGCTGATGCCCGCCCCGGTAAAGGCGATGCCGCTTGTGGCCTCGGAGATGATGGTCGTAAGCTGCTCGATGTGGTTCATGGTCCAAGCATGATACCACGACGGCGGCGTTGCGAGTATCCCCGGCTGTCACCCGTTGGCGGGCGGCCGGTCACCGCGCTCGAGTGAGTCTATTGTGGTGCTCGGAATGAGCGCGACATTCAGAGCCGCGACCGTCAGGGAGCGGACCCCATGCGGCTTGCGGAAGACCGCTCCCTGACGGTCGCGGCTCGGAACGCCAAAGCAAGTAGGGGCCGCTGTGCGGACCAAGGATTCGTCTCGGTCCGCACAGAGTTTGGGAATTAATCTCGCGAGGCGCTTCAGGGATGGCTGTCAAGAATGAAAACCATCCAATCGGCTTTGCGCCAGGCCGTTGCTGAGGCCGGCATGTGGATAAATTCCCAAACTCACAGCGGACCCTACGTAGCTCGGAACGCCGAAGTCGCAGTTTCAGCGAATCACGACGCTAGTCCGCCACGAAGAAGCGGGCGTTGGTGCCGCCGGGGCCGACCTTCAGGGAGACCTTGGCGAGGCAGCGCGGGCAGTGGCCGCGGTAGGCCGTGCCCTCGGCGTTGCGGTAGAGGCGGGTGTAGGCGCCGCAGCAATCGAAGTGGATGCCCACCCAGGGGCGTCCGCGCAGTGACTCGCTGCTGACACCGTCGGTCAGCGGGTCTTGAAGCCCTTCGATATCGAGATGGTACGCCGGTTGATCCATCATCAGTTGTTATCGGGAAATCGAGGCAATTACTTCGCTCCGGCGAGGCGCTCGCCGACGAACGCCTCGATCGACCCGCGCCGCTGATCGCAGTGGGCGATGATCGTATCGATCTCGGCTGCAATCCGCCCGGCGGCGGTCGCATCGGCCACGTCGCCGAGGTTGATGCGCACGCTGTAGCGACTCGCCCGGGCGGTGGCGTCGGCCAGGACAGCCGCCACACCGAGATCGCTCAAAAGATACTTGCTCGCGATCGACTTGAACTCGTCCATCGTCTCGAGGGCACTGGACGAAAGGGCGGCCATCTCCATCGGCACCGCGATCGCCGCCAGGATCGCGGCCTGACGCCCACCCTCCTTCGACGGGTCCGCCTTCGCCGCTTTGGCGGCTTCGGTCATGGCGGTGTACGCCTTGGCGTCTTCGGTTATCAGTGCCCGCAGGAGTTGATCGGCTCGCTCGAGCCGCAACGCCGCCTCCTGGACCCGCGCGGCAACGGCGGCATCGGTCTTCTTACCCACCGAATAGGCCGCCACCATGCGTCCCATCGCGCACGCCAGCGCACCGGCTAGTGCCGTGACGCCGCCACCGCCGGGCGTAGGCGTTCTATCCGCGGTCTGATCGAGAAACCGTTCGACGGTAAGTCCGGTGAACTCTTCCATTATGCGTATCGCTCCAGATAGGTATCGATCAGTCGCCGCAGCGCCG
Source organism: Phycisphaerae bacterium (assembly GCA_029260055.1). Taxonomy (GTDB): domain Bacteria; phylum Planctomycetota; class Phycisphaerae; order UBA1845; family UBA1845; genus JADFOB01. Next base: position 2,988 of record JAJDDX010000462.1, read on the forward strand.
CGCCGGCCGGCATAGCCTGGCCGTCTAGCGGCGCAAGGTCGCGGCGAGCCCGCGCCAAGTCCTCGAACCGATCGAGATCATACCACGAACCGAGCTCGTGTAGCGCCACGCCCGCGTCTTGCCCGCGCTGACGGGTTTGATTGCATACGCGTTCGCTGCCCCAGTCGATCCGTTCGAAGAGCGCCGGCAGCGGTTTGCGCAGGGCGAGCAGATAGTACCCACCGTCGTCGCACGGGCCGAGCACTGCATCGTGACCGGCAAGCTCTGCGACTGCTTCGTTCAACAGGGATGAGGGGATTGTGGGGCTGTCCGCGCCGAACAGCATGACAGCCTCGGAGCCCTCGGCGAAGGCTCTGTCACACGCACGAGTCAGTCGCGATCCGAGGTCGCCGTCACGCTGCGGCCAGCAAGCATCCACGCCACCCACGAGCGTTTGGAGGTCAACTGCCCGGTCATCCGGCGTCACGACGAGCACGGGGTCGGTTTGTGGGCCGGCGAACCGGGCCACGCGTTCGCAGACGGCCGCCAGCGAAGTCGCGTGCAGCTCAGCCGCCTCTTCGGGCGTGAGGGGCGGCACCATGCGCGTCTTGACCGCACCGGGGGTGGGGTACTTGGCGAAGATCAAAGCGGTCGTGCGTGGCATGAACGCAACGTAGGCCGCTGGCTCGCAGCGTCAACCCGCGTGAAGGCGGAGGCGCTGGCGATACGCTACGGCCCGCACGGCGAAACCGGCAACGCCACGCCGAACCACGGGGTGTAGGCATTGGCCCCGTTGAGCAGGTCGATCACGCGGATGATATCCGACGGGTCGCAGGTGCCGCTGCGATCGGTGTCGCACTGGTAGAGTTCACAGGCCGGCACCGCCACCATATTGATGCAATCGATCACCCCGATGATGTCGCCGGGGTCGGAAATCTCATCTCCGTTCACGTCGCCCGGCAAGTATCCCAGACAGGCACTGGTGCCGCTGGGATCGTGCGTGATCATCGTCCATTCGCCCGGTGGGATGAACGTATCGAAGGTCAGCGTGGCATTGATTCCGCTCGGTGTGACGCCGATGACGCTCGGCGCGGCGGCGCCGCCGGAGCTGATCGTGAAATCGCCCGGGGTGAGGCCGGCTGTGTCGCCGTTGAAGGTCAACATCACCGTGTCCCAACCCGCCGGGTTCGCCCCGGTCTCATCGGTCGGCTGGCGCCCGTCGATCGCACCGTGCGGCGGCGACGACGAATCG
>JAJDDX010000463.1 GCA_029260055.1 Phycisphaerae bacterium
ACGTAGACCCGGCCGGTAACACGGCCTAGCGACGTGACTGATTGGTGAACAACTGCTGATAATCCGGGAAGCTCTGCAGCCGCCGGGGTGGTGCTCGGTGCGCGGCTTGGTTAGCCGCGTGATTCAAACGCTGCAGAGTGGGAGTGTGGCCCAAGTAGAAGTCCCGATGAATCGGGAGCGGATTCCGCTGCAAGGCAGTGGCGGGCCGTTTGTGCGTTCGGGTGGTGCCGGATGCGTGACAACAACGAAAGGGCTGACGGGCATTCCATTTGTACGGTGTGCCGGTGCGGAGTCGATTCGCATCGGTCTTCTGGCGAAGTGGTTAAGTGGTCACATGCGACTCGCGCGGGAGCGCGAGCGGCATGTGGCGATGATCTGACGTTGATAGCCGACGTGTGCGTGGTACATGCCGGTTGATCGTGTGGTGCTTCGCGCTGCTTCTTATTACTGGGCGCGGTCAACTTGGAAACAAGTGTGGCCGCGCCCGGTTCGCTGCGCGAAGCACGCTGGTAATCGTGAATCGAAGGGAGGTTTCGAGTGTACGACGGAGGATGAACATGGGTTGGTGGAAGACGGCAAACGGCGCCGTAATCGGTGACCCGGCCGCGGACTACGTCGATCAGTTGCAGGCGACGGGACTCGTCCTCGTTGAACCGGACGACCTGCCTTGGAAGGTGAGGGAGTGCCTCGTGGCGCTCTACACCGAAGGCATCGATCGGCCGCCGACGGATGATGACCTGCGCGCGCTGCTTGGCTTCTGCGGCTGAGTCAATTGTTAAGGTTGGTCGTGCACCAACATGGTTCGATGGCTTCCGGGATTGTGCCGACAAACAATCCCAACTTGTTTGGTGTTCAATTGGCGGCCGGGGAGAGCGGCGCGTCGTCGGTGCGATCGATCTGCAGCAGCGATTCGGGATGGGCGGCGGTCCGGCTGGCATAGTCATGACGGAGGAGTATGCGAAAGAAGCGAGTCGAGTATCGATGCGTCGCAACATCCGTGGCAGGATTCGTGCAGCAGGTGGCCGTACAATACCTGCGGCACGGCTACTCGTTCTACGTGGCCGGTCAGATTCCGGAAGGGAAGGATGCGACTGCCGTCGACGCCAAGCTCATCAAAAAGTACGGAGTCGACGTCTCACGCTGGGAGCGTTCCCGCCGCAAGCGCGCCGGCCTGGCCAACATGCAGTACATCCGTCATGAACGGTTCTTTTTGCTGATGGCGACGCGTGGGCAACACGGGTTCTTCGACGATGAAGCTGGCCAAGTCCGCGACGCCAGGCGGGTGCCCATCAAGTTCTCCGGATACAGCCTAAGCCACCGCAACGGCCACGCTTCCGTACGCATCGACCAAGAGACCTATCGTCGGCTCAAGGTCTCTCTGACCGACCTCGCAGGACGGCGCTCGGTTGAACATGTGGCCGGGGCGTTCGGAAAGCTCGGCTTCGAGCCGTATGCGCCAGTGCGGGGCCAGCTTCTGTCGATTTGGCGTGCCGTGAACCGTGCCCGCGGGCAGGCGCGGCGCGAGTCCCTGCCCGTTGCATGTGTCCCCTGGCGGCGCAGAATTACCTCACCGTTCTCTGATAAGATCAACGACGTGCCGGAAGCTGATAGCGCCGACTACGGGCTATATTAACTCGGCTCATAGAGCACGCCTAACACTTCACGCGCTGAGTGCAGCAGTGGTAAGTTGCCGAGGTCGTCCTGCTCGATGTCTTCGGTGCGGATGAGTACGGACTCCCCGAGGCCACCCACGGATTCGAACATTCTCACGTGCGAGGCTCCTGGAACCAGTTTCCCAATCCGCTTTAGGGCGCAACCGTCCGAAGTGGCGATCGCAATGATGCTGTCCTCCCTCTCAGCCAGCTGGTTTGATAGCAAGGGAGCCCCGCCGAGGATCATCTGGCCTTCGATGGCCAACGGAAGAGCACTCTCGCCATCGACTCTGAAAGCCAATTCGATCCTGTCGAGAAGGCCGCAAGCGCGCTCGGGCACCGCATCGCCCGGGATCCTTGAATAATCTGTGGTAAAGTCGAACAAGACACCTATGATCTGCGTAATGCGGACTTCGGTTGCAGGTAGGAACCGAGACGGCGGGCGTTTCAGGGGGTCCTCTGCCTCGGAACTGATGAGCACTAGCCCAGGCTTTTTGTCATCTCGGTGTAGACGGCCGACGTGCGTTACGTCCTGATGCAGGGCAACGACAAGGCTGTTGTCCGGCGGCGGTGAGTCTCCCACCTTCACGAGCACGCGGCAGCCGGCAGGGCCTGAGAATCCGAGATTGCGCGTCCTGATGACGTAAACGGCATGAGAGTCGAGCGAGCTTGTGGAGAGAACCTCGTCGCTTTCAACCAACTCGTTGGGGCCGGTCTGCGCGGTGAAGGCCGCTAGCCTCTCGATTACGGGCACCTCCCTGTTGGGTGGCGTCAGCAACTCTGGCGGCGCCGGCAACGCGTGTATGAGTTGGGGAGGGTCACGCCGTAGCCATCGCTCGTAAGCTTCGTAGGCAGCTTCAATGAGACTGCACACATTCTTGCAGACGGGAGCTTCAGCCTTCACTGCAGGGTATGTGATTTCGCTGGCGCGGCCATGATGACTCAGGTTCATGAGTTCCACAAACTCACTCCCTTGAGCAAAAGCTCGATCGGCAACAAGATCGCCAAAGACCGGTCCGTCCAGTGGTTCCACACCGGCGTTTCGGGAGGAGCGAATCGCGGCTACCAAATCTGATAGCGTAGCCCTCTGCGGCAGACTAGCGGGGCACGCCTCGAAGAAATCCAGTAGGCGAGCCTCAACGTACACACGAAGCTCGTTAATGTAGTCGCGGGCGGGTTGATGCTCGTTCTCGTTCTCGGGCTTCTCGAACTCTCGCCGCTTACTCTCCACGGCGTCGAGAAACACGCCGAGTTCGATGCAGGGCCGCACTTCCTTGAGCGAGTGAACATATCTCCGGTCCACATCCTCGCCGCAGGATGCTGCTGTAAACGCACGTGACACTTGCGTGCCAAAGGCATGGTCGTTGGAAGTCACTACGAGTTTGCCACCATTCTCGACAATTGCCGGTAGTGCATTGGCTACGCGTCGGCGATTTGCCGCATCAAACAGCTCTTGTAGATCATCCAATAGTAGTACAGAGAGACCACCACGGGTGTCGAGCAGGTGTCTCCAGAATGCGAGCTGGAAGGCGAGCAACGTTGCCCTCAAGTCAGAAGCATTACTGATATGATGTGCGGGGGCCTTGCTTCCACCAGCGGTCGCCTCCAGCATGAGACTGCCGTCACTTTCGACATCCGCGTTACAGACCGTCGGAGCACCGTGGAATGCGGGGCTGTACAACTGATCCTTCCACGATTGCGTTGCTGTAGACAGCATGTTCATCAGGGCGGTAACTTCGCGTTCCACCAAGTTGTCCAACTGCAGAAGCGGCTCGATAGCGTCCGCAGTGCGACCGTATAGACGAATGCGTCTCTCTTTCCTTCGCCGCTCGGTCAGTTTCTTTCGCATGATCTGGAGCTTCGAAAGCGCTTCTTTGAGCGGCGTGGCCCTCTTCACCATCTCGTCGAGACTCGTCAAGCGATCCGCCAGCGTCCAATCGTCAACTGTGGGCGGCCGGGCCGTCGAGTCGCGTGCGACCTCGCCGATGATCTTGTTGAACGCTGTGGCACATGGCTCCGCGTTCGCGCTTCTCCAACGCGCAAACGCGATCGCTCTGCTTAGACGCCGGAATGCGACGGCCACCTCTCCGGTGTCGCCGCCAAAGCACTCTGGCATCTCTGGTTGCGCCGGTTCTTCAAACCGAGGCAATGCCTCTAGCTCACGTTCGCAGAGGCTCTGAACCGCCAATTGCAGCGGAGACAGGCTCTTGCTCAAGCTCGGAGATTCAAACAGCTCCTCGGTAAGCGCCGTTTGGATGAGGTTTGTGGGTCGATCGGGGAGATCCCTTCTCATCTCAGCAGCCAACGCCTCGGCGAGCTCGCTGGCAAGCCCATCGATGGCCGCTTTCTGCCACTCCGTTAGCGTTTTCTCAAGGTAATCCGTCTCAACATCCAAGAAGTGCTGGAGATGGTCCCGAACAGAATCCTGAGTTACTGGGTCGAGCTTACCCTCCAGCGTGCTTTGGCAGACGGGACAATCCTGGACTACCTGCGGTTGCTCGGGAAGGTCTTTCATCCAACCGGCCACGCGAGCGTAGAGCCTCAGTCTACTCGCGCGGTCTGGCTTCTCGGCAAGTTCTGCCAACTCGCGAGCCTCCTCCTGAAGCCTGCCGATGAGCGTCTCGGCCACCGAGGTCTCTTCGTCGGTCAGCGCCGCCAGGTTTCGCAAGCGAGTGGCACTTGGCAGGCGACCGACGTTTGCCGGCTCAAGCAGACCCATCGCTGGGCCGACGTTGTCCTGCAGATCTTGACGCGCGGTGCGGTCGTTCGGGTCGAACGACTGGCCAAGGACGGACTTTGCGTCTTCATAGGCCTGAGCCTGCTGGCCATCGAAATGTGTGGTACATGCCTTCAGCGCTTTCCCGATGTTGCGGCCCTCGCCGGGTGACGGGGTCGGGGTGTCCGGGGCTATGTCCGGATGGTCTTGCAGAAGATTGCTGAGCTCGTCCTTCGATCTGAGATAGTCCGCGTCCAGGGTTGAGATCTCGTCCTGGCGATCCTTGACCAAGTCCTTCCGCAGCTTGTCCCGCGCCTTGGTCGCGTGTTTGGCCAAATCCTGAAGGGGCTTGATTCCCGTCAATGCGGCGATGGCCTGACCCAAATCCGATGGCTCGCCGAGCTGTATGTACGGAATGAGGCCCGGCATCCTGGTGCCCACATCAAGGGCGACGGGTGTGAGGCTCAGTGGTGACAGGTCCGGATCGACGACTTTGAGCTTGCCGCGCGGCGACCGTTCCACCGACCGCTTGATCGGCCCGACCTCGTTTCCGGCGTCATCCACGAAAACGAGTTCGACCCAAGTGTCCAGAGGCACTGCAGCGCCACGCAACGCTGCCAGGACAGTCGAAGAGGGAAGTGGCGTTATGGCCGTCATGTCGGTCGCCGTCACATGATCATCTGTTGATTCAGACTCTTCGGCGACATCGACGCGTACCGTCTCTTTCACTGGCTCGGGGGGGCGCTGTGATCGGTAGATGTGTCCGGTAAGGCACCAGACAATCGCGCTGAGCAAAGAGGTCTTGCCGGCCCCGTTCATGCCCTCAATCAGCGTCAACGGTTTGCCAAACTCGAATTCGAAGACGTCTGGCGGTTGTTCAAGGGAACCGTAGCGGTGAATTCCTGCGAAACGGTGCGCTCGCATGGACTTCAGATGCAGGACGCGTCGCTCTTGCTCATCCGTTGCGATTGCGACGGTCGGCATCTCCGGCGGAGCCTTCGAAAGCTGGTTGGCCAGCGTTTCGACGTCCGCCTTCATCACGTTCTTCGCCCACTTATCGCGATTCCGGCGGTACCAATCGAAGAGTGAACGCGTCCCTGTGGAGCTGAAACGAAACTCCTCACCATCATCGTCGATGAGTACTGCACGTCCGCTCACAAGCTCATTGCAGAGCGTATCGAGCGTGTGAACGTGTAGAGGCATGGGTCCGACGCTGTCGCTCATGTCCACATCCTTCGTTCACGCCCGCGCTAAGGCGGGTCGCTCGTAGCCTCCCCCGGGAGAGACAGCCTTCCGACAACTCGTCCCGCTGAATTCGCATAGAGCTTTGCCGTGACGGTCGTCTGCAGGCGGTTTGGATCGGAAGTCTTCTGCCAATCGACGTCGTACCGTCTGGCGTCAGCCTTCCTGAGCCTGATCGTCACTCGCGTTTTCTGAGTAAGTTGCGTTGGAGCCCCACTCTTGAATTCCGCGATACTGTCATGTTGTTGGTCCAGTAACTGCTGGAGCACATCGAACGCAAAGCCGTAGAAGTATAGCTCTGGACCCTCCATAGGGATTGCTTCTCCGAACGCAATGTGAGGGCCCGCGAGGCTCTTGGACATCTCCAACGAGGAAGGAATACCGAGCCGCTTACCGTTGCCGCCAAGAAGCGGAAATCCATCCAGTGCCGCAATGTCTCGAATCGCAGCAAGATCCTGCCACCTGTTCCTGAGTGCAATGACCAGATGCGACCTGGTGAGGAAAGACAACTCTCGCCAATAGAAGTAGAGTCGAGCGAGAATCTTGTGGCGCCGGGGGTCGTCGTCTTTCACTTGGGAAGGGGGATCCATAATGCGACACAGAGCGAGTTGGCCAGGCTGCGTTGGAAAAGCGGTGATGACACCGATCATGGTGTGGTCGTTACCTTCCAACCGTTGGGCTGCCTTCTTCTCAGCGATATCGGTTTTCTTGGCAGAGACCACCGTTTTCCGCACGAATTCGTCCGTAACGGTGCCCTTGGCTTCCACCTCGACGAAATGGTCACCTGCGGAGGCAATACGATGATCCAGCGTCTTAACTTCCTCTTCCGGAATACGCTGCCAGTCGGCCTCGGTTAGCCCGTAGATGTTGCTTGCTAACGTCAGGGCGGCGCCCACGCCAGCTGCCTCAATCTGCGTGTTGTCAAGCTGCCCTCGTGTCGAGAAACGAGATGTCACCGTCTCATGGGCAAATGAGAAGTAATCGCGAAACGCCTGGATGCGCCGCGGAAGGAGTTTCCGCATCTCATCGAACGTACGCCAGCCGGGGAGGTCCTTCTGCTCTCGGAACATGGAATAGGCGCAGAACTCGTTGCCAACGACCTCAAGGCCTTTGTCGACAACGGCCTGAAGCCGGTCGCGGCACGGCAAGGTAGCGAGGTCTTTCTTGTGCGTGTCATCGTAGTAGGCAACATCGAAACGAATCATTGATGCCTCCGACGCGGCTTCTTGGCGGCTGTCTGGCGCTTGGTGCTCATGTGTTCGTGGAGGACGGAAGCGGGTTCATAGTCGCGGTCTTCACGGCGGGCGAGTTCGGCTTCGGCGGGTATACCATTTGCAGGAGGCATGCGAAGAGTATCAATGTTCTCTGGGGCAATCATCTGAGTCACTCGTGTTACTCCCGCTCAAAACCCTGAGAGCTGAAGTTTAAGGTCCGGCAGTTCTCGGTGACCGCCCGAACGATGGCATGATCAACTCCGTCGGGAACGTCGGCTTCGATCTCCAGCGTAATCCGAACCTGCGCACCCGTGATGCCCGCCAAGTGGGCCACGACCTCTTCGGCGATGCGCCCGGCATCCCTTCCAAGGCGTTTCGAGTCGAGAGCGACCGATCCGTAAAACCGGCGCGGTGCAACCGGCTCTGTCGATACAGCGCCAGCAGCATCTCCAGTTGCGGTCGGTGCGGCCGGGGCGCCGGACTCCGTACCGATTGGACCATCTCCTGGCTCACCAGAAACGCCTTGCTGCTTTGCCATATCCCGTTCTCTCTGGGCAGCAGCGACTTCCCCTTTAACAAGCAACGCCGGTCCATCAAAAACTGGACGTACGTTCTCGCCGCAGCGTAGCCCAGAATACCGGCCCTCATCGCTTTTCGATTCGGCATACGCAAAGGCATCGCTTTGCCAAGTCAGTAGGTTTACGCCGTCGGCGATGGCGTCGACGAGTACGGCTGGGCTTGTAAGTCGTGGCAGGTAGAGGTACTGGGCAAAGTCCTCAGCAAGCTGCCGCACCTCCGCGTCATCTCCCCGCCAGAGCGGAACGCGGTCGAGTTCCATGCGCAAACGCACTGCTCCTAGTTGTGGAATCAGCAACTCGTCCGTTCGCATCTTCTTCGAGGCACGCCCGGCCAGGGGTTCCTGTCCGGACAACCGACGCGCATGCCATTCGACGTCAGCGTGTGGGTCAGATTGCCCTGGGACGATAAGCCAGCAGTACGTCTCTGGGATTCGCTGCTCAACGACGCCTTCCCACTCGCGTCGCTTGGCGACAACGGTGCGAATCTGGGATTGATTCAGGTCTAAGTCGTCCTTCTTGTTGTCGATTGCAGCCCACGCAAGGGCCCAGCGCACCGCGTCTTGAAGCTCCATCAGGCGCGTTCGGTCGGCGGCGACAAACGCGAGCGTATTGCGATAGATCCGTGGCCCCGTGCCACGCGAGGCGAGCAGTTCCTTCGCAGCGTCGATGGCCGGGCTGTCATCCTTGCTGGCAAGATGTTCGGACTCCGGACCGAGGACGACCAGCCGGGCGTCCCGATCGTCGGCTACGTCGGACGGTGATTGCGGGCAGGCATGCACGCGTGCGAAATCACCGCGACGACTCTCCTGTTTCTTCAGCGACTCTCGTATTGCATGTATCACGTCGTCGTCGGAGAAGCCGGCCTTCCGTGATTCAGCGTCTCGGTTGATGTTCTGCGCCGTGTCGTAGTAGGACAGCTCGCCGTCGGTGTTGAGATACGTGGCTTTGTTCTGTAGGCGCCGAAGCGCGTCGCCAAATGTGTTGACGCTCTCGCCCGGCTGTATGCAGCCAAGGTTGATTTGCCGAATCGCCTTGCCGCGATTGGCTGTGCCGTGTAGCGGCGCCGTCCCCAGGAAGATGGTCCGCGCTACACGTCGTGTTGCGGAGTAGCGACCAAGCGTGCTGTTCTCGCGGTCGATGGCAAGCGGCGTTGAATCGGGGCCATCAACATCTGCATCGACGACGGCTGACCACGTTGGCTCAAGATACCTGGTCAGTTCCTTACGAACGGCGGACTCTTCTATCGGGATCATGCCAGGTAGAATCAGTAGGTTGCGATCCTGCTTCTCCCACAACTCGTGAATGACGGCCGCCATGAACCGCAGGACACCACGGGTGCGCTGGAAGCGATCCAACGTGGACCAATCCGTGTAGAGCCGGTCAAACACCTCGGGGTGGATTGGATAGGCCGACTGCATCCGCTTCTCGTACTCTGCCGATCCGGCGTCGACGGGAAACTCCTTGTTGTTGGCGCGATACGCTTCGATAAACGTTCGAATGACGTTATCCCGTTCACGGAAGAGGCCATCGCCGGCGATTGGCTTGAACAACCGGCGCCGAACAATCTCGAAACCCTCTTCAGTGCTTGCCGGCTGCCATGGCGCGTCCTTTCGGGCCACGACGTTCTCCAGGCGATGAAGCGCTTCATGTCCCGCCTGGCCGCCGGTCTCGATGTCGGATGATGGCACGCTAACGACCACAAGCGTGTGCTTCGCCGCTGCGGCAGCCTCGGTCAGCGCCTGGGCGAAGGTGAAGTGCGTTTCGAAGCTCCCCGCTGGCAAGTCGTGTTTCTCGTAGAGCTGGCGGGCGTATGCGATCCACTCATCAATCAGAACCATGCACGGCCCGACCGACTCGAACAACCTGACGAGTCCTTCGCCAGGGTTCGTGCCCGTCTTGTCGGCCTCTTCGACGAGCTTGTAACCCCTCTTGCCCCCGAGTTGCCACGCCAGCTCTCCCCACAGCGTGCTGACATTCGTCCCATCGGGCATCTTGTGCACCTTGCCGGGGGAGATGTACTGTCCGACGAGAACAGCACGCGCGACCTTCGGCAGTTGGCTCACGCCAAGTTCTGCTAGAAGCTCGTCCACGTTTGGCAGGTCGCTACCTTTGACTTCAGGATCAAATAAGTGGTACAGGGCGAGGATGGAGTGCGTCTTGCCGCCGCCGAAGTTCGTCTGAAGTGCAACAACTGGGTCGCCCTCCTTGTTGACCAGTCGCTTGACGGCGTTCGCTAGAAGATCACGAAGGCCTTGGGTCAGATACGTTCTGCGGAAGAACTCTACCGGGTCACGATACTCATCAGTCGCAATGCCTTTCCAGACCTGATACAGGTCGGCTGCGAACTCGGCCTGCTGGTAGTTGCCCGATGCCACGTCGTCGTGCGGCTCGATGATGTCGCGCCACGGCCTAAGCCCTGACGCCGGCGTACCGTCCGTGGCTTGGCCGGCACGTTTGCGAGCGTCGGTCCGGGTTTGCTCCGTGAGCTTGAGGCGCATCACCTCCATTTTCTGCTTGTCGAGCTCGACTGCTTGCTCGCCGGCGCTGACTGCCGCAAGCAGTTGCGACATCTGGTCTAGCGCTCGATAGGTATCGTCCGACGAAAACGTCTTCTGATGAGCCCAGGCGTTGCGGACATCCCGCGTGAGGCTGACCAGGCTGCGTTCGCCATGCCCCAGCGTGTTACGGAAGACTACGTTCCAGTGGTTCCACATGACATTGAGCAGCAACGACGCGTCCCATTCGTTGTCGCGAGGCGTGTGCCGCATGTCGTCGGTGGTCTGCTTCTTCCAGTCCTTACCGAAATGCGCCTTCAGTTCTCGCTCGATGAACGGATAGAGCCCGTCCCGTAGAACCTCCAACGCGTCGCCGATTTTGTCACGATTGGATTTGGCCATAATGGACCGCTCGTTTCCTTAGAAGTCGTCGAATCATTCGTCATCGAACAAAGTTGCTTCAGCCGGCGCGGGTTCGCGGCGTCGCTCACGTGCCATGCGTTCGATTTCCGGCCAGGAGACGACTAAACCGTTGTAACTGCGGGCCTGGTCGGCCCATTTCTTCCGCTCGCACGTCTGATACAGTCGATACGCCAACTCGCGGGCAGTCTCGCCGTGGCCGGCGCCGACGCGGCGGAGCAGCTCGGCCGCGCCGCTCTCGCCGTCTTGCTCCAGGCGAAGGATAAAATGCTGTGTAATTTCCCAGATCGTCAGGCGCGTGTCGGTGACCGGATCCCAAGTCGGATCGAGCTCTTCCCTTTTTAGGAGGCGTGTCCGGCCTGCACCTGACTTAACAACGCCGGCATTGACGAGGCCGTTCACGCTGACCGCCAACGCCTTGGCCAGGGTCTCGGCGTCGCCGAACGGGCCTTCCGTTTGGCCGTACTGCTCGAACCACTTCAGTGCCCAGCGTGTGTCGGCATCGAAGTCGCCTTCCTGCTCTGTCAGCGCCTCGTCGAGCACCTGGTTGATCAGCTGCAGCGCCTCACGCACCGACATCGCGGAGCCGTCGGCGTTAACCACTCTGCTGTAGCGGCTGAAGACGGCCATTCCCGGCCCGATTGCAGCCTGGGCCAAGTCCACCGGCGCGACGTTGCCCGTTTGGAGGAGTCGGAGCGCATGGGGGAGTTCTCTTCGCAGGGCTTCGACCAGCTCACGCCGCGACGCGAGCGGCGCATCCAACCTCCGTCCACGACACGCCAACACGATCGACGACGCCAAGGCATTGCTGCCAAGACCACGGATGCGGTTCGACATTTCGCTCCGAGCCGGCCAGGTGCCTGAAATCTGAAGCCCCGAATCGAGTAGACCGGTTAGCATCGTCTCCCATCCAGTAGAGCCAACGCCGTCTTCCTCTGATTCCGTCTGCTTGAACGCATAGAATACTGTCACCGGTAGATCCACGGACTCCGACGGAACCGCCTGCGTGAAAGCGGCCTTGAGCCCCTTCTCGAAGAACGCTCTTGCTGTCTCTCGGTCGCCATTGTGGCGACTGGGATCCGCGATGAGCTCGGCCGATTTTGGGGTCAGCACCGTTCCCAGAGTCTCCGGGCACGCATCTCTGAGCATCATGCGCAGCCAGACATAGAGCACATCTGAGAGATCTGCGTAGCCGATATTGTCATAGTAAGGTGGGTCCGTTGAGACTATGGGATCGGCTTCGTAGGGATACACATCCGTGGCGGATCGCTGCTCTGCGTATCCTGGAACAACCTGCGGCGGCAGCGCATCCAGTACTTTTGCAGCCCACGCTGCAGTGAAGCCGCCCGTTCCATCCTGGAAGGGGTTGGCTTCGGCGTAGTCCCACACCATCGACAACGTGGGGCGACCAAAGGTGCTGCGAATCAGTTCCTTCGATGCGTGCCAGCCACAGAGCGAGGACCAGTAATCGGCACCCTTGCTCACCGAAAACGCGAGGTAAAGGCCTACCGCCGTTCGATACGTTTTCGGAATCGCGCTCAAACTAGGTGCGGAACCAGCAAGCAGTTCACGGACGAGATTCGTGAAAGTCGAGATCAACGCTAGTTGACGTTGCGTATACAAATGCGCGTGCTTCGTGATGCCGTACTTCTGCACACGAAAGCCAAGGCCTGCTTCTGGGAGCACGGTTGTTGGGACGTCAGAATCCTGAAGAACGTCGTCAAGGGCGCGCTTGTCGGCCAACGAATCACCCGGTGGCAGGTATACACGTCCTCGGTTTGTGATCGCGACGCGCGCAATGCTCGCGGCCGACATCTGGCCCGCCGTCGCACATTGTCGAATGTAATCCCAAGGCAGTGCGTCACCTGAGATAAGGCAGCGAGCGCCTCCCGTTCCGATCGTGGCGCACGGTCGGGGAGGGATCTTGTCACCTGCAGCAGTAGTTCGCACATTGTACAGAACCCCCCCGCAGTTGTTCGTCGTAATGTCAAGCCACGCCTCTTTTCCTCGCTTTGTGCAGAGCATTGCGGACTTAATCAAGGGCGCGCTCGCTCCCTTGAAAGCTGGGTTCGGGCTTGGTACTGTTCGCGCCCACAACCACGCGATCACCGTCAACTCCTGTCCAACATACGGATCGAGGTCGGGGCGGCCCTTCGCCATACCCTTCGTGATGTTTACCTTGGGGTACAGGTGGCCGATGCGTTTCTCGGCTTCGTCGCGCATCCACTTACCGTAATATCGCACGTCCTCGGCAAGGCCCTGGGCGCCGTTCCATGTTCGCGCCGCCTTTTCCTCAGCCGATTTCGACTCCCAGTCCGGATTGACCGGCGGCATTCCGGCGAACTTGGGGGGAATCTCGATTAACGCCTTATTGATCAGCACGGCCACCGGGTTGAGGTCACTGGCATAGGCCCGCAGGCCCAGTCGCTGCGCCTCCAGCGGAATCGACCCGCCGCCGGCAAACGGGTCCAGCACCGGCGGTGCATAGTTGGCCAGGAAGTGATTGACGACCTCGAGCCCGGACTGCCGGAGCAGTACGCGGTAAGCAGTAGTACCATCTTCAGCCAGTGGGCCGTCCGGGTGTTTGTCTCCCTCCTTCAGCTTGCCGCCTTCCGGAGCGTAGACGACGGTTTCTTTCTCAAGCTCGCCGAGCACGATCTTGCGGCTGGAGACAGATGAGGCGATCTCGGCCCGTGCGTGGTTGATGATCTTCGGGTTGTTCGAGTTCTCCCACTTGACCAGCTCTTCGATCACGTCGAACAATTCGGCCCGGCGCTCGCCGACGGCGTGTTCACGTTCCTCCGGCCCGTAAGCACCGAACCTCGGGTCCGAATCGGGATCATCCACTAGGGAAGCAAACAGCACCGCCCGACAAGCCGCCAACGGCCGCCGCGCCCACCACAGGTGCAGCGTAGACGGATGCCCATGCCGAATCGACTTCTCCCGCGCCGCCTCCCGGTTAATCGCTTCCAACGGCAGCGCCACTTCGATGAGTTTCTTTCTTGGTGCGGCTGCTGGCATTCTCTTCTCAGTCCTCCTTCTTCGTAGCGGAAACGACATTCACAACCTGCTCAAGCACCCAGATAGTACGGCCAATCTGTGCTACGGCCAGTAACGCGAAGAAGGAGCACGCGTAAAGCCACAGAGTCCAGTTGTTCGCATCCCGATCGAGGATTAAGGCAGTGACGGCCGAGATAGTGGCGAATGCAAGGGTGCGTATCGTCCAACGGAAGACGCGCCACAGGGTAGGATAATGCTTGCTGTTGCGAACGACGGTGAGTTTGTCGCTGCCTGAGAGGGCCAGGACGATCGACTCTGCAGCAATGGCAAAGCCAAGCAACGAGCCAAATATGGCTGACAGCGTTGCGTATACAAGGCCGCGCCGATTGGCCATGTAGTCGAGAATCGTCCCTTCGCCATTGTACTTCTTGGCCCAGATGAGAAGCGCTGCAAACAACGCGGCCACGAAGACTAGTTCACACCAAAGGAAGTTACGAGCCCAGAAGCTGATGACCGGCTTTGCGATTCGTTTTCCCAAAGTCAAACCTCCAAGCTCGACGCGGCTTCGAGTTCATCGCTTAGTTCGTTGTAGGCCTCTTGAATTGCGCTGTACGCGGAGTTGTTGTCGAGTGCGCGAGAACGAGCTGATTGCCGTACAATCTTCTTCGCCATCACGAGTTTGTCGCTGAGCAAATCCAGCTTTGCGCTGTTGCCGGTTTCGGAATCCAAACCGCCGACTGTAAAACGACTCACGTTCTCATGAAGATCGTCGCGGGCTGCCAGCCACTTCACGGCGTTCATTAGAGTCTGCCCAAGGCTGGCGGTCTTCTTGCGGTCCGACGTCAGTACCAGTTGCAGGCCTTTGGCACCGTCCGTAACCGCTGCTGTCGCAGCGGTGAACGCGCTTCCGAGGCTGTCGTTGGCCTGCTCGACGATTTGTGCGTAGGACGGTCGAATCTTGAGGTCAACTAGTCTGAGCGTTTCGAATCGGTCGAGCTGTTCCGCTACGTCCGCGCGAATCAGCGGCTCGATACTCAGCTCAGCAGGTGTGCCCGGCACCTTTGCCTTGAGGTATCCGGACAGTCTTGTGGGACGCGGGCCGTAGAAGTTGAAGACTGCGCCAAGGATGTTGTTCGGGAAAAATAAAACGTGCGTGATCTCAGCGAGCCCGGAACTCGGTGGGATACCGAGCGACGTCAAAGTCCCGCTTCCATCCTCCACCAACGGCAAGCCGGCACGACGAACTGTGGCAAACTGCATCCGCTGATTGGCTTGCATACGATCGACCCATGCGCAGGTGACGCCACCGTCCATTGACGGCTGGTAGCGGCCGTTGTTGTTCCAGCCCAAGCCGTTGATGCGGCGAAACGGTGGCTCCGGATCGTATGCAATGGCGTCGCCACCTTCGTCCGTTCCGCAGTCAATCCTGTAGAACATGATGCGGCGTTCAGCCGTCGGCACTGCAGCCCGTCGTGTCTTCTTCTTCGCAGCTTTTTTCTTCGCCATGTATATCAGCCTGTCTCGTCACCTTCATAGGCGATGCGGTATTCCGCCGGATAAAGCTTCAACGAGCCTTTGATATTGAGCTCGTTGAGGCGAGTCCCCGTAAACTCTACGGGGTGCCCGTCCAGCCCTGCGAGGACGAGCGTGTATGTTTTCGGATTGTCTTGACAAAGTCGCCAGACATCGGCACCGAGCTTGAGCGGCTCCTTCTCAAGGCAGTGTTCTCTTAGCCAATACGACTGGACGAGCTGGCCGGCAGCGTCGTATCGCTTCCAGGGAAAGACCTCGCCTTCGCTCCGCTGCAGCCAACCTCCGTCATCGTGGTAGAACCGGTCAGCTTCGCCGTCTTTCCGATAGCCAAGCGACTTTGCGTAGGTTTCGACGAACCGTGGTTTGACCGGGCGTTTCGGTTGTGGCTGCACGATCGGCTGGTCGTCGTCATCATCGATGACTTCATCCTGGGCGACGTCGTCTGCATCGGTGACCGGCGCGGTTTCGATGACGGTATTTGTTGCCTCTTCCGTCTTCGGTTCTCCGTCCCGCGAATTGTCGGAACTCTCTGACGTGGCCAAGTCGGAGATTTCGACGTCGTCGGATTCGTCGACCTCCTCATTGAGGTACAGATGCTCAATTTCCTCTTCGGGGACGAGCGTGAAGTTCTCTTCCATGTACTCGACGATGAACTCCGGCGAGCGCTCGACGCAGGTCTTGATGGCATCGGCGATGTCCTGGCGGTCGAACGGGCGAGCGAGCTCCTGTGCGATCGCCTTAAAGGACCGGGCGATATGTTCACCAACGACATAGAGCAATTCGTCCTTCCAGACCACTTCAATGCTCCGGGCAGTCCCGGCCGGGGTGTCGTCGATATACGGAACCGCTTCCAGGGATCGAGCCGGCTGCCAGCGCGTTCGCAGAAGGCGAACGGCCGCGAGCCGCAGCTGCGCACCACGCTCCTCATTATCCACTTTGATTCGGCAGATGGCCTTACCAAGGGCTTCGAGCCACGCTTTTTGTGTTGGTGCCGCGAGCGTGTAAAGGCCTTCTTCGATGCGTTCGTCGATGGCGGATGCAAGGCTCTGAAGCAACGCAAACGGCACCTGATAGCAGAGTTCGGTGGGAAGGCGTTGAAGGTCCGCGGTCTTTCGCTTCGTCGGGGTGAACAGATTCGACCAAGGTACGAGTGCCTGCATGGTGAGCTTGTGAGTAAGTTCATCCGTCGGCGCCCATTCGCCTTCGAGATTGAGCCAGTGGCCGCATTGATCCCACACCTGAACGGCATACCGTGGCAAGAGCGCCCGGACACGCCGAAGTTCGTCGGATGACAACTTGACTCCGGAGTCGATTTCGCCAAGCCACTCCAGAGCGAGCTCGGCCGTCGGATGATCCGCGACACCGACGCGCTGCCATAGCATGAAGTGCCGAACCGACGGATGTACGGTCGCGGCGCCTGGCACATCATCGTTTGGGTTCAGGAAGACCGCGCGTGCAGTGCACCACTCTCCGCCATCAGTGAGAACCAGCGCTTCCGTCGAAAAGGCCTCGCGAATCTCCGTGGCCTCGTCGGTGCCGCATTTCGCTAATAGTTGGTCGAGACGGCTGTACCACTTCTCAACCTCATACGTTGGGGCCGACGGAGCCCGGGCGAGTGCGCGTAGACGTTCCAAGATCCGGCCGGGACCAGTCGGCGTATCGCGGACGCCGAGTCTGATTAACAAAGGGCGGTTCTTTTCAGTATCGAGTTCTGCCTTAATGAACGGCTCTACATCAAGGAGGGCTTCGGTTTCCGGCGTACGTCGAAGAAGCTCGGCCGGTTCGCGAAGCTGACCGCGGGTGTCTTCAAGGCAGGGCAATTCTCTGAGTTTGAGTATCCAACCCGGGATAAGCGGCTCACCCGTAATCGCCCGCGTGTTTCCCGTTGTAGCAACCTGAGCTATACGGGCAGACAGATTCTTGGTCCATGGAAAGCTGGGTCGTCCGATGATCTCGTTGAGCAACCAGCCCCAGATTTCTGGGTCATCACTCGCCAGATTTCGCCAGTGCGTCCAGTGAGAGTTGTCGAAGTCGTGGTCCTCGATGATGAAGTTGTCGGTGACGTAGTGAAAATATGGATCGCCTTCGAAGCCACGCTCGTGCAGGTGTTGACGAATCTTCTGTCTCCCCCACACGTGATCCTTGGAGGTCTCGATGGGGACGAACGAAAGTAGACCGCTGCGATCTGACTGCACCCACTGCTGCCATTCCTCCGGATCGCATGAACGGGATGGTTTCCAGTAATCGCGGTGAAGCGCGTGGCGCTGATACCATTCTTCATGGATCAAGAGGTCGAGGCCGCACTCTGGGTCCGCAAGGATTCCGTCCGCGACGCACGTACGAAAGTTGTTCTGTGATACATACTGAAAGCTGGTAGGTACCGATGCCCCAAGCGCCGCGGCAATCTGTGTTAACGTGACACAATCTTCAATCGAACACTCTTCCTGTGCGAAGAACAGCTCAGCGACTCGCTCGACCACTTTCGTGGCATCGCTTGTCTCATGGAGTCCGACGCTCTCAAAGACGGCATAGGCAGTTTCGACCCGCTGCGACAGCTCGTTGGTGGAATGATCTTCTGCCTGTCGGCGTCGTTCTGCCAGGAATCGCGGCCAGCTCTGGTTCAAGACGAGGAGGTAATCAGAAAGAAATGCCCAGTCTTCCGGAGAGTTGAGCAGCCGCTTCTCTCCGAGGCGCACGACTTCGTCCGCGCTGTAAAGCACATCCTTACCTTGCACGGGTAGAATCCGAACACTCGCACTGTCGCGATTGTAGTAATGGCGGGACTTGAATCGGCATACGTCTTCCGAGACCAACTCCCAGAGACACAGCAATTGTGCCCATGATGCTGGTCGCGGGAGATGCTGGCTCTTGAGGCGATCGAGGACCGCGTCGCGATCGATTGAATCTAGCAAGTTCCAATGAAGCAAAACTGCGCGGTAGTGGTCCTCGACCTGATGAGCGAGCACGCGGCGATCATCCCCGCCGAAAAGGCTCTCAAGCTGCTCCGCGTTCCATACTTCGTGAAGCTGGCGAGGTATGGCGACACATCCGTGCGATCTTACGAGAGTTCCTGATTGTGCCAGAAGAAACTCAGTGCCTTCAATTGCTTCATCAAACGACTCTTCAATGAGCGTAGCGCATACGCCTTCGAGTGACGAAACTTCGCGATCGACATCGGGGAAGAGGGCATACGCATCGGCGCGCTCTTTCAAGGGTTTGTCGGCGCGCGAAAGCCAAGTGCGCATCGTTTCCGCGGCCGTGCGCCCAGCACGTTGCAGAAGCCAGCGATTGGTCGGCGAGGTCTCTGGGTCCTTGATCTTCACTCGCGCCGGGTCTTGCACAAATGGAGCGTTGCAGGCGAACGGCACGGCCGTCTCAACTCCCGTGGGAAGCACAACGAACAACCGGCGCTCAACGCCCTGCCCCAAAACGATGTCCAGCCGGCAGGGAGGCAGGGCCAAGTCGTCCGCTCCCATGCGTTCCTGCCGAATCTCCTCCACAGCATCATCTGGAAAGTTCTCGTCTTCCGATCGGATGAGCAGAAACGGTGCGCCCTGATCATCAGACAGCGTCACCCATTCAGAACCGGGTACCGGTCCCTCGCCAACCACGCTGCGGCGAATGCTAACGTCGTTGATCGTCAGAGCGATGATGTTGTGAAAGAAAAGCAGTGATAACGGGCTCGACGCCCACTCCTCTAGGTTTTTCGATAGCTCGCGACGGCGATGCTCGTCCTTGATGCGTACGCGGATCTGTGTGACCGCCGGATGATGTTGATCACGAAGCCAGATCGGTTCGGTAAATCGCGCCTTGCGGAATGCCACTGCAAGAGTAGGCGTAAGTAAGCGCACCTCGTCGCCGAGGCTGAACGTCGACTTGAAACCGATGCCCCGAAAACCAATGGTATGCAGGTTGCGCTTGTTGGAGTAGCCGAATTTGCACAGCGATGCGAAATGGGCTTCTTCGAAGTCGATTCCATCGTGCTCAAAGATAAACTCGTCATCAACAACTCTTGCGGATGCCGTGGACGCTTCCGCATCATCCGCGTTCTGAAGGAGTTCCGAGAGGACGTGGCGTGGGCTTTGTACTTGCTTGAATAGCTGATGCCAGGGGCCAGCAAGTTCCGGGTCCGCTTCCAACTGCTCCCAACGGCGTTCGGCGCTTACATGAACTGGCGTGAAGTACTCGGGCACCGCATGTAGCCGTGCGAGATTGGTCATGACGGGCTGCCCGCCTTATCGAGAAGCTCAGAGAGTCTGAAATTCCGACCGACCTCCGCGAACCCCGGCGCTTGATCGAACGGTCCGTACAAATATCGAGGGGGACTCGTCTTTTCGCCGTCGATCTGCACCACCGCGAGAATCCAGTTATCCGGCTGGTTGCAGCAGTAGCGGATCTGCGTAGCTGAAACGGTGACCGTATTCTTGCCGACGGCTTTGCCCTTGACCTCGATAAATCTAAGTCGGCCCGGCTCCGCCGGATCCGCCGATTCGATGTCGTAGCCCTCATTGTTATGAGCCATCTCTCGCGGCTTGCGGCCGAGCCGGCGTTCGGCCTCAATCACTGTCGCAACCGCGAGTTTGTCGATGCGGTCACGTTCGTCTAGCGAGAGGTGGCGGTCTTCTTCCGGGACGTTGTTGAGTCGATCAAGAAGACCTTGCGGAATGACCATCGCACCGCCA
>JAJDDX010000464.1 GCA_029260055.1 Phycisphaerae bacterium
CCACGTCTCGGCCACGACGGAGTAGTTCCACAGCTCCATCTGGGCCGGGTCCAACTCGCGATCCAGATACCGCTGCCGCCCGGAATCGTAGCGGAACTCCCGCGCGTGGGTGATCGTGTAGGTGCCGCAAGATCGCGCGGCATCCCACGTCTCGCCCACCACGTACGCCAGCGCCGTGCCGTTGTGAGCATAGTCGAACCGCGTGGCGGTGTGAAGGTCCGAGCCTTCCTCGCTGTTGATGATCCGGCGCACGTTGCCGGAACTATTGTATTGGTACCACGTCTTGTCGAGAAGCACGTCGGATGCACCGCTCGTGTCGAAGTGCTCGTAGTACATCAGCCGGTTGTTGGCCGTGTCATACGTGTACGTCGTATTCGTGTCCGTATCGTACTCGTACACCCACTTGTCATCGCTCGTCGCGTCAATCTTGACCTGGCGATTGCCGCCGTCGTCGTACGTGTACGACAGGTCGTAGACCGCGCAGTCGCCGAAGGAGGCCGAGCCGCGACATTCGTTCGTCAGGCGGCCGCGGGTGTCGTGCGTGAACGTCGTCTTGTCATGCGTCATCGGCGTGTACTCTTCGATCTCAGTGATCTCGCCGTTGGCGTTGTACACGTAATCCAGCCGCAATTCCAGCGTCTGGCTGGTGGACCAGTCCCGATGATGCGTGGCCCATTCCAGCCGGCGCGCGTCATCGTAACCGTAGGTGATCCGCGTGTCGTTGAGATAGGTCACGGTATGGACCAGGCCGTCGTCGTAGTAGGTGTAATTGGCAGTCATCACGTCCGGCAGGGGCGGCTGGCCCGGCATGCGGCGCTTGACCCATTCCACCCGACCGGCGAAGTCGAGTTCGATAACCGTCTCCATCCCGTCCGGCCCGGTCCGGGTGTAGATGCCCTGATCCAGAACGGCCGCGTAGTTGAACGTACGCGTGAGGACCCCCGCCCCGACCGGCTCTTGCGTCAGGATCTTCTTTTGCGTCAGCATACCCAGTTCGTTGTAGCTCTGACTGATCGTCCGATCGTCCTTTTGTAGATTATATCCCACGGAAAACGGGTTGTTCGTCATCCGGCCCATGCCGTCGTACGAAATCTTCTGGCCTGATTCCATAGTCGCATACGGCGCCTGGAAGGACGGCACGGTACACGGCACGTCGGGGAACCCGACCGGTGGATCCAGCGCCGGTGAATCATCCCGAACGCACCACAGGCAGTAGGCGCGCGTCGTGTTGTTGGCGCCGTCGTGCTTTGCTTCCCCGACCACGCCGCAGCGTGCAGGGCTACCGCC
Source organism: Phycisphaerae bacterium (assembly GCA_029260055.1). Taxonomy (GTDB): domain Bacteria; phylum Planctomycetota; class Phycisphaerae; order UBA1845; family UBA1845; genus JADFOB01. The sequence goes on from JAJDDX010000464.1 coordinate 1,288, forward strand.
GGGACCCACGGTTTTCCGCACCCGGCCGCTCGAGTCCTGTATGGTTTGCCAATTCAGAACCATTTGGGGCAGTCGGGCCGTCGGAACCTCGCCCTCACGGTAGTAATCGAGCTGACCCCACTGGTCGTACTCGAAGGCGGTCAGCACGTTGTTGGGATCGCGCACGGTCTTGAGCATCCCGTCGAACTGAGGCGCCTCGTTGTAGTAGTAGGTCATCGTCGTCGTCGCGACGCCGCCGCCGGTAAAGAGCTCCGGCTCCTCGACCGACGTGAGCAGCGTCGCGAAGTTCGGGTCCTCGTACTTGAGGCTCGTCACGTTGTTCATCGGGTCGATGATCGACGTGACGTTGTGGTCCGTGTTGTAGGTGTACACGGTATCGTTCAGGAGTGGATCGACGGAAGTCAGCATGTTGCCGTCGCCGTCGTAGGTGTAGGTCCACTCGTTGGCGAGCGGGTCCCGCGACAGCGTCATGTTCCGATCGGCGTCGTACTGGAAGGTCCACTCGTTAAGAAGCGGGTTCTTGACCGACTCGAGCGTCTCGGTGTTGTAGTCGAACTCATACACCCAATCCTTGTCTCGCCGGTCCGTGTAGGTCATGCGGTGGTAGCCGCTGCTGCCGCTGTAGCAGGTGAAGAGGAACTCCTGCGTGAGCAACCCCGGAGCCGGGTCGGTAACCCTGAGGATCTGGTTCCCGAAGCTGGTGTAGAGGTACTGATAGGTGTTCTCCTGCTGGCCGGGGATCGTCGCGTCGGTGAGCCTCGAAATCCGCTTGTTTCGATCGTACGAGACCTTGATGATCCCGTAGCCGGGGTTGCGCGCGTCGATGATGGACTTCAAGGAGCTATTGACGTCGTACCCGATCAACCAGTAGCGCCAAGGGTTGTAGTTATCCTCGCCGGGCGCGTTCTCGTCCTGGATCCAGCTCAGCCTCCACCCGAAGCCCCAGACGTATTCCGAAGAGAACTTCAGCGTTCGTCCGGCCGCATCGGTCACGACCGTCCAGGTCGAGCTCGCCTTGTCAATGGTCACGGCATGCCCCGTGGCATCCTCGATACGGGTCAGAGCACCCGAGCTGTCGAACTGATGGAAGGACTGGTCCTTGTGCGTGAGCTTCCAGCCGCCGCCGATCGTCGTGAGCTTATCATGGATGCCGGCCGGCGGGACATACTGCCCGCCTTGCTGGTAGAACAACACGCGCGTCCCGTCGTCGTAGACGACCGTAGCGTTGAGCCCGTTGTGGTCGATGTGCGCGCTGTAGGAGCACGACCAACCGGGTGGCAACGTGAAGCCGAGGCTCTTTTCGGTATCGGACATGCCCGCATCGACGCCGGCTGAGCTGTGATAGAACGCCATCGAGATGGCCGGGCCGACACCGCCCCACCCGATGATCGGGATGGTCGTCAGCAGGTTGCCGTCGGCGTTGGCCACCGAGTAGGTCGACACCGCAACCGACGTCTCCCAAGGCATCGCCGAGCCCGGCCTCGCGTCACGCGGGTATGCGCAGGGCTTGCCCTCGTCGGCAACGACTCGGTGTGTGTACGCGTACACACCTCCGAGCGCCACGATAGTCGCCAGTAGCACGGCCGGGGCGCAGCGCGCCAGCCTTCGATACCCCGACCAGCGGGCCGTCTTTAGCGCCCCACTTCGGGCGCTTTGCCTGTCTGATCCTCTCATTGACATCCCGTTCCTCCTTTTGGCACGGTGAAGGCCATGGGTCTTTCGGCGCACAACGGCACCGTGAGCCTCTGAGGCGGCCTTCTACAACCTCAGGGCGTTAAACACTTCCTTGGTTTATGAAACCACTTCGCGGCTACTGACCTCCCGCTCGGCCTGCGAACGCCCAATGCCGCACCAGCACCGCGGCCGCAAGGCGCGTCGCTACGCTCGCAGCGCGCAGAGGCCCGTCGTCGCTATTTCATATTCCAACAATGGGGTTTGGAGGTCCGCTATCGAATGCGGTGAACGGCGCTTATAGCAGTATCAAGTCTCCGTCATCCCCGTACCACACCCGGCGTGGACAGTTACCTCCCACTCGACGAGTGTTCTTCCGAACGCGTAATGGGAGTTGAGTGACGCAATCGTACGCGAAAAACTCGGAGTCTTTCTTGCGGAAGGAGCCGAAGCTGTCCTGCGGCCCAGTATGCGGGTCTTCCAGTAGAGAGCACCGAAGGAATGGGTAATACTACCTAGGGGGCACTACTAGTACGAATGGTCGCCCGCGAGCTGAAGGTGGTTCGTCGGCAGCGAGAAACGGGCGGGCGCTGCGCCTGGCATCGCTGCATCGCACTGGGTTCGAGTTGGCAGGTGCCGGAGGCTGCGGGCCTCCCTGCCGCATGCCAATTCGTCAGCGCGGCCGCCTTGGCAGCCTTCGTAAGGGCGAAACGTCCGACGGTCCTACTGACACCCACCCCGCTCGGCCGTCCCCTCTTCGGTAACTAGGGGCGGCACGTCTGCGAAGACAGCCTCCTGGCGAGACTCGAACGTGCCGACGACGTTGTCCTCATCAACGAGCACGCCGTCGAGTTCGAAGTGCTGCGTACCGACGTTGAGGCCGAGTTGGAACACTTCGATGTCGAAGACGACCAACACGTCTTCATTGATGACCGTCGTGCGAGCGATGGCTGTGTAGAGCAACCCCGACGCACTGGTTCGCGGCGCGCCGTCGAAGAAGATCACATCTTCGTCAACCGCGCGAGCGACCTCCGGATTGCCGGTCAGCGAAACCGGATCCCCCGTCTCGTCGGCTTCCAGACAACCGGTATCCCGCCCGCCATCGCCGCGAAGCTGCCACTGACCGGCGAACTCCGGCGCGTCCGACGGCGGATCGGTCGCGCCACCCGCAGCCCGGGCATCCGCAGATCAGCGCCGGCAAGACAGCCGCCACAACCAACCGAACCACCGAGCCCGCCCCGAGGCGGCACGCACACCTCCCCGAGCCGCGACCATATCCTCGCGAGCCGCATCGCCGGGTGGCACGGGCAAACTCGTTTGCCCGTGTCGTCGCAGCACCTCCCGAGCCCCACGATTGGGTGGCATGGGCAAACTTGTTTGCCCGTGAGGCTACAACACGACCGGAGCCGCAGGCTTCAGCCCGCGCGGCCAACCGGACCCGCCGAGCTGTCACAGGACCAGCGCCGAACCGGATTCTCGTGATAGGTTCCATCTTGAGTATCTCGGCAATCCCTACGCTCAAGCTGAAACCGCAACCGCGCAGCCCGCAAATCACAGCCCAAACCGGCGGTAAGCCCTACTCGCATCTAGCGTCCCGCCCCCTGCTGTGATACAAGACTCCGTCGACGCAACGACCGCCGGGCCAACGTCGACCCCGGAGAAACCGACCCTGCTGACTTCGAGCCGGTCGCCCTGCGCCAAGATACGGACGCGACAGGACGCACATGCCCAAACGAACCGACATTCACAACATCCTGATCATCGGCTCGGGACCTATTGTCATCGGCCAGGGCTGCGAGTTCGACTACTCCGGCACACAGGCCTGCAAAGCCCTTCGCGAAGAAGGCTTCCGCGTCGTGCTGATCAACTCGAACCCGGCCACCATCATGACCGACCCGGGCACAGCCGACCGCACCTACGTCGAGCCCGTCACGCCCGAGTTCATCGAGAAGATCCTCATCCGCGAGCGAGACGAAGGCCACCCGATCGACGCCCTGCTGCCGACCCTCGGCGGACAGACGGGCCTGAACTGTGCCATGGAAGCCGCTGAGCGCGGCATCTTGGAGCGTCACAACGTCGAGATGATCGGCGCCGACGCGACAGCCATCCACAAGGCCGAGGACCGCACCGCCTTCAAAGAAACCATGATCTCGATCGGCCTCGACGTGCCATGCTCCGGCATCGCCCACAGTTGGGACGAAGCCCAGCAGATCATCAAGACGGTCAAGCTCCCCTGCTGCATAAGACCGGCCTACACGCTCGGCGGCGAAGGCGGCGGCTTTTGCCGAACGTCCGAGGAATTCGAGACCATCGCCAAACGCGGCATCGCGGCCTCGCGCGTCAGCGAAATCCTCATCGAGGAGGACCTCTACGGCTGGAAGGAGTTCGAGCTCGAGGTCATGCGCGATCGCGCGGACAACGTGGTCATCATCTGCTCGATCGAAAACGTCGACGCCATGGGCGTACACACCGGCGACTCCATCACCGTCGCCCCCGCCCAAACGCTGACAGATAAAGAGTATCAGTTGATGCGCGACAGCGCCATCAAGATCATCCGTGCGATCGGCGTCGACACCGGCGGCTGTAACATCCAGTTCGGCGTCGACCCGGCATCGGGCCGGCAGGTCATCATCGAGATGAACCCGCGCGTGTCACGCTCGTCGGCACTGGCCAGCAAGGCCACCGGATACCCCATCGCCCGGATCGCCGCCACGCTCGCCGTCTGCTACACGCTCGACGAACTGCCGAACGACATCACCAAGACGACGCCGGCCAGTTTCGAGCCGACCATCGACTACGTCGTGGTCAAGATGCCGCGATGGAACTTCGAGAAGTTCCCCGATGCCGACGAAATACTAAGCACGCAGATGAAATCCGTCGGCGAGGCAATGGCCATCGGGCGAACGTTCAGAGAGGCGTTCCAGAAGTGCATCCGCTCGATGGAGATCAAGCGGTACGGCTTCGGACTCGACGACAACGATGCGTGGCTCGGCGCGCAGCGCGGCGAGGCGTCCGAGGATAGCAGCTCGGAGGCGCCGCTGGGTGGCAGCACCGCGACCGAGGCCCCACCCGACACCGAAGAAGAGCACGCCAAGGCGTGGCCCATTCCGCGGAGCATCCTGCGAGACAAGCTCGGCCGGCCCTGCCAAGGACGACCCTATTACATTCGCTACGCCTTCAAGATGGGATGGTCCGTGGATCAGGTCCACGAGCTGACGCGGATCGACCCGTGGTTCCTGGACCAAATGCACTCACTCGTGAACTTCGAGGATCAATGGCTCTCCGCGTCGGACGCGACGCTCACCGAGCGATCGGCCGCCCGATCCACTGCCCTCGAAACCGCCAAGATGCTCGGCTACAGCGAGGTACAACGATCCCAAGGCCTCCAAGCCGGCTCCAGCGCACTCGCCGCGCGGCGCCGCCCGGTCTACAAACTCGTCGACACGTGCGCGGCGGAGTTCGAGGCGAGCACGCCCTACTACTACTCGTCGCACGAAGGCCACGTCATAAACGTGGCACAACCGGACACCCCGGTCGTCGATGACGAGATTCGCGTGTCCGATCGAACCAAGATCGTCGTGCTCGGCGGCGGACCGAACCGCATCGGGCAAGGCATCGAGTTCGACTACTGCTGCTGCCACGCCTCGATGGCCGCTCGCGCAGCCGGCTACGAGTCCGTCATGGTCAACTCGAACCCGGAGACCGTCAGCACCGACTTCGACACGTCCGACATGCTCTTCTTCGAGCCGCTTACGCACGAAGACGTGCTGAACATCATAGAACGGCTCAACGGCCACCCGCTGTCACCTGTAGCGTCACCCCTTGTGGGTGGCGAATCACCGAAGTCGACGCC
>JAJDDX010000465.1 GCA_029260055.1 Phycisphaerae bacterium
CACTCGGCCTGGTTCAGAGCGGCCCGCAGGTCGTGGCGGACCGGTACAGCTACTTCTCGTGCATGCCGCTGGCGATCCTGGCGGGTGCCGGCATCGCCACGGCGTGGCGCCGCCTGGGGACGAATGGACGGAACGGAATCCTCGTGGGCATCGCCGTCTGTTCGTTGACGTTCGTTATGCTGACGCGCTCGCAAGTCCGTCTTTGGAAGGACTCCGAAACGCTCTGGACTTCGGTCATCGAACGTGGTGGCAGCCGAGGCATCGCACACGCGAACCTGGCGTCGGTGCTGAATGAACGCGGGGAGTTCGAATCGGCCTGCGCGCACGCGCGACAGGCACTCGACACACTGCCCGGTAACCGGACGGCCCACTTCGCACTGGGCAGTTGCTCGGCCGCACTCGATGATCTCGCTACGGCGGAAGAGCACTTCGCCACGGCTCTCGACATCGCTGAAGCGGTCGGCAAGACCGCGTCGTCGGAGATCGTTGCGCTGGCCGACGTGAAGGCACGTCTTGGGGAGTTCGAGGAGGCGGAGGGGCTCTATCGGAGGCTGATCGCGGCGGAGCCGGGGAATGCTGTCTGGCCGACACTCTTTTCCGATTTCTACGCCGATCAGCAGCGATGGGCAGAAGCCGTCGGATTCCTGCGCCAAGCGATCAAAGTCGATCCGCTCTACGCGCCGGCGCGAAGCCGGCTCGCCGGGGGGCTCGTGCATATGGGCGACTTGGCCGGCGCGGTCGAGGTGCTGGAGGCCGGGGTGAGGCTGGGCGGTGACGCCGCGCTCACGTCGAGGCTTGCATGGATTCTGGCCACCGCGAGTGATGACAGCCTTCGTGACGGACCCAGGGCACTCCGGCTCGCACTGGACGCAGTAGACGCCACGGGAGGACGTAGCATCACGGCGCTCGAGGCGCTGGCGGCCGCCTATGCGGAGACGGGTGATTTCATCAATGCGGTGTGGACGATCCAGTACCTCCTCGAAGAGGACACTTTCCCCCTACCACCCCACACGAACGCACGCCTCGAAGATCAGCTTGCGCAATATCGCCTCAACGAGCCACATAGGGAATAGTACTGAGGAGGGTGACACAGCCTTGCGGCGGGTTGACGCTCCTTCGCGGACATTGTATCCCTGTGGACCTGTCTCTTGATACGGAGTACTGACGATATGCCACCGGCCGCCCCGCAAGTCTTCATCAGCTACAGCCACAAGGACGAAGAATGGAAGGACCGCCTGGACACACAGCTTCAGGTGCTCGGTCACCAGGGCATTCTGGACACGTGGAACGATCGCCGCATCGAGTTCGGCTCCGATTGGGAGCCGGAGATTGAGGCGGCTATGCAAAGAGCCAAGGCGGCGGTCTTGCTGATCTCCGCCGACTCGCTGACCTCGAAGTTCATTCTGAGCAAGGAGGTGCCGGTCCTGTTGGAACGGCGGGAGAAGGAAGGCGTCAAGATCCTCCCGGTCATCGTCAGGCCGTGCCCCTGGCAGATGGTCCCCTGGCTGGCCAAGCTGCAGTGCCGCCCGAAGGACGGCCACCCGCTGTCGGGCGGCACGGACCATCAGATCGAAGCCGACCTGGATGCGATCGCTCGGGAGATCGGCGCTCTTCTGAAGTGAAGTTGATACGCGGTGTGTTCGCGGAGATTGAACGTGGTCGCTGATTCACCCCGACCCTTGGTCGTCATCAGCCACTGCAAGGCGGATGAAACCCTAGCCCTGCGCCTGCGCAAACATCTCAACGTCGTTGCCGAGTACGGCGACATCGAGGTCTGGGACGAGCACCAGGTCGAAACGGGGGAAGACGCGTACTTCAAGCTCTATGAGCAACTCGAACGGGCCGCCATCGCCATCTGCCTGATCTCGGTCGACTACCTGGACTCGCCATTCAACAAGACGGCAGAGATCAAGTACCTGCTCGAACGCCGACGGCAAGAAGACCTGATGCTGCTGCCGATCCTGCTGGGATCTTGCCCATGGGAAGCTGTTCCCTGGTTGAAGCGGATCGAAATGTTCCCTCGCGACTCGCAAGCCATCTCGCTGCTGGACGGGCCCCGCCAGACCGCCGCGTTCGCCGAGTTTGCGATGTTCGTTCATGAGAAGACGTCGCAATTGGACGCGGAGGCTGCATCACAGCCGATCCCGGCGCCGGTAGAGGGTGCTGTGGTTTCGAACGTGCTCGTCGACATCGACCGCTTACCGGAAACGGGCTACAAGCTGTTTGGCCGTGAGAAGGAACTGGGGCTGCTCGATGACGCATGGGCGTCGGATACGACGAATGTTCTGTCGTTGATCGCATGGGGTGGCGTCGGCAAGTCCACGCTGGTGAAAGTCTGGCTCGATCGACTTGCGGCCGACGATTACCGCGGCGCCCGTCGCGTGTTCGGGTGGTCCTTCTACAGCCAGGGCACGAAGGATCAGGTCACGTCCGCCGACTTCTTCTTTGATGAGGCGCTCCGCTGGTTCGGGGAGAAGGACTTCGAAAAGCTCTCTGCCTGGGACAAGGGGGCGCTCCTGGCGAAGTGCGTCAGCGCCGAGAAGGTGCTGCTCGTGCTGGACGGCATGGAGCCGCTCCAATCAGGCAACGAATTCGATCGAGGCACGATCAAAGACCCGGGCCTTAAGACCCTTTTGGAGGAGCTGATCCGCGAGAATGCCGGCCTTTGCGTCGTTACCTCGCGGGAGACCCTGACCGAGTTCGCGGACGCCGGCGCTACGGCCTCGCAGGTCGACCTGGAGCGAATCTCCGCCGAAGCAGGCCGATCTCTGCTGCGCGTCGGCCGGGTCGCCGGCAGCGACGATGAGTTGGAGCAAGCCGCCCGCGAGTTCGGGCCACACGCGCTGGCCGTCAGCCTGTTGGCGTCCTACCTCCGTCAGATTGACGGGCATCATGTGTCGGAGCGGTCGAGGATTGCGGACATCGACGTGGCGGTCGAGAAGGGTCGCCACGCACGGCGGGTGATAGCGGCGTTCGAGGAGACGCTCGGGGAAGGATCGGAAGTCGAATGGTTGCGTCTGCTCGGGCTATTCGACCGACCGGCCGACGGGGACCTACTTGGTGCCGTGATTGCGGGGGAGCCGATTGAAGGGCTGACGGCACATTTGCGGGGCCTCGCGGACGAGCAGAGAGGCAATGCCCTTAGGCGCCTGCGCGACTTGGGGCTCGTGGCCCATGAGAGCCGACATCGACCCGACGTGGCCGACGCCCACCCACTGGTGCGCGAGCACTTCGAGGAGCAACTCGCCGAGCGCTTCCCGGAGTCGGCGAAAGAAGCCCATCGGCGTCTGTACGAGCATCTCAAGACGGCCGCTCCGGAGTTGCCCGACACGCTCGAAAAGATGATGCCGCTCTACCACGCCGTGGCCCACGGCTGCGCCGCGGGATTGCACCAGGAGGCGCTGGCTGACGTGTACTATGCGCGGATCAGCCGACAGAACCAGTTCTTCAGCACGAACCAACTCGGCGCGTTTGGCGCGGACCTTGGCGTCGTCGCCTCCTTCTTTGAGCGGACGTGGGTCCAGCCCGTCGCGGAGATTACGCCTGTAGCCCAGGCCTGGATCCTGAACCAGGCAGGCTTTCGGCTGCGAGCACTCGGGCGGCTTGCAGACAGTGCGGAGCCAATGGCTGCCGGATTCCGGGCAGGCGTCGAACGGTCAAGCTGGGCAAACGCATCCCGCGACGCCCGCAACCTCAGCGAAATTCACTTGACCCTGGGCGACATCTCGGGCGCTGTACGTCTGGGTGGACGGTGCATCGAGCTGGCCGACCGAAGCCTCGAAGCTGACACCGCGGTGTTCGGCCGGGCGACGCTGGCCAATACCCTTCACAGCACAGGGCGCCGCGACAAGGCCCTCGCGGCGTTCCGTGAGGCGGAGGCGATGCAGGAGAATTGGCAGCACCAGTTCCCGTTGCTCTACGGGTCTGCGGGGCACGAGTACTGCGAGCTGTTACTCGGCGAACCTGCAAGCGTCTGCTGTCAGCTAACAGCCATCACGCATCAGCAGGAAAGACACGACGCTCCCACTGCGGGCGAGATTCGAGGGCCGAAGGACACCGATCTGGGTACCGCGTTCCGGGCCTGTCGCAAGGTGCGCGAACGCGCCAGGAAGATGTTCGAATGGCGGGTGCAAGGCGACCCGCTTCTATGCATTGCCGTTGACCACCTGTCGCTCGGCCGGACACACCTTCTGGAGGCGATCCTCGATGCCAAGGCCGGAAGCCCGGATCGTGATTCTGCCGTCGCGCCGGGCTTGGACGCGGGTGAACAGCACCTGGACAACAGCGTGTCGTTCCTGCGGCGGGCCGGCACCCAGAACGAGTTACCCCGAGGGCTGGTGGCGCGGGCGGCGTTGCGAAGGATCCAGGGGCGGTTCGAGGATGCCGAGCATGACCTACTTGAAACCGAAACCATCGCCGGGCGCGGCGAGATGCTGATCTTCCTGATTGACGCGGCCATCGAGCGGTGTTGGCTGGGACTTGCCCAAGGGGACCGGTCGGCTGCACGGGAGAGCCTCGAACGGACCAAGGGGCTCATCAAGACAACCGAGAAGCCGTACGAGCCGCACGTGCCGGATTGGGAGGAATGGGAGCCGCCCTCTTATGTCGGCGTGTTCAAGGAGGGCGAGATCGTCGGGTACCACCGCCGGAACCCGGAGATCGAGTTGCTCGATAGTGTGCTCGGCTCGGGGTGACGTACGCCGCGCCGGTGGGCATGCCACCAGAGTCGTTTCCACTCTTCTGTTCCGTCGCCGCAGACCTGACGGGTAGGCTGGGCAGAGTCGTTTGTCGGTGCGCGTCGGCAATCGAGAGACACGGGCAAGCTGCTGCTTGCCCATGCCACCCGTTTTTAGGCGTTTGACAGAGCACTTGTCGGGCGAGCGGCGTTCGGCGTCCGACCGTCCGCGCGGGTTGAAACCCGCGGCTCGGCGCGGCCCCTTCGGTTGCCGCCCACCCCGTTCCGTCGCCATCCACGTATCGACCCTCGCCCCGACTCCGTTGCCGACAAACGCGCTTTCCCTTGCCCGGGCACGGGTATTGCCATAGATTCCGAGCGGCCCGCTGCGGATGGTACGCTGCGGGCTGAAAACGATTGGTGGTACGCCATGGGCTCCGTGTGGATGCCCAAGCGTGCCGGTCTCAGCGCTGCGTGTGATCGTGTCGTGTCGGGGGCACCCCGGCGCCGGACATTCGGGAACGTCCGGCGACGCCCATAGGGGCGACGCGGCACTCCGGTCCACGCACTGCGAACGCGGAATCGTCCGTAAGAGAAGGAGTCATGGCAGCAAATCAGGACAAGGTCAGGGTTCTCATCGTCGGCGCCGCCGGGCGCGATTTTCACGACTTCAACACGTTCTGGCGGAACGACGCTCGCTACGAGGTGGTCGCGTTCACGGCCGCCCAGATTCCGGACATCGACGGCCGCACCTACCCGGCTGAGCTGTGCGGCGAGCGGTACCCCAACGGCATCCCGATCGAACCCGAAGAGAAGCTGACCGAGCTGATCAAAAAGCACAAGGTGGATCAGGTCACGATGGCCTACTCCGACTTGCCTTACGCCGAGGTGATGCACAAGGCTGCCATCGCGAACGCGGCCGGCGCCGACTTCCGCATCAACGGCCACGCCCACACGATGCTCAAGTCCACCAAGCCGGTCATCGCCGTCTGTGCCGTCCGCACCGGTTGCGGCAAGAGCCAGACTTCGCGTGCCGTTACCAACGTGCTCAAGGCGATGGGCAAGCGCGTGGCGGCGATCCGTCACCCCATGCCCTACGGCGATCTCACTAAGCAGATATGCCAGCGCTTCGGCCAACTCAGCGACATGGACCTGCACAAGTGTACGATCGAGGAGCGTGAAGAGTACGAGCCGCACATCGCCGCGGGCAACGTCATCTTCGCCGGCGTCGACTACGAGCGCATCCTCCGCGAGGCGGAGAAAGAGGCGGACGTCATTCTGTGGGACGGCGGCAACAACGACATGTCGTTCTACAGGCCGGACCTGTACATCGTCGTGGCTGACCCGCACCGCCCCGGTCACGAAATCGCCTACTATCCGGGTGAGACCAACGCACGGATGGCCGACATCGTGGTCATCAACAAGTGCGACACGGCTGAAGCCAAGAACATCGAGATCGTCGAGAACAATATCAAGCGGATCAACCCGACGGCGAAGATCATCCGAGCCGAGTCGCCGGTGACGGTTGACGACCCCGCAGCCATCAAGGGCAAGCGCGTCTTAGTGGTCGAGGACGGCCCGACACTGACGCACGGCGAGATGCGGATCGGGGCTGCCCACGTGGCTGCTACGGCGCACGGCGCTGCGAAGCTGGTTGACCCGCGTCCTTACGCGGTAGGCACGATCAAGGCGACGTACGAGAAGTACTCGCACATGGAAGAGATTCTTCCGGCGATGGGCTACGGCGATAAGCAGATGTCGGAGCTCGAGGCGACGATCAACGCGGCCGACTGCGACCTCGTGTTGATCGGCACGCCGATCGACCTGGCGAAGCTGCTGAAGATCAACAAGCCGACGATGCGGGTGCGGTATGAACTGGCCGGCGCCGCGACTGAGGCGCTCGCGCCCGAGATTCAGCGGGTGGTCGGGTAGATACGGCCGGCGGGCGATGCCCGTCACACCAAATGAGTAGCAGACACGAGGGCTGGCGGCTTAACGGTCGTCAGCCCTTTGTGATGCTGGTGCCGACCTTGCCGGTGACGGCGTCGGCGGCGTTGTCGAGCGGGCCGATGATGACGCGCGCGTGAGGCTTGCTCGATGCGTCTAGGAAGTCGAGTGCGCCTTGCACCTTCGGGCCCATGGAGCCCGGCGGGAACTGCCCTTCGTTGAGCCAACCACGGGCCTGTGTTGCCGTCATGGTCTCGATCGCCCGCTCGGTGGGCTTGCCGAAGTCGATGCTGATTCGGTCGACGTTGGTGAGGACCAGCATCGTGTCGACATCGAGCTGAGTCGCGAGCATCGAACTGGCGAGGTCCTTGTCGATGACGGCCGCCACGCCGCGGTATCCGTTGACCGGCTCGCGGACGACCGGGATCCCCCCACCACCGCAGACGACCAGCAACTCTCCGGCCTCGACGGACCGGCGAATGTGGTCAATCTCGAGGATTCGTTTGGGAACGGGCGACGGGACGACTCGTCGGAACTTGCCTGACTCGACCTCCCGGATGGTCCAGCCCTCAGCGGCGAAGCGATCGGCCTCCTTCCGCGTCAGTGCCCTTCCGATCGGCTTGGTGGGGTCGGTAAACGACGGGTCGGTTCGGTCGACTTCGATCATCGTGATGACGCCTGCCACACAGCGGTCGACCTTGCGGCGAGCGAGTTCGTTCCTGAGGGTCTCGGCGATCATGAAACCCATTCCGCCCTGCACGTGGGCGACGGCCACGTCCATGGAGAGCGGGTAGATCTTGTCGGCGGCCGCCTCGTTGCGCAGAAGGAAGTTACCGATCTGCGGCCCGTTGCCGTGGGTGATGACGAGTTGATGGCCCTGTTCGACGAGGTCCGCCAGCGGAACGGCGGTATTCCGGGAGTTGGCGAACTGGTCGGCCACGTCCCCGCGTTGGCTCGGGCGGGAGATCGCGTTTCCGCCCAGTGCGACGACGATTAGCTGTCGATCCTTCATGAAATCCACTCAATACGCTCGGTTCCAGCGCCGCAGCGGCGGGCCGCGTCGGCTTTTTCCGCTTTGAAAGACGATCCGCGCGGCGGTCCGGTAACGCCTCAGCCGGCCCGCCCGTGTCGGTTCGTATTCTGCTATCGGTTTGAAACGGGCGGGTCCTGCGAAGCCGGGCAAGCGGCGTCGGGACGCCTGCCCCGGCTATCCTTATCGGCCCGACCCGCGGCGTCGCCTTAGCCCGCCACGTGGACGATGAGCGCCTTTTGCGCGTGCATCCTGTTCTCCGCCTGGTCGAAGATGGCCGAGTTTTCCAGTCGCGAGGTATCGTAGTCGATCTCCTCGCCATAGTGGGCTGGAAGACAGTGCAGGATGACGGCGTCATCCTTGGCCTGCCTCATGGTGTCGGCATCGATCCTGTACTCGGCGAACACCTCGCGACGCTCTTCGGCCTCGGCCTCCTGCCCCATGGACGCCCAGGCGTCAGTGTAGAGCACATCCGCACCGGCGGCGGCATCGATGTCGTTCGTGACGGTTATGGTAGCCCCCGTTTCGGCGGCGACGCTTGTGGCCTGCTCCGTGACGTCCTTGACGGGCTCATAGCTCAGCGGCGTGATGACGGTCATGTTCATTCCCATGCGTGCCGCGCCGTGCATCAGCGAATGAGCCACGTTGTTTCCGTCGCCGATATAGCAGGCGCTGAGCCCTTCGAGCTTCCCCTTGCGCTCGATGATGGTCTGGAAGTCCGCGAGTATCTGGCAGGGGTGCTCGTAGTCGCTCAGGCCGTTGATGACGGGCACGCCCGAGAACTTGGCCAGGTCTTCGACGATGTCATGACCAAACACGCGGGCCATGATGACATCGACATAGCGTGCAAGCACCGTCGCGATGTCTTCGGTGGTCTCGCGCTTGCCGAGACTGATGTCACTCGGAGCGAGGTAGATCGCATGGCCGCCCAATTGCGTCATGCCCGTCTCGAACGACACTCGCGTGCGCAACGAGGGCTTCTGGAAGATCATCGCCAGCGTCTTTCGCTCGAGCGGCGCAACCCCACACGCGGCGTGGTCGGACTTGAGCTTCTTGGCGGTCTCCAGGACTTGCGCGATTTCCTGCGTTGAAAAATCGAGCATCGACAAGAAGCTGCGACCTTTGAGTTTCGATTCCACCGGATTCACTCCATCGTGTTTTTTGCCGTCGGGGCTGCGGCCCCTGTCGCACACAAGTTGGCCTTACGGTCTACGCCAGGACCTTCTGAAGCCTATCGAACGCCCAGTCGACCTCGTCCTTGCTGATCGTAAGCGGCGGAGCAAGGCGCATGACCTGTGCGTGCGTGTCCTTGCAAAGCATACCTTCATCGCGAAGCATCTCACAGTACTTTCGGGCGGGGCCCGCTGAGGCGGCGACCTGAATGCCGAACCAGAGCCCCCTGCCGCGTACCAACTCGACCTTGTCACCGGTCAGGCCGGAGAGTTTGTCGAAGAGGTACTGCCCGAGCTGTTTGGCGTGGTCCTGATACTTGCCGGTCTTCAGGATCTCGACGACCTTTCGCGCGATCGCGCAAGCGAGCGGGTTCCCGCCGAACGTGCTTCCGTGCGACCCCGGCGTGAAGACACCCAGGATTTCACGCGAGGATACCACCGCCGAGATCGGCATGATCCCCCCACCGAGCGCCTTACCCAGCGTGAAGATGTCGGGGCGAACGCCCTCGTGCTCGATGCAGAAAGTCGTGCCGCATCGGCCCAGGCCCGACTGAATCTCGTCGGCGATGAACAAGACCTTACGCTCGGTGCAGAGCTGACGAACCTGCTCGAGGTACCCCGCCGGCGGCACGATGATCCCGGCCTCGCCCTGGATCGGCTCGACGAGGAATGCCACCGTGTTCTCATCGATTGCGCCGCGCAGGGCATCGATATCGCCGTAGGGGACGATCTCGAATCCGGGCGTGAAGGGCCCGAAGCCCTCGCGGCACGACTCGTCGGTGCTGAAGCTGACGATCGTCGTCGTGCGGCCGTGGAAGTTCTCGCTACAGCAGATGATCTTGGCCTTGCCCTCCGGCACGCCCTTGACCTTGTAGCCCCATCGCCTTGCCGTCTTGATCGCGGTTTCGACGGCCTCCGCCCCCGTGTTCATCGGGAGCACCATCTCCATGCCGCACAGCTCGGCGAGTTCGGTGCAGAGCGGGCCCAACTGGTCATTGTGGAACGCACGTGAGGTCAGCGTGACCTTGTCGAGCTGGGCTCGCGCTACGTCGAGTAGTTCCTCATTGCCGTGGCCGAAGTTGACGGCGGAGTAGGCGGCCAGCATGTCCATGTACTTCTTGCCGTCCACGTCCTCGACCCAGACGCCCTTCGCGCTTTTGACGACCACCGGAAGCGGGTGGTAGTTGTGGGCGGCATACTTCTCAACAAGCTCGATATGCTCGTTGCCCGTCATCGCGCTGCAATCAACCGACGCCTGTACCGTCATCGAATACCTTCCTTACTTACTTAGCAGCCAAACCGAAATCGAGCGCCGCAACCCCACGTCGCGGGGCGCTCGATCCTTCGCACGAGCCGAGGTCCCCAAACCTCGGATCGGGCGGGAGTATACTCACCGCGATGACGCAAGATCAACCCATGATTCGCGGAGAAAACGTGCGTCGTCGCTCGGGGCGTGCCGGGAAATCCGCCGCGGCATCGGGCCCCTTTCCCAACTGCGGACCACGCTCTCCGGGACCCTCGTTTAAACACTTTAAACCCGGTTTTGCAGCAGAAAGAAAGCGGGGTCCGAAGTCACTGTGTCGCAAGTCACGCCCCGGCGCCCGCGTGGCCACGCGGGCGCAAATCTAGAACCGGTACGGATCGTGCGAGTTACGTGTTCCATCCGCGCCGCGTGCCGGCCAGGAACTTCAGGCGCCTAAACAGGTAGCTGCGTCGCGTGATGAGTTCGTTCATGCGTGCCAGCACCTCGTCCTCGATCCGCCCGGTGCCGCACCAACTCAGAATGTCGTCGTGCAGGTCGGTCCATCGCCGTGTGCCGGTCAGCTTCCGCTTCCGCTTGCTGTCTCTGCCTTCCAGGAGCGTGCGGATTTCCTTTTCGACACGCTTGAGTTCGACGGCGATCCGGTGAGCCGAAAGCTCACGATCCCAATTCGGGGGCTTGGCTGCGGCGGCTGCGTCCTCCGGGGTCTCGGGCTCGTCTTTGATCGAGTCCGTATCACCGGCATCCTCGGCCTCGGGCTCATCGATGGTGGGTGTGGTGGTGACACCGCTATCCTCGGTGTCCTCGGCGCCGATCGTCTCGTCATCGAGCGACCGCGCGGCCTCATCGAGAACCGCGGGTTCGTCATCGGGAGGCGTATCGCTCACGTCCGACGGCGGCGCGTAGGCATCCTCGACCTCCGGCACGCCGTTGTCCGGCGGCGTGTTGGTCTGGTCGTTTTCCTCATGCGGTTCTGAAGGCATCATGCGATCCATCCGCGGCGATGGTCGTCCGCGGCTCCGCTCGGCTTCGCGCCGAGCGTCAGCCGGTGCAACGCATGCACCGCAGTGTCTTTCTAGCAGTTGCGCGCGTTACCCGCAAGCAAGTGGTTCGGCAAGCGCCATCGCTCAATCAATCGCCGAGCGCGGTCTGGAGCGCGAGGACGGCGTAGGCCGTGACGAGGTGTGGATTGCCCTCGTACCAGCGATCCTCATCGTTCACCCAGCTACCATCGGAGCGCTGCATACCCGCGAGTGTCCGGCACAATTCGGCACGCCAGCGGTGCGGGACGTTCGCCCCGTCAACGATGGTCTCTTCACCCCACGCGTCGAGGGCCCGCGCGAAAACGTGATAGTAGTAGAAGAGGCCCTGCTTCGAGGCCGTATCCGGCATGTTCGGGTTGCTGTCTAACGTGTAATGGCGCCGAATCCAATCGACAGCGTGCCTGACACGCGGGTCATCACGCGCGACCCCGGCGTAAAGAAGGCTTTTGAAACCCGCATACGTCATCGAGCCATAGCTGCGCAACCGCGGGGCGCCCTCGGTCGCTCGGGTGCCCGCCTTGGATTCACCGCCGTTGGCCGGTGAGTAGACGAACCCGCCGTCGACACTCTCCGCGGCAAACGCCTGATCATTCACCTCGCCGAGCATCTGGCATCGCGTGACGAACGTCATGGCCTTCTTGTAGACCGGATCGTCCTCGGACAGGCCGCTCTGCTTCAGGGCCTCGAGCATATACTGGGTGTTGGAGAGGTCGGGGCGCTTGTGTTTGCCGTATCCGGCACCGCCGTACCAGACGCTGGAAGTCTCGTGCCCCTCGCCGGCGTCCCATTGAAGTTCCTTCAGAAAACGCTGCGCGCCCCGGATTGTCTTGGCGTGAGCGGGGTCCTTGCCGGCTGCAAGAGCCATCAGCGCCACACTGGTGTGATAGTTGCGCATGCCCTCGCCCTTGACGTAAATGCCGCCGTCAGGCTGCACGTGGCGTACGACGTAGGCCAGGCCGCGTTTGACCGCGGGATGATCGCGTCCGTACTTTTCGTCCTGGGCAAGGCACTTGGCGGCGAGGGCGGTGATGGCGGGATGCGGCCGGTCGAACGCCAGCCACGCTCCCTGCTGATCCTGCGAGGCCAGGAGGAAGCTCAGCCCCTTGTCGATGGCCTTCTGCGCTTCGACGGACGTCGCGAAGTCGACCTTGGATTGCCCAGCGGGCTTCTTCGGCGCATCGCCCGCGGCGGCAACTGACGCGCTGCCGGCGAGCATTCCGCCAAGGACGATAAGGGCAATCGCTCCAGATTTCGAACCTGGCATCTCGCTTCTCCTACCTCCGAACTGCCCACCCCGTGCCGCGTGGCTTACAGAAGGGACAGAAGCTCGCCACAAACCGTGTCCACATCGGCCTCGGTCAGTTCGTGGTGGAACGGCAGCGCTATCGTACGCTGTGCCAAAGCCTCGCAGACCGGGAAGTCGCCCGGCTTGTGCCCGAAGCGCTCCACGTAGAACGGCTGAAGGTGAATCGGTACGAAGTAGTTGCTGCACCCGATGCCTCGCCCCGACAGCTCCTTCAGAATCCGATCGCGATCCGCCTGCA
The DNA here is from genome assembly GCA_029260055.1 of Phycisphaerae bacterium. GTDB lineage: Bacteria > Planctomycetota > Phycisphaerae > UBA1845 > UBA1845 > JADFOB01. Next base: position 12,673 of record JAJDDX010000465.1, read on the forward strand.
CGTACTCTTCTGATAGACGGACGACCAGGACGAACCAGCTCATCGCCACATTCGGGCGAACAGCCTGCATGGCCAACCGCTCTTCCGCCCCGAGGCGCTCACGATAGAGCGACTCGACACGGGCTCGGGCAGCGACGATCTCGTCCATCCGGGAAAGCTGCACCAGGCCCAGGGCACAGTTGATGTCACTAAGCCGATAGTTGTATCCCAGCCGGGGATGAGCCAGCCAGCCGCCGTTGCCGTCGCGGCCCTGGTTTCGAAGCGAGCGACACATGCGGGCGAGGTCGGCGTCGCTGGTGACGATCATGCCGCCCTCTCCGGTCGTCATCTGCTTGTTGGGGTAGAAGCCGAAGACGCCGGCGTCGCCCATCGAGCCGGCCGGCCTGTCGCCGTCGCGGCTTCCCAACGCCTCACACGAGTCTTCGATCACGCGGAGACCGTGGCGTTGGGCCATGACTGTGATCACGTCCATGTCGACCGGCTGACCGAAGACGTGCACGGGAATGACCGCCTTGGTCTTCTCAGTGACAGCCGGTTCGATCAACGCCGGGTCAATGTTCCAGGTGGCAGGATCGATATCTACGAACACCGGCCTGGCCCCTTCGATCAGGGCGCAATTCGCCGATGCCACGAAGGAAAACGGCGTCGTGATCACCTCATCGCCGGCCCCGATCTCCATGGCCTTGATGAGCAGATGAAGACCGGCCGTCCCACTCGAACATGCGACGGCCTCGGTCGTATGACAGTAGGTCGCAAACGCCTCCTCGAACTCGGCGAGCTTTGGGCCCAGGCTGAGTCGCCCGGAGCGGAGCACGCCGACGACGGCGTTGACCTCGGCTTCGGTGATATTCGGCTTGGCAAGATCAATTGAATGGAGCATGGACGTCCCGCGTCAGAATCCTCGTTTTGGCACGATAGCCTCCGTTACCGGCCGACATTATAGTATCGGCTTGGCAGGGCCGATATGCGTCGTAGCCGGGCCACCCGTGGGAAATTGTGTGCCCGCGGCAGCTTGCAGCCTGACAGATATGGAGTGCAGTATTCATGTCCCCAGCGCCCGATGAAGCCTTGGCGGCCTTCAAGCGTATATCCCGGACGAAGAGCCGTTCGCGGCGCCCCTTACTCACGGAGGCACTCTGGAAAGAGGCCATCGAGACCCGGACGGCCCGCATCGGCGTGGTCGGCATGGGGTACGTGGGCCTGCCGCTGATGCGCACTTTCTGCGCGACCGGCTTCCAGTGCATCGGCTTCGATGTCGACACCGCCAAGGTCACGAAACTCAACGCCGGCCGAAGCTACATCAAGCACATTCCGTCGTCGCTCATCAAGGAAGTCGTCTCGAAAGGGATGTTTGTCGCATCCGACGATCCGTCGGTGCTGGGCGAGTGCGATGCCATCCTGGTTTGCGTGCCGACGCCGCTGAGCAAGTCACGCGACCCCGATATGCGCTACGTCGAGAGCACGTCGCATCTGATCGCCGACCATCTGCGCCGCGGGCAGCTCGTGGTGCTCGAGAGCACGACCTATCCCGGCACCACGCGCGACCTCGTCAAACCCATCCTGGAAACGAGCGGCCTGACCGCGGAGAAGGATTTCTTCTTAGCCTATTCGCCGGAGCGTGAAGACCCCGGCCGGGTGGACTTCACGACGGAGACCATTCCGAAGGTCGTCGGTGGCTTCGGCCCAACGAGCCTCGCCGCCGCTTGCTCGCTGTACGGAGCGGCCGTCAGTCAAGCGGTTCCGGTATCGAGTTGCGAAGTGGCGGAGGCGTCGAAGCTGCTCGAGAACATCTACCGGTGCGTCAACATCGCGCTGATCAACGAGATGAAGATTCTCTTCGACCGTTTGGGGATTGACGTGTCGGAGGTCGTGCGGGCTGCGTCGACGAAACCGTTCGGATTCCAGCCGTTCTACCCAGGCCCGGGCCTGGGTGGTCACTGCATACCGATCGACCCGTTCTATCTCTCGTGGAAGGCGCGGCAGCACGGACTGACCACGCGGTTCATCGAGCTGGCGGGCGAGATCAACACGGCCATGCCGGAGTACGTCGTCGCCAAGCTGGCAGAGGGTCTGAACGCCGGCAAGAAGGCGATCAATGGATCGAAGATTCTGGTCCTGGGCCTGGCCTACAAGAAGGACGTCGACGACATCCGCGAATCGCCGTCGGTCGTGTTGATCGAGATGCTCAAGGCTCGCGGCGCCAAGGTCGACTACAACGATCCGTTCATACCGCGGACCCCGAAGCAGCGCGAGCACAACCTCGGCATGACGAGCAAGAAGCTCACCGAGAAGATGCTCGGCGGCTATGACTGCGTGATGATCGCCACGGATCACACATCCTACGACTACGACTGGATCGTCAAGCACGCCAAGTTAGTTCTTGACACGCGCAACGCCACGGCGACGGTCAAACGCGGGCGGAAGAAGATCGTCAAGGCGTAGGGCTGCCGAAGCGGCGTCAGGGCGTGCGGACCGGTGGCGCTCGGTCCGCGTCGGGCTACGAACTGGCCCTACCTGGATCCGCTCTGGAATAGCTGACGACCATGGTCAAAGTCAGGACGCACCTCTCCGACGAGAACGGAGAACTCGTGCCTATCGAGGAGTTCACCGGGCGCGTACCGGATAGAGAGTATGTTGGCGGATCGATCGAGCTCATCGTTGATCATCGCCCCGTCATGCCGAAGGAGTACGGCGATGACGTCAACGACGCATGGCCCTTCCTGATCTCCGCGACCCTGGAACTCGCCCGCGGCCGAGGAGCGACTTTCAACTACGCGGCCTGCCCTTGGAAAGTGACGTTCGAACCGATTCGCGCTGGAAGGCACGTGCTCATTACTCCTCAATCCCCATATGCCGACACACTGACCGGCAAGATAAGGACTGAAGCCCGCGCGTGTGCCGATTTCAGAGAACTAACGCATAACATTGTGACCGCAGGCTACATTTACTGCGAGCATATCATGAGGTTGATTCCCCGCCCACGCGCCCGAGAACTCCGCGAGTTGGCTGAGATAGAAGCCGAGCTTCACCGCCGCGCGAGCGACGGGTAAACCGCTCAGAAGCCCTCGTCGGGCCGAGCCCGACCTACAAACTGCGCACTACACACTCATGATCGTCGATGCTAGACTCGTCCAGTAGTATGCCATGGTTCACCGTAACCTGCTCGATGACTTCTAGCGAAGGCGCCTGCAATGGTCAGCATTACGACTTATCTCTTCGATGGTAAGGGCGATCTTGTTCCGATCGAGAGGTTCAGTGAGCGCATCCATAAGACAGAGGACGTAAGCGGGGCGATCGAGCTGATCGTGGATCACAAGCCGGTCTTGAGAAAGGAATACGACAACTACATCAACTACATGTGGCGCGACTTGATTTCCGCGACCCTTCTGCTCGCCCGAGGCCAAAAGGCTGAATTCTGGTACACAGGGCTCCCTTTGACTGTGACGTTCGAACCGATGCGCGCGGCTAAGGACGTGCTCATCACCTTAACGGTACTGCGGTACGACCGTAAGCTGGCGCGGGCGCGTGCCGATTTCAGAGAACTAACTCATAACATTGTGACGGCCGGCTACATCTACTGCGAGCATATCATGAAGTTTATTCCCCACAGATGCGTACAAGAACTTCACGACTTGGGCGAGATAGACGCGGAACTTCACCGCCGCGCAAGACGCGGGTAAACCGTCCAGCCGCTCGGGCTCACGGGGCAAGCCAGTCACGTATCCATGAAGAGACTGTCTGCTGTCAACGGTGCTATCGCATAACGCGGCACTCCCGGTTGGCGTCAGCCCCCTTTCCGGAGGGGATTGAAGCCGAGGGGTCCGGGGGCGAGCAGCCCCCTGGCACGCATCTT
>JAJDDX010000466.1 GCA_029260055.1 Phycisphaerae bacterium
CGACCCTGAAGGGGTCGAACACACACCGGCGGTGCCTGTTCGACCCCTTCAGGGTCGGTTCGTCGGGTGAACGGCGTTTCCGTGAGCGGCGTTCGCCTACGGCGAACTTGCACACGGCTACTGTCTATCAGCCTTTCAGGCTGGGGCCGGCTTGCACCTGCAAAGCCCGACGGGCACTGCCGATCGACGCTCCCGGATATGTGTAGAAGAACGAGGGCAACGCCCTGGGAAAACAGCGTCCGACAGGCCACGTAGCCCTGAAAGGGCGCGATAACCGGGTCGGTAGCCGTGGGCGAGCAGCGCCTAGTCCGTGCGAATCGCGGCGCTTCCGACCCGCCGCCACCCAATCCTCCCATCTCAAGTCGCCCCCGACAGGTTCCGATAAACAGCCGTCGTCCGTGGACCCGTGGCCGTTTTTTGTGAGGGCTTGCCATGACCGTCGCCGGAACGCTTCGCCGTCTCCTGCACCTCGACGATGAAAAGGAATTCCAGGCCCGCCCCTACTGGGAAGACCGCCACGACGCGCACGTCGGTAGCCTCAAGTCCGTCGGGCACCGGCAACTATCAGACGAGGAGAACGCCGACCAGTACGCCCTCAAGCGCGAGCGGATCACCGAGATGATCAGTCGCAGTGTCGGCGGGGGCTACGGCAAGTCGCTGCTGGATGCCGGCTGTGGCATCGGCCTGTTGACCTCCGCCTACGTCGATCTCGGCTTCGACGTGACCGGCGTCGACTTCTCTGAAACAGCCGTCAAAGAGGCACGAGCCACGGAGGTCGAAGCGTACTTCGTCGTCTCGCCGCTGGTCTCACTCAATCTCGACTCACGCTTCGACGTGATCACCGCCATCGACGTGCTGCTGCACGTGGTCGATCGGCGCGAATGGCACGCCACCATCGCGGCACTCTCCCGCCATCTCAAACCGGGCGGCCTGATGATCATCCTCGACTTCTTCCCGGATGACGGCGAAGGCTGGCCCGATCACGTGCGCCCCCGTCCCCTGTCGAACTACAAGGCCTCCTTCGATCGGCTCAACCTCCGCATGATTGAACACGAACAATTCGACCTCCCCTACGAGGACGTAACCAAGGACCTCATCGCTGTAAGAGCCCACGACGGATCGCTGTAACGCCGCGCGTTGACACGCACGTCCAAGCCTTCACGTTCACGGGTGGCATGGGCAAACTCGTTTGCCCGTGTCCCTCGCTAACCGAATGTAACGGGTGCCACTGGTGGCTCGTCCACCAGTGCGTATTGGGTGCCAAGCAGCAGCTTGCCCGTGCGCCCCATCGGGTGAGGCACGGGCAGCGGCTGCCCGGTCCTTCGGGTACGCACGGAGGGTGGGGAACGGTCGCATCACTTCCCGAAATCGAAAGCTAACTGTCCCGCATCATCTGCCGCTTCGGGTGCCCCATCCTTCGGGTACTCACGAAGGGTGGGGGACGGACACATGCTCTCATCCTCATCGCAACCGTAACCCGGCGCCAGCCCGCAACGCTTGCGCGACACCTCGAACAAACTCCGCACGCTATCCCAGTAGACGCCCTCGCCGCGCATGCGCTTGCCGAACCGCGTATCGCTCAGCTTGCCGCCGCGAATGTCTCGCAGCCGATTGAGCACCCGATCGGCTCGAAGCGGCATCACCTCACGCAGCCGATTGACGAAGACCTGCTCGACGCTTCCCGGCAAACGCAGCGCGGTATAAGACGCCCAAAGCGCCCCAGCCTCCGCCGCCTGCTCGAGGATCTTCGGAATATCCACATCGCTAAGACCCGGTATGACGGGTGAGACGATCACCCCGACGGGCAAGCCGGCCTCCCGCAAGCGCCGAATAGCCTCGAATCGTCGCGACGGCGGCGGAGCCATCGGCTCGAGCGAGCGAACCGCGTCACCGTCCGCGAATGGGATGCTGATCGCGACACGCGCCGAGGCTCGCTCATTCACGTCAGCCAGCACATCGCGGTCGCGCACCACGAGAAAGCCCTTCGTCGTGATCGCCACCGGGTTGCGAAGCTCCGCGCACACATCGAGGCACGCCCGCGTGATCCCATAGCTCGCCTCGATCGGCTGATAGCAGTCCGTGATGCCGGAGAAGTTGACGATCTCGCGACGCCACTTCTTGCGGCTCAGCGCCTTACGCAACAGCTCAGCCGCGTTACGCTTGACGACGAGCTTGGTATCGAAGTCCGTGCCGGCTCCGTACCCGAGGTACTCGTGATACGTCCGAGCGTAACAATAGGCGCAGGCGTGTTGACACCCTCGATAGGGGTTGACGGACCAGTTGTATGGCACGTCCGGGCTATCGTTTTGGGATAGCACCGACCCGGCTGTCTCTTCGTAGATCTCGATCTTCGCTTCCGGCGGCGGCCCGAGCCATTCCGCATGCTGCGTCAGATAGGGGTTCGGCGGGTTGTCGACAAGTCGCGGCTTCATGCCTTGGTGATCTCGTCACCGCGTGTGGTGCTTGCACCGGGCGACCGCACGCTAGCTTGATCGGCGCGCCCTGCATGCACTATAATATATTCGGAAAATGTTAGGTTGGCAAGTCGGCGCGGCGAAACGGTGCGGCAGCGAGGGGTATGGACTACACTCATCAGAAAGAGACACTGCCGAACGGACTCCGCCTGCTCTGGCTCGATCTGCCCCACGTCCACGGTGCTTGCCTGACGGCGTTCGTGCCCGGCGGAATCACGTACGAGACGGCTACCAACAACGGTGTCAGCCACCTGCTTGAGCATCTGCATCTTTCCGTCACGCGTCGTCATCCGTCCCGCCTGGACTTGCTTCGGGCCATCGACGCCCTCGCGGGGTACGTCAACGCGAAAACCGACGACGACGCCATCAGCACATCGTTCGATGTGGCGCCGGATGCCGTCGCCGCCGCTGCCGAACTGCTGGCGGACATCCTCGAGGTTCGTCCGTATCCGATTGAGATCATTGAGTCAGAGCGACATCTGGTCCTCAACGAGCTGGCCGGTAGGCGAGCGGGCTTTCGAAACTGGATGCGCCGGGCGCTGTTCAGAGACCACCCCAGTGCCCTGCCTCCCTTGGGAACACGACGCTCGCTAAAGCGCCTGAAGATCGGAGACCTTGAGGCATTCGACCGAGCAAGCTTTGCGCCCGAGAGCGTTGTCGTCGTCGCGGTCGGACCGGGCATCGAAGCCCACCTTGGCTCGGTGCGGGCGGTGCTTGGCGCCCTGCCGACTGGAGAAGCCGAGCCGCATGCTGCCGTGCCGACGCCGAAGTTCCGATTGCCTCAGTTTCACCGGAGCAAGTCCCGACGGGGGCAGCGTACGGTCGCCATCGGTTTCGCCGTCAGCGGGAAGTTGCCTCGCCGGCATCGACTCGCATTGGGGTTGCTGCAAATGGGGATGCGGGCAGTATCGTCACCGCTGTTCGAACAGGTCCGTTACGGATCGGGAAGCACTTACCATTTCGGGGTACACACTGACCTGTTGCAGGACGCAAGCGTATTCTATGTGACCGGCTACACGAATCCCGCGGATCGTGACAGGTTTGTCTGCTGTGTCACCGACGAGATGGCGCGCATGCGCTCCGGGGATTCGATACCGGAGTGGCTGGAAACCGTTCGGGCGCAATACCGTTACTTTGTGGAGCGCGCCTTGGATTCACCAACGTCCATCGCCAGTCGGATAGGCCGGGAAGAGGTACTCGCGGGCGAGCATCCCGCGCTCAGCATCACCGAGGAGTTGAGCGCGCTGAATGAACTCACCGCGGAAGAACTCACGCAGATCGCCAATGACCTGTTTCGCCGCGAAAACATGTTCGTCGTTTACGACGGGCTCAATCGCCCGTTCGACGAGCGCCGTTTGAGGCGGTTGGTCGAAAGCCGTTTTGCATAGACGGCGCATCGGGGCGAGCCGAGCAGCCATCCGCACAATGGGTTTCGCTCGACAAGTTCATACGTTAAACTGACCGCTAGTGTGCGAGTAGTTGGCGTGCCGTAACGAATAGAATCGCCGGACGAGCGGCTCGCAGAGCCTGCCTCGGCACACATACGATCGAACAAGGAGTCGGCTCATGATCGAGCGATCGCCTCAGTACCGCTTCTGCCTCTGTGCGTTGCTCCTCCTTCCGCTCCTCTCGACCGCAGCCCGTGCGGACGACGCACCGAAGACCCAAGTCAACGGCACGCTGAGCGAGATCGACGGCGTACGCGTGCTGCGCGTCTGGGGTACGCCCGAGCAACGTGGCTACGCCAACGGCTACCTCATGAGCAGCGACATCGCCCGCTTCATGAACGAATTCTTCGCCGACGGCTCCGTCATCGACGCCAAGGGCTATGAGACGCGCGTGTTGCGCAAGCTGCACCTGATGACGATTCAACCTCAGCATGAGGCGGAACTGCGGGCCATGCTGGCGGGCATCGAGGCCAAGGCAGGCGGGCCGGTCGATCTTCCGGTACTCGGGCGGCCGCTGCAGTACACCGATCTCGTCGCCGCCAACTGCATGGGCGACATGCTGCGCTTCGGCTGCTCCTCCTTCGCTGCGTGGGGCGACATGACCAAGGACGGCCACACCATCGCCGGGCGAAACATGGACTGGGCCAAGAGCCCCGCCTTCGAAGGCACCCAACTCGTGACCGTCCACGTGCCGGAAAGAGGCAGCAAGTCGCTCGCCTGGGTCTCCATCTTCTGGCCCGGGCTCATCGGCTGCACCACCGGCATGAACGCAGAAAACGTCTCCGTGGCCATGCACGATTCCAACACGCCCAACCCGAGCGGGAAGGGCGGATTCAGTTCGTCGACCATGCTCTACCGAGAGGCGATCGAAGCAGCCCACGCCGAGACCGCGATCAAGGACATCTCCGGCGTGCTGACCCAGCGCCATACGCTACCCGGTTACAACATGATGGTGACCAGGCCGTTTACCGGCAGCGGCCCGCCGGCCGTCGTGTTCGAGCACGACGCCGACCTGTCCAACAGCGGAGGCCTGACGTTGCGTGAACCGGCGGGCTCGGACACGCACATCGCCTGCACGAACCACTCCCGCAAGCGCTATGAGCCGCATGAAGGCACGCGCTACCCGAAGCTCTGCAAGGGGCTCGACAAGATCGTGAAGGGCAACGGCAGAAGCCACCTGACCGTCAAGAAGGCGTGGAAGATGCTCGGCAACGTGCCGATCGAGGGCATCATCACCCATCACAGCGCGGTCTTCGAACCGAACAAGGGGCTGATGCACGTCGCATTCGCCAAACGCGGCAAGAACGCCCCCAAGTGCAAGCACGTCACGCTCGACATCGCGAAGCTCATCGCCGGCGACTACCCCGGCGGGAAGTAGCAGGCCCGCCCGTCCGGCGCTGCGGTCCTTACGGACCGTCGAAGTTAGTTCTGAAGGCCTCGAAGTCGTCGAGACGCACACCGCCGTCCGGCTCAAAGTCGAAGATCCGGCAGCAGGGCGGCAAATCGGCCGGTCCTTCACCGGTAAAGCAGTTCTGCATTGCGGCGACATCGGCGAGTGTCAAAGACCCGTCACGATCGTAATCACCCATCACCAGCGGCAAGCCCGAGACCGGATAATGGTAACCGCGATCCACGACGCCCGTGTCGGTCACTTCATCCGCGCGAGTCGTGCGCATATCGACGCCGAGGTCAGTGGCCAAGCCGTCGCCCGAGTCGAGGCACGGACTGTTCGCATAGCCCCCGGCATCGATTTGACTGAGGTAATTGCACCCCGCCGGGCCGGGTACGAACAGGGGATCAGCCCCCGTGTTGCCGGGACCGGGCCAGCCGCCTTCGATCGCGCTGTACCTGATCTGTAGATAATACTCATCGCCATAGACTTGATCCGGCATGTTGCGCCGAAAGATGCTGTTCGTGACCGTCGTGAGAGTCAGTCTGGCGGAGGCATCCGAGTCGCCGCCCGGACCGTCATCGCCGGGTGCGCCGCTATTGGAGAAAATACCCCTCAACAGGCCACCGCCCGCCGAACCACTGTGGTTTCCGACGAATGTGCAGTTGGTCAGGTCCGTCCAGCCGCCCTCGACGAGCACACCACCGCCGCCGTCGCCCGCTGCGAAGTTGCCTTCGAATAAGCAGTCGACAAGTACGGGGTGACCACGGAAGGTAAAGAAACCGCCGCCGCCACGGGCCGAGTTGCCGCGAAAAACACAGTGGCTCAGACTTATATCATGGTAGCTTCCGCAATAGATGCCTCCGCCGCTTGCGTCGGCTCGATTGTTGATGAACTGGCAGTTCTCCAGCGTCATGCTGTCACCCCAGTAGTATATGGCGCCACCGTCGCCCGACTGGTTCTCGATGAAAGTGCAGTTGCGCACGGTCACGCCTTCGTCCGTCAGGCAAATCAAGCCGCCGCCCTCACCGGAAGAGGTGGGAGGCGATCCGATGCGATACCCCTCACCACCACGGATCGTGAACCCATCGAGGACGACCGCGGGGAGAACGCCCGCGAAGAAAAGACCGGCCGTGACAACACGGTAACTGTTCTCGTTACGGGACTGATCCGAAAGACCACCCGTATCGTTACCCGCCAGATCGCCGGATAGCACCGATTCGTACGTGATGATGTCCCGAGCATCCGGGTCCGGCGAGCCGCATCCGGCGAACCCACCGAGCACCGTCGTGCCCCCGACCAGCCTGTGAGTCTCACCACGTCTCCCGACCTCTCGGCCATACCCCCGGTCGGGCGTGTAGACGCCGTTCGCCACGCGGATTTCGTCGCCGGGCAGTGCCCCGTATAACGCGTCCTGCACCGTCGTAAACGCACTGCACCAACTCGTCCCGTCGAACGGCCGCTCGGTCGCGTCGCGGTCGACGTACAAGACCCTCGGACAACTCGGCGGCTCGGCCTCGCAAGCCGAACGTACGCTCAGACGATACCTGCCCTTCGCGCTCGAATACTTGATCCCTGCCAGAACGTAATACGTATCGCCCGGCGTCAACCCGCTGACGCACACGTTGGACAGCCCCGCGCTGCGGCAACAACCACCGTCGTCGTTGCAGCCGATCGATTGCAGCGAGTTACACGCGGTTTCCTCAGTCGTGGGATCGCCGACGCTGAAGACCTCGATGATCGAGTCCTGTGGCTCCTGATCGAATGACCCGCAGGTGTCGATTCGCGCCGTCCCCTCCGTCGCCACGAACTTGAACCACACCCCGCCGTAGCCGGGAACTCCGGGACCGGACGGATGACACGAGTACCCCTCGTCCGCGACCAAATGCACGTCACTGTTGTCGAACTCCAAACTGGAGTTCATGGCTACTTCGATAGCACCGAACGCGGGATCAGGGTCCCAGCAATGGTCGTTGCTGATCGGGACAGTCGCGCATCCGACGAAGCTCGCCGTACCGTCCGTGCAGGACTCATCCCATTCGACTTCGCAGCAGAAGGCGTCCTCCTGGCAGATCGCAGCACAGCACGTCGGCACGTCGCACCCCGGTGTGCCGTGCGGTACGTGGCAGCTTCCCGATGCGAATTGGCACACCCAGTTTACGCAATCAAAGTCCTCGTACTCGCAGAGATGGCCCGGATGCCAGACGGCAGCGCGCCCTTCACTATCCGTGATCGCCAGACATTCGTCCTCGAACAGGTTGCTGCAGCCTTCACCGTTCGGGCCTTCCGGCGGCGTGCAACAGGCGGCCGTCCCGCACGCCGGACTGAACGATACGCCGAGGTCGACGCATGGCTGGGTCACGTCGCACGTCTCGCCCGGCGGGCAATCCGACATGTCGGAACACGTTTCTTGACTGCCGCTGCACGCCAGCGGGCAATCAGCGTCATCGACACAATCATCGCCGGTAATCAGGCACGTCTGGGGGCACTTGGCGCCCGTCTCGAACCGCACTTGCGCGCCCTGGCAACTGAACTCCGTGACCTCTCGGCAGAACTCCCGCGGTGTGTTCGCATCCGGTGTGGCAAGGTCGCAGCACGCGCCGACCGGAGGGTCCCCGAGGCAGCGGATGTTGATGGCAAATCCTGCGTAAGGATTGCCGCCGAACCAAACCAAATCGCAACCACCCGCTTCGTTCTCCATGCCGAAGTGATCTTCAGTAAACCCGAGCACGGCCTCGCCGGAGCGAATCGCCCTGGCAGCGCGGTCGAACTTGTAAGCCATCCAGAATGACGCGCCGACGCCCAGGTCGACGCCGCTGGGAAAATCGAAGCGAGCCAGCGAGGGTGACGCGTCCCCAAAGAACTGGTCCGTGCCCTGAGTGCCTTCGATCACGAAATCCGGAGCGCACGCCCGGCGCATCTCAGCGGTCACGAGAACGTCCGTCATGCCCACCCCCAGGGCGCCGATTTCGTAGCTGCTCAGGACGCAGTCGTCGACGATCAACTCGACATCATCCATGATCCACTCATCGGCCTCGAACTCCCGCGTGGACGCGCTCAAATCGGCGTTGTAGTAAGCGTAAAACTCTCGGTCGAAAGGCTGTTGGCAGTACACGCGCGCGTCGAACCCGGCGTACAAGTCGGTGCCGCCGAAATGAGCATCGCACTGCTGGTAAAGGAAATCGTAGACGTTGCGCGTGAACCCGAGCTCCGCGGGCCTGCCCACCACCCACCCCGCGGTACTGCTGTCGACCGAAACGGCGAGCCAGACGGTGTGGCTCGTGGTCACGGGGGCGGCCGAAAGGTCGACGAACACCGTAACGAGACCGTCGTGCGGCGCAGTCACCGCTCCGCCGGCGAGAGGGACGAGCTGCCCGCCCTGGCTGGGACAACCGTCGTAAAGGTTGAACGCCACACCGAAAGGAGGACCCGTGCCGTCGCCGCCACCCGCGACCGTGAACTCGTACGCCTTGATCGGGCAACCGCCCACCGCGACGGTCGTAAGGTCATCCGCAACTCTCAAACCAGGCACGCCCAGCGCCAAGAACAGGTCCGGTGCCGGCGTGTTCGAGTAGACGATGTCGCCGGGCTCGATCACGGCCCCTCCGCCGACGGCCGTAGCGGCGCCGGTGGCCGGACTGTAATGGTACCGCGTGTGCAACGCATTCGCCGGAACCGGTGCCACGGTCGGGGTGACCTGCGCAGGGCCGTCCTCCGCGCCGACTTGGGTCGAGTAGATTGCCGCAAAGAACCCTACCGGAATGATGATGCGAATCGGCACGATTTTCCTCCTCGAAAGAGAGTCAAGATCGAAGACGAGTGCAGCAAAAGACGCTCGTGTGCGGCAAGAACTTCTCCGGGCGCCGACAGGGGAGACTTCATAGCCTCCCGCAGCAGCCTCATCGTCACAGAATGCGGAGGTCGCTGTGGTCGGCACGCATGCCCACCCCAATGCCGAGCCCTGCTATCGAGCCGCCCGCCGTCTATAACGTGCGAGCTGTAGTTTTGTTAGGTGATAGCTGGAATGTTTCCGTTCCCTGCGAGTCGCGGCGCTTTTCCGCTGCCCGAAGCCGACGTACGGTGTATGATACTCCTATGGGGCTCTCTTCGTGCGGTCGCGCCAACGGCGAAACGCCCGGAGAGCCGACGGCGCAGGCAACGAATGGGGGCGGAAGCGCGGTCGACAGTTACATGGTTCCAAGGAGCGATGATCATGCAACAGCGGCAACGATGGACAACCGTTACGCTCGCCGTGGCGTTCGCCGGCCTCGCAGCGAAGCAGGCATCGGCATTCGGCGTAGGTTACGGGTCGGTTCACGATCGTGTGGCAACGGCCGACACGATCGTCGTCGGCGAGACGACTCGAGTGGACTACGAGGAAGTGCGCCCCGGCCAAAACGCCGCCATCATCGAGTTTCGTGTCTCCGCGGTCATCACGGGTGATGCCTACACGTCCGGCGATACGATCGCCCATCGAAAAGAGCCGACCCCTGGTTGGGATCGCTACGGATGTGCCTCCTTCCCCAACCCGGAAGACGGTCCGCATCTGCTGTTCATCACGCGCACCGACGCCGGACGCGAGGGCTTCGGCTGCATGACCCCGGCCGATGATGACACGATCAAGGCAGTCAAGCGCCAAGTCGAGATCCTGGCTGACCCTACCGCGTTTCTGCGCGCCACCGACAAAGAAGATGCCATCACGCTGCTCGAGTGGATCCGCCGATCGTGCCTGAGCACTAATGCAGCCGGCGAGGCGCGAATCGACGTGTCGGGCATAAAGGGTACGGACCGTGACAGGGTCGTACGTTTCCTCACCAAACATGCCGAAGACGACTCACCCGAAGTGGGTGTCAGAGCCATGGAACTGCTCACGTGGCTTGAGCTGCCTGAGACCTTCGCCTTGGCTCTTCGGGCGCTCGAAACAGAAGACGACGGCAAGATAGCGCTAGCCGCGCGCCTGCTGAAGCAACTCGGAAACAAGCGAGCCCTCCCCGTGCTCCTGGCCCGATTCAAGCGATTCGATGCGCAGAAGAAAGAGCGTCTCCGCAGAATGGAGCGAGGTGAACAGGTCGAGCCGAGGCCGACGTGGTTCCGCCCCACGGGCTTCGCCACGCTGGGGTGGCGGCCCGAATCCGATTTGCTGGCAGCCATCTTCAGCTTTGATGACCCCCGCGTCGCCGAACTCCAGCTCGCCCTGTTGGACGATCCGGATCGTCGGTCGTACTACAACGTCTCGCATCTCGCGGGCGATCCACGTGTGGTCGACGCGCTCCTGTCTCGCGTGTGGGAAGGGGATCACGGGGCCCTCGGCGCGCTGCAGGACTACGACGATCCACGTCTCGCCGAGCAAGCCCGCGAACGAATCTACGACCATCCCTTCGCCCCGCACATCCTCGCCGAGCAGGGGGATCCCACCGCGCGCGACTTCATGATCCGCCTGATCCGCCAAGGGTCGCCCGATGGCATCCGCTGGGCCTGCGAGACAGCCGATCCGTCCGCGAAAGCCGAACTCGTTCGGTCCGCCAAGTACAACGTAACGCACGATACCCGTTCCGGATTGCAGGGCTTCGCTCTCGGGCGGCTACGCGCTTTCGACATGATCCCACATGCCATCGAAGGCCTGTCCACGCTCGACGGTTTCATCTACGCGAACGCACTACTCTACGGCTTCGGCGATCATTGTAGCTTCGGGGCGTCAGAGTCTCGGTGTAGCGGGGAGGCAAGATGGGACTGCCTTCGCGAGGACCTGCAAGAGCGAGCGGCCGCCGAACGATGGGCGCCGCCAGACAGGAAGCTGGTCTTCGAGCTGTTCGAACGCGCGCAGCATCAGCCGTCGTCGACCAACTACGAAGGCCTGCACGGTCGATGGAGCCCGCCCGAAGCCATGGCCGACATGCCCGATCCGCTGGACAAAGAGGCAACCAGTGCCTACTTGGAGCAAAACCGCGACCGCTGCAAGAAACTGCTGACCACCGGCTCGGACATCGACAAACGCAAGCTCCTGGATGTGGCGGAGCGCTGCAAAGTCAACCTGCTCGATGACGAGGTGGCAAGGGCGTTTCTGAAAGGCACAAACGAATTCCTAGCCGGGCGTGTGATATCCGCACTGCGAGCCGGCCGGCTGACCATGACGACTCGGCAGATCGAGGAGTGGGCACTCACCGGTGACTATCGGTCGATGAGGCAAGCGCTGATCTACATCGCGTACAACCCCAAGCCGGAGTACGCGCCGCTCATCACCAGGATCTTCCACGCCGGCCACCACCTCTTCGACGAGCTACTGTTCCGCGCGATCATCGAAACCGAAGCCGTCGAATGCACGAACTTGCTGCGCGCTTACCTCGATGGCGAGCACTACGCCCTACGCTACAAAGCAGCCGTTACGCTCGTCCATTTCGGCGATGAAGCCGGCGCCGGCGCCCTGCGGGAACTCGAACCGAACCGGAAGGGCTGCTCGCGGTGCCTCGGGCGCTATCAGGAAGCGGCGCTGGAGATGATCGGATACGCGCCGTAACCGCCCGATCCCCTGTGATCAACCTGTTGACTAACCTGTCAGAATCCTGTGAATTGCGCATCCTTGGTTCCCTGCGCCTCCGGTGATACGATACTGTACGTCTGCGCCGACCCGCGCGGCGGCTGCGACGAATCACGGAGGATCACAAGTGGCGACGGCACCCAAGTCAGGCACCGGCAAGAAAGCCGATATCCGCAAACGACGCGACAGCGGAAAGACGGCCGACGGCATCAAACAGGGCGATTGCATCAAGCAGCTCGCCAAGCTAAAGGCAGGCTCCGTCGACCTCGCCTTCGCCGATCCGCCCTTCAATATCGGCTACGACTACGACGAATACGACGACAAACGCACCTGCGACGACTACCTAGATTGGTCCAAAAAGTGGATGACCGCCGTGACACGCGTGCTCAAGCCCGACGGCACCTTCTGGCTCGCCATCGGCGACGAGTACGCAGCCGAGCTCAAGGTCCTCGCCACGCGCGAGCTGGGCCTGACCTGTAGAAGCTGGGTCATCTGGTACTACACCTTCGGCGTCCACTGCAAGACGAAGTTCACCCGCTCCCACGCCCACCTCTTCTACTTCGTCAAAGACGCCAAACGCTTCACCTTCAACGACGCAGCCGTCCGCGTGCCCTCCGCCCGCCAGCTCGTCTACGGCGACAAGCGTGCCAACCCGAAGGGCCGCGTCCCCGACGATACCTGGATCATCCGCCCGTCACCCCACGACGACTGGGTCCTACGCCCGCAGGACATCCCCGAGGCCTTCACCGGCGATAGCGACACGTGGTACTACTCGCGCGTCTGCGGCACCTTCAAGGAGCGCCAAGGCTTCCACGGCTGCCAAATGCCGGAACGACTCCTGGGCCGCATCATCGGCGCATGCTCGAACGGAGTCGTGGGACCAAGCGGCGGCAAGATGGAACTAGGCGTCACCGGCACCCACGACAGGAGCGGCAAGCGCAAAGCCGGCGCCGAGCCGCAGCTTGAAGCCTGCGCGGACGAACGGAAGCGTCAGGCGCACGGAACAGACGAAGCCGAGCCGGACTTGGTCCTCGACCCCTTCGCCGGCAGCGGCACGACGCTAGCGGTAGCCAAGAAGCTCGGCCGGCGCTACGTCGGCATAGAGCTATCCAAGCAATACGCAGCCGAGTGCCGCAAGCGGTTAAAGGGCATAGAGATCGGCGACGACCTAGACGGCGCCGAGAACCCGCTACTAAGCGCCCCCAACACCCAAAATGGCACCATCCGCACCCCCGACGGCACACGAGTCAAACAAAACGGCACACGCGGCAAGAAGAACGACGCTCCAAACCGAAAACGCCGAAAGCCAACCGAAGCCGATCAAACCGGGTTGTGGGGATAGGGCGGGCGTGCTGCAAGGTTGACACGACTGGCCCTGAAAGGGCCTGATAGCTATAGCCCAGGGCAACGCCCTGGGGACGTCGCGACAAGTCGCGCGTGGTGAGCCCTGAAAGGGCGCAATAGCACCGTACCTTATGACGCCCTTTCAGGGCTCCAATACTCCGTCTTGCGTTCCTTCCCCAGGGCGTTGCCCTGGGCTGGGGCTATTTCGCCCCTTCGGGGCTGAATCAGACGCGACGTGCCACGAGCCCATTCCGCGCTGACCGTAGCCTCGTCGGCTCTTGACGACAGAACGGCAGGCTTGCCCCGAATTCCCGGACAGCCTCACAGGTACTCGTTTGTCCGTGCTCGTGCGCAGACCGAACGACCTCGGCACGGACAAGCTGCTGCTTGTCCGTGGCACCCGAATCACGACGCTGGCACGCAGCCTGTGCTCCTGACTTGTTGCCACCTGCCGCCCGTCGTGCGACAGAATCACCGCCCGTCCAACCACCCCTGCAACGTAGCATAATCCTTCAAATCAATCCGCCCATCACGGTTAAGATCGGAGCAAACGCACCCCGGCGCGATCGGCGCCGCAGCCGGGCCGCTCAAGCAGCCGACAAACGTCGCGTGGTCAGCCAGATTGATCGTGCCGAACTGATCGTCATCGCAAACCTGAAGGCACACACCCACAAGGCACGCGCCGAGTTGACCGGTGGCTGTGGCGCACGGGCTGTAGTTGTTCGGCTCCCACAGATGCTCGCACGGGTCGCACAGATCGAGCGTACACTCGTTCCCGTCATCGCACGCACCATTGTCAAACCCAGGGCACTCATCGTCCGAATCGCACACGCCGTCGCCGTCGCTGTCGTCCGGGTCGTCCTGCGGACACGGGTCACACCAGTCGGGCACGCCGTCACGGTCCGAGTCGATCCCGTCCTCCGGGTCGGGGCAGTCGTCGTCTAACAGCCCGAAATCCAGCTCAGACGGGTCAATGTGATGGAACGCCGGCCCGCTCATCGTCGCCGGGTCGAAGTTCGTCCAGCTAGTGGTTGGCATGAAGCTCGGCCCCACGTCGAACCCCGCAAAGTCCGAATCGACCACGACCACCCAACGACCCAGCGCGTCGCGCCCCAACTCGACCAGCCCATTGACGGTGCTGACAAACATGTGTCCCTTGTCGTCGAACCCGAGCCCGCTCGGCTGCTGAATCGCCGGAAGCGATATCTGCTCCATGACGCCGCGCCCGCGCGCCATGCTATAACCGACACCGTAGATCACGTTCGACGCCTCACTCGCCATCCACACCGTGGTCGGCGTAACGCCCCTACCGGGCGAAACCGGCTCGATCGCCACCGCAGCCGGCGCCCGAAGGATCACCCCAGCCGGAATCGGCAGATCCACCGGCTTGACCGCCATGTCCGGCGTCAAAAACATCACCCGCAGGTCCGCACTCGACAACGCCACGATCGTCGGCGGCGTATCGACCGGCTTGATCGGCTCGCAGCCAAAACAACTGAAGTCGGAGTAGGCCAACGCATCAGCCACATGCGGCAAAGCTACCATGCCCGCAGGCTCGTATCCGTCCTCTGTCTTGTCGAACCGCAGGACCTCGTCACCGGCAAGCACAAACAGATTCGCAGCCGGGTCGATCACCATCTTGCTCGCACCGGGAAGCGGAAACTGCGGGGCGCAATCGCCCGTCAGTGGGTTCAGCAGGCACAGCTCCGGCTCCGGCTGAAACGTCCCCGCGTTCACCAACAGCGGGAAGCACGTCCGATCCGGATAGCTCACCATATCGAGCACCGGATGCGCGACCGCAAACTCGCTCACCGCCTGCCCGCCGGACCCGTTGATCTGCAACGGCATGAAGAACTTGACCACGGGAAAAACGCCCGTGTTGACGAAGCCATATCCCGCCTTCGGGCTGATCGTCAGGTACTCATCGATGTAGGCATGCCGTGAATTGCTGGCGTTGTAGTTGAGCGACGTCATCGTCCGGGCGTAGCACTCAGCCGAGTTCGGGCAGACGATGACGAGGTGGTCCTCCGCCGTAAGCAGACGATTGCCGAACGTCGACTGCATCGTGTCAGCCGGCGAGTCCGCCGGATCACGAATCCCGATCTCGTACGTATCCGTCACGCTCGACGCGAACGACGTAGCAAGCGTCACGATGTGCCCGCCCCGGCGCTCGATCACAGGAATGCCCCACACCTCGTCCACCACCTCGTACCGACCGTAGGCAAACGCGACCAGGTTCCCGCCTATCCCCGCCTGCGTGATGATGCCCTGCGTCGGCGCCCACGCGCCGTTCGCGTAGTAGTGCTGAATGTTGAAATGGTCGTAGTTCGAGTCCGCGAACCACGCCTTGGCTCCGCCCAGCCAGCCGCCACCCGTGGTGCCGGTGTCGG
>JAJDDX010000467.1 GCA_029260055.1 Phycisphaerae bacterium
CATGGGCAAGCAGCAGCTTGCCCGTGAGCGGTTTCGTAGGACATGGGCAAACAGGTTTGCCCATGCCACCCCAGTGAGCCCATCAATTGAGATGGAACGCAGCACTGGGGGCTTCCGCTCCGACACTTCAGTCATGAAGTCTCAACACGGGCTTGAAGCTCCGCGGAGGCGGTCAATCTGGCGTGCAGCTCGTCACACAGCGTCTTGATGCTCGGTTCGATCTCGGGTGACATCGACTTGCCGACCGACGTGCGAAACAGTGATCGCGTCATGCGCGGGTCGAATTCTATGTCCAAATGCTCGCAGATCGCCGCGAACGTCTCTTGCGGCTGTGTCACGGTTCGTTCGTAACAGATCAGCCGGACCCGCTCGTCGCTGTCGAGCCCCTGCTGAAAGAACAGGGTGTTTCGCAGATACCAGATCAGCGCCCGAGCGGATGCGTCCGACAGGCCCGCCTCGTGATGCTGACGAACCAGTGCCATGTCTTCGTCGGTGACGTTCTCGATGCGCCAATCCGCAATGTCCGGCTCGTGCAGCATGTAATGCAGGTACCGCGCGTGTTCGGTGAACTGGCGAAGCGCGGAGTTCACGACATCGTCGTAGTGGCGATAGATCCACAGCGCCGCGCTTCCGGGTATGGAGTCGAGAAGCTCAGCCGCTCGCTGGCTGTCGCAAATCGGCTTGAACACCACGCAATCGGCAAAGGAAGAATCGATCAGTTGACAGATCGTGTCGATCGAGCGCAGGCGGTAGTTCGCGAACGCTTCTTCGTCCGTTTCGTTGATGCTCTCGACACGGGAGCCCTGGCTCAGCGCGGCCAGCAACATGTTAGTGCCCGATCGCTGCGCTCCGAACACGAACGCTCCGGTGGCGACACCTCGCCGGCCGCGAAGCCGGAGCGAGAAACGCTTGACTCCCTTTTTGAGCTTGGCTTGCCTTGTGAGCATCGGCGCCGATCCTGTCCGCTGTGCTCCGGGCGCACGCCCGGCTGACACTATTATCGGTAGTTCGGCGATCAGGGTGTGACAAATCGGGCTAGCGCAAGTGCCCGGCGACGTGCCCCGCGCTGGGCCTTGAGTCCACGCTGCGTGGCTGCGGCACCCGCTGACCGGCTGCGACACGGTCCGGTTCGGTGTAGAAGACCGGCACATCGAGCCGCTCGACGCGCCCGCCCGGCTCAAACGAGAGCGACTGTCCGTCTGCGCTGACATAGAGCCATCGCTCGTCCTTCGCCGAGGCCTCCCAGTCCGCCCGTGCCGCCGAGAGGCCGGTGAATCGGAAACGCCCGAATCGCTGGAACTTCTCCCAACCGAACGGCGTCACCGTCCCCTCACGGGGTGCGTCCTGGTACTCGGCCGGCGACATGCCGGAGAAAGCCGCCACATAGAGGTAGGCGAAGACGCCCGGCGTTTCGACGTACACGCGCGGGTACTCGCCGCCGTGCTCCTCGATCCACTCGCCCATGCGCACGAGGTGGTTCTGATAGATCACGCCCTGCAGGTCGGGTCGGGTCAGGTAGCGGCCGAGGTTGCACACACCGTTTCCGGCAACCAGTAGACCCAACACCGCCGTCGCCATGACGACCGGCCGGTCTGCCATCCGCGTCGAGATCAGCTCGCTCGAATCGGCATGAGTCAGTCGGCGCCAACAAGACCGCGCCCAAACCCCGATCGCCAAGGCGCCTAGCGCCGCGAATACGGGATAGAACGCCCAGGCCCCGGAAGCTCGCATAATGCCGAGGTTGCTCTTGCTCGCTACGGCCGGGGCCACACTTATGATCAACCCGGCTAGCAGCAGTGTCATCACCAGCGCCCGGCGCCGAATCAACTTATAGAATGCCACGAGCATGCCCACGTAGACAAACGGCATGGCGACCACGCTCAGGCGGGCCACCGTAAGCTCACCGTACGTGCCGAATGAAAGGAACATCAGCCGCGGATCAAAGTGCGCGGCATATCCCTCGACGATCCTGCGACTCCACCAACCGGGCCCCGCCTGCCAATTGAAGCCGATGGTCTTGGCGCGGGCGAAGAACTCGTCGGGCGTGGCGAACATGGCGTAGATCTGCGGGGCGGCACCCACGAGCGTCGCCACGGTGAACACGAGAAGCAACGAGCCGCTGTGTTTCCACGACCGCCTCGCGACCCCGACGTAGAAGACGATCACGCAGGCGCCCAGCACCGCGAACAGCGGCCCGGTCATGCGTTGGGCGCCGTAGGCACTCGCTGACAACCCGACGACCAACCCGGCGCCGGCAACCCATGCCAGGCTCGCTCGCAATGACCGCTGCCACTGCGGATTCTCTATGGCACGATAGATCAGGTAGACGATGGCAATCGCGAATAGCGGTGGAAGACAGGCCCCTTCGTGCGCCTGCCGGCCATATTGAATCAAGATCGGCGAGAAGACCGCGAAGACCAGGGCAATCACGCCACCCACGCGGCCAAACGCCCGCCGCGAAAGAAGGAAGATGAAGACCACCGTGAGCATGCCCGCAATCGCCGCAGGCACGCGGCCCGCGCCGATGGAGAAGCCCGAGAAGGTAGTGGTGACCGCCGCAAGGTAGGGATACAGCGCCGGACGGTAATCTCCCGGCCCCATTCCCCGCACCAGCACGGGCCAGGCAGAACCGGTGCGATCCGCGCCGGTCGTCGCGAGGCTGTATCCGTCGTAGATATTGGACAGCTCATCCTGATGGACGCGAAGCGGATAGTGGTTCAGCCCCGCGAACCGAAGCAAGATCGCCACAGCCATCAGAAGCGTGACCACCAACGCATAGCCGACCCGGCTCTGCGAGCGACGCTCCTGCGGTTGCGGCGCGGGCAATGGGCCGACTTCGCGACGCGTCCTATCCGGCGACAAGCGCGCAGGAGTCAGCACCATGGCGCTCAAGACTTCGCGCAATGGCACGCCGGATTGGACAGTACGTTTGTGCAACCGCAACACCTTCAGGTGAAAACGACCTATCCCGCTAAAGCCCCGTCCGCATCGCCGACATGCGAGACGCGCCCTCAGATCGACAGCGCTTCAATCAGGCGGACAACAACGCCGCTCGAATGTCCTCAGCCAGCGGCCCCACCGTCGACTCGCCCAGCGCTTTCGCCGGACGTGCCTGCGACAATGCCGCTTCAAGATGCTCAGGCCCGTCCACCCAGCAGAAATCGTACAGCTCCGACATCTGCTCGAGGAACTCGCGCTGATGATTCGCCGCTTTCGTCCGGTTGACGACGGCGATCATCGGCCGGCCGAGCTCGATCATCTCGCACACCGAACCGGTACCCGCATGAGTGATCACGAGATCCGCCTCACGCGCCTTACCGAGCAGGTCCTTATCGAACGCCACCGAATCGATATGCACCGGCGCATTCTTCGTGAGCCCGACCTGGGCCCAGACCTGATCGCGAACGACCCCGTCGGCCACGAGACGATCCACTTCGTCTATTAGTTCATCGAAGAACTGCGTGCCGACGGTCACGACAATCATAGCACCGATCCCGCGAAACTGGCCCGGGCATACTTCTTTCCAAGGGCGGGCCATTGGACATACATCTGATGGGCGAGGCGTAAATGATACACAATCTTACCCGCGATTGACAGTTGATTAGCGCGCGTCAGCGATTCGATGAAGACGCACTTGATTCCCATAACCTTCCCCACGACGAACAGCGGAAATGCCGCCGAATGCCCCAGGGCGAAGATCGCTCGAGGCCGTAACCGGCGAACAAGCCGGACCGCTTCGACGAAGCTCCAGGCGAACCGTGCCGTGTTCGTCACCATGCTCAACGCGTGCCTCCGCGTTGGCCCTAGATAGCGTAACGCGAAACGGTCGCCCGGGTGCGGCATGGGCAACCTGCCCGCGCTGCGGTTCCCGGAATGATGAGCGTACACGTAGGCGAATCGAAACTCGTCCGCGGACAGCCGCTCGAGGATGCGGTAGGTCTGGCGATGCCAGCCTCCGCCGCCCAGCGTCACGAGAATCAACGGTCTGTCATCCGCACCGGCGGTCATCATGTTAGAGCGCACCTTCTCCACAGGAGCGGAGAACCCGCTCCCGCCGCTGAGTTATCGGCTCTAGGAAGAACCCTATGAAGTTGCGCGCGCGTTTTTGTACAATTCGCCGCATGGCGGCACGCAAGCCCCTCCTCTCGCCGACGGTGGACGCCGTTCCCAGCCCGCGATACCCTCATCAGCGCTCGGCACGAGCCATAATCACCGGCCCGCTCTCTCTCGTGGGAAACGGCAAACGGACGTTCGAAACTTGCTCTTACGACTCTTCATGCTGCTGACGATCGTCCCGCTGATCGAGGTCGTCATCCTGATTCGCATCGCGGAAGCCCTTCAATGGGGCCCCACCGTGGCGCTGATCGTCATCACCGGCATCATCGGCGCATGGCTCGCCCGGCGCGAGGGGATCCGTACGCTCAGCCGCATCCAGACGGACATTCAGGCCGGCGTCGTGCCGACCGGCTCGATGCTCGACGGCGCCCTGATTCTCGTCGCCGGAGCCTTCCTGGTGACCCCCGGCGTCCTTACGGACATCTGCGGCTTCAGCCTGCTCATCCCGCCGGCGCGCGGTTGGGTCAAACGCCGACTCGCTGCCTTCGTGAAAGCGAGGGTCGTACACGTGGATCAGGGAGGACCCGGCCCGTTCGTGGATGTGGACGCCACTGGCCGTGATGCGGACGGAGACGACGACGATGATCCCGGCGCGTCGGCGCCGCGCATCGAGTAGGAGGGACGTGGATGTCTTCCAAGTGGGTCATGATCGCGGCGATCAACGGACTGATAGCCGTCGCAGCCGGCGCCTTCGGGGCGCATGTGCTCGCCGACCGCCTCACACCGCGCGAACTCAATGCGTTTGAGGTCGGCGTCCGTTATCAGATGTATCACGCCCTCGCCTTGCTGCTCGTGGCGTGGATGGTATCGACGAGGGCCTCGGCCGTCCTTTCGTACGCAGCCGCCTTCCTCCTGGCCGGCATTGTCCTGTTTTCGGGGAGCCTCTACGTGCTCGCCCTGACCGGCCTCAAGTGGTTCGGCATGATCACGCCCATCGGCGGCGTGTCGTTTCTCGTCGGTTGGCTGCTGATCGCGGTCTCCGCCAGACGCGCCGCGATCGGGCACACACACCCTCAAACTTGACCTGACTCGTCGTTGGCAGCACGATGCCGTATGCTTGCGCATCCGCCTGACGGGCGCTGTCCGCGGGGTGCGCCTGCAAATGGCTCGCGATCGAGCCGAAGCCCGGAGTTGACTTGCTATGGTATCCAAGCTCGATGAACAGGCTGTGCGGCACGTCGCCCATCTCGCGCGGCTAAGCGTGACCGACGACGAGGTCGCACGCTACGCCCAGCAGCTTTCGAGAGTCCTGACCTACGTCGAACAGCTCAACGAACTCGATACGGAGGGTGTGCCTCCGACGGCGCATGCGCTGCCCGTATCGAACGTGCTCCGCGCCGATGAACTTGGGCATCCGATTCAGCAGGAGCAGGCCCTCCACAACGCACCCAGACAGCAAGACGGCTTCTTCCGCGTCCCCAAGGTACTCGATCAGGAAACCGCTTAGGGAAGCGCCATGATCGCCAGCGCCACGGACATAGCCAAGGCAGTGCGCACCAAAGAGTGCTCGGCCAAAGAGGTTGCCGCTCAGTGCTTGGCACGAATCGAATCGACGGACGGCAACACCCACGCGTTCCTCAGGATCAGCGGCGAGAAGGCAATCGAGCGCGCTCGGCAAGTCGACGAAGCCATCGCCCGTGGCGAAGACCCTGGTCCGCTCGCGGGCGTGCCCATTGCGGTCAAGGACAACATCTGCACGGTAGGCGGCACGACGACGTGTGGCTCGAAGATCCTCGAGAAATTCGAATCACGCTACGACGCGCATGTCGCTCAGCGGCTCCAGGCGGCCGGAGCGGTCATCGTCGGTAAAACCAATCTCGACGAATTCGGCATGGGCTCCAGCACCGAGAACACGGCGACCGCCACCACGTGTAACCCGTGGAACGCGTCGCGCGTGGCCGGCGGCTCGTCCGGCGGATCGGCGGCTGCGGTCGCCGCGCGAATGGTCCCCGCAGCCATCGGCAGCGATACCGGCGGTTCGATCCGCCAGCCCGCATCATTCTGCAGCGTTGTCGGCCTGAAAGGCACATACGGGCGCGTCTCGCGGTACGGCCTCGTCGCCTACGGCAGCAGCCTGGACCAGATCGGCCCGCTCGCCGTCGAGGCACGGGACGTGGCACTGCTCATGGGCGTCATCGCGGGCCACGATAGACGCGACTCCACCAGCGTCGACGCAGAGGTGCCTGACTATGTCGCCGGGCTCGACGATCCCCTCGATGGGCTCCGCATCGGAATCAGCGAGGAGTATCTCGGCGAAGGGCTCGACGAGGAAGTCCGAGGCTGCGTGATGGCGGCTATCGAGAACCTGAAAACGCGCGGCGCTTCGGTCGTACCGATCCATCTGCCGCACATGAACTATGCCATCGCCTGCTACTATGTCATCGTGACGGCTGAGGCATCGAGTAACCTCGCCCGCTTTGACGGCGTGCATTACGGCCACCGCACGCCCGAGCCGAAGGACATGATCGACATGTACGCGTCATCCCGCGGTGAGGGATTCGGCGCCGAGGTCAAGCGGCGGATCATGCTGGGGACCTACGCCCTGTCGAGCGGCTATTACGACGCCTACTACCTCAAGGCACTGAAGGTCCGCACGCTGATCCGGCGCGACTTCGAAGAGGCATTCCAGTCAGTCGACGCGATCGCTTCGCCCGTCGCCCCCACGCCGGCCTTTACGATCGGCGAGAAGACCGAGGATCCGCTGGCGATGTACCTGTCGGACATCTACACGATCTCCGCCAACCTCGCGGGGATTTGTGCCATAAGCGTGCCCTGCGGCTTCAGCGGCGCCGGCCTACCGATCGGCTTGCAGTTGATGGGGCCCGCGTTCGGCGAAGGCAAGTTGCTCTCCGTGGCGCATCAATACCAACAGGCAACCGACCACCACGAGCAGGTTCCGCCGGCGTCCTCGACGGATTGAACTACCGATATGGCGTCGACCACCGTCAGCAGCATCCTTCGAGCCCGCCAGGCATACTGCATTCAGATATGCGAGAAGCAAACGCTTGAACACGGCATTGCTTACTACTGTGACCGGTTTGCCCCCTCACCCGAAGCCAACCAGTTCCGCGAAGTGATCACGGAGGACCCGGATCACTTCGAGGCCGCATTCGACGAGGCGGAAAGCTGGTACTCTCAGCACAACCTGACGTGCCTGCGATGGGCACCGGCTGCGGGCCAGCCGACGGACCTCGTCGCCGGCTTCCTCGAAGGTAAGGGTTTCAAAGCGCGCTCGATGACGGCGATGGCGCTGAGTGAATGGGTCGACTTAGCGCCCGACCCGAGCGTCCGCATTCTTCCCGCCCGTGCTATGCGTCCGGCGTTGCGAGCCACCTTTCAGTCCGGCGATCCGGACGTGAGCGATGCGGAACTCGCCGCCGACGAACTCAACGAGCGGCTCGACGACCCGCATCTGGACGTATCCGTAGCGATGGTCGCGTCAGCACCGGCCGGTCGCGGTGGGTTGCACGAGGTCGGCGACATCGGACGCATCCTCGTGCCGTCCGTGCCGCCCGCGTTTCGTGACTCCCAGGTAGCGCGATCGCTGCTAGCCCACTCGCTGGCGCTCGCGAAACGCCTGACGATGCGAACGATCTGTGCGTGTGTAGACACCGACGATTCGGAAGGGCGAACGCTGCTCGAAGAGGCCGGATTCGCCGCGGATGGCACCATCGTAGAGTTCGAGCGGATCACTCACGGTCAACCGTAATGAACCTCAAAGCCCGATTCGTAGTACCCGTCGACGCGCCGGTCATCGAAGACGGTGCGGTCACTATCCAGGACGGCGTCATCCGATCCGTAGGCCCGGACGCCGGCGCCTCGGGTGCCCACGCGACCGATTTCGGCGACGCGGTGATTCTGCCCGGCTTTGTGAACGCCCACACGCACCTGGAATTGGGCCACCTCAGCGGCCGCGTGCCTCCGTCCGCTGACTTCATCGGATGGATCAACCAACTGATGGCACTTCGGGAGAGCGATCCGCAGCCCGAGCAGTCGGCGGCCGATGCCGTGCAGGATGGAATCGCACAGTCGCTCGCGTATGGCGTCACCACGGTCGGCGACATCACACGCACGCCCCACCGTTCCCGCCCGATCCTCGCCCGGTCTGCGATTCGCGGCGTGTCGTTCGGAGAAGTATCGGCGATCGGAAACCGCCTGAGTTTGCTGGGCGAACGCCTGGCAGTTGCCGCATCTCGGGAGCACGAAACCAACCGGGTTCGTGTCGGAGTGTCACCGCACGCCCCCTACTCCATCGCACCCGAGGCCGTAGCCGCCTGCGTCGAAACTGCCATCGAACGTCACCTGCCGCTGTGTATGCACTTAGCCGAGACACGGGACGAAGTACGCTTCACACAATCGGCGGACGGCCCGTTTGCTGACGCCCTCCGCGACCTCGGCATCTGGGATGGCTCGATTCAGCCGACGGGCTTGAGCCCGATCGAACTGGCAGCCGACACCGAGCTTCTGACGCCAAACACACTCATCGCGCACGCCAACTACGTCAGCGACTCGGATGTCGACCTGATCGCCCAAGCGAAGTCCCACGTCGCCTTTTGCCCGCGCACGCACGCCGCGTTCGAGCACGCTCCTCACCGGTTTCGCGACATGCAAGCCGCGGGTATCAACGTGTGCATCGGCACCGACAGCCTGGCGTCCAATCCATCACTCTCGATTCTCGACGAGCTACGGTTCCTGCAACGAGCACAATGCGACGTGTCAGCCGACACACTCATGGCGATGGGCACGCTAAACGGCGCACGCGCACTCGGGTGGGATAAGACGATCGGATCGATCGCGCCAGGCAAGGCGGCTGATCTAGTCGTCATCCCGTTCGAGACTACCGGCGATCACGCGCGGTGGACACAAGTCTTCGAATCAGACGCCACACCGATCGCCGTCTACATCGACGGCACGCCTCAATAACGCCGGCCCGGGCAGATTCCACCAATGGACCTGCCCACGGCTTTGGGTGCCACTGGTGGCTCGTCCACCAGTGCTACGGCACAGACCGTCGCACCCATTCCGGGCCGTCGCGCCTACAGCGTGTCTCCACCCTTGCGGGGGGACAAAGGGAGCTCTGGCCTTCCGCGGAGCGGCGAGCGCATTACGCCACATCATAACACCGCGAGGTTGACTATCCCGATTCCGCCTCCCGCTGCTCCTCCTTCGCCAATGCCGTGAACATCGCCAGGCTGATCAGCGCAAACGCAATCGCGATCAGCCATACCGGCCAGCCGATCCACTGCCACAACAGCACACCCCCGATCGGCGCGATCAGCCCGCGGATGCCGGTCAGTGCCACGTGGATGCCCATGTAGATCTCGGCTTTCTCGGGATGAGCGAAGTGCAAATGACCGATGAACCACGCCACCGCGCCGCCGCCTCGACCGAAACCGAACAGAATGCTGCGACCCGCGAACGCCAGCACAGCAGCCGGCAGCACCATCGCACCGAGCATCTCGCCGGAATCAGCCACCAACGTAGCCACCATGCCGAGCACCAGCGACGCCACCCAGCAGCTCACGTTGATCACTCTGAAGCCCAAGACACCAAGCCGATCGAACAGCCGCCCCCATCGCCCCAGGCTCCCGAGGATCGCCAGTTGCGGGATCGCCACGAGCAGGGCCGTACTCACCCAGAATCCCCACGTCCGGCCGAAGTCGAGTTTCAACGTCACGACGGCCGCCACGATCGACATGGTCATTAGATTCGCGATGCCCGTGAAGAACTGAGCTATGCAATAGAGCGTGTAGCGGCGGTCGTCGCGCAACACCTCGACCATCTGCCCCAGCACGCGACCGGGCGACAGCAGCGCCACGAGACTGAACGGCTCCACCAGGGCGCGGTCCACCTCTAGATCCATCGACGGGGCCGCGTGCCGGGCAAGCTCCGATCGCTCACCCCGGATGTGCAAACGCCGAGCCAACCACACGCCCACCAGACCGAAGGCACAGGCGACCGGATAGATGAAGCGGTAACTCGCGGGATCCCAGTCGCAGACAGCCGCCGCCGTAAGTGCCGCAGCCGCTCCGACCACCACACGGACCCCCTGCAGCCGCGCGGTGATTCGACCACGCACGCTCTTGGGGTAGTTCGACTTCCACACCGCCGACCGGGCTGTGAGCACGCCCGCCATCAACACCTGAGCAGCCGCCATCTGGCAGATAAACCACGCCGCCCCGTGCGTCGATGCAGGAATCGCCCCCGCCAGGCCGGTCAGCAGAGCCGTCCCGCCTGAGAACACGACCAGCAGGCGCACCTTGGGCCGCCCCACGCAAAGCATGCCCCACACCAGACTTGTAACGAAGGCCGCCACCGGCGTCGCCGTGGCGATGGCGATCTCCAGTTCGCTGCCGCCGAAGACCTTGGCAACGACCACGCTCCCGAAGGCGCCCTCGACGATCCCCGCGAGCACGCTCCAGGGGACGATTTGCCTGAACTCGTGGAAGTAGTTACGGCGAGTGAGGAATGGTAATGATCGAACGCCCAGCAGATCCAACAATCGAGCCCTCCGCACCGGCTACGCCGGACTACTCAACGTATGAGGCTCGACCCGATCTGGCAAGGTCCGCGGAAGAGATGACGAAGCAACGCGCGTGCGAACCGGGTGGCATGGGCAAGCCCCAGCTTGCCCGTGAATCGCTCAGCCCCCCGCGCCGGGTGCCACTGGTGGCTCGGCCACCAGTGCTCCTCGGGAGCACGATACGCGTGAAGCTATGAAGCGTGCCACCGCTCTTCAGCGGTGCCCCCATCCGGGTGCCACGGGCAAGCAGCAGCTTGCCCGTGGTTCGCCCCGCGACGACTACATCCGCCGGATCACGCCGATGACCACACCCTGGATCTCGACGTTACGAGTGTAGATCGGCTTGTACTTCGCGTTGGCCGGCTGAAGCCGAACGCGGCTCTTCTCTTTGAAAAACTTCTTAAGGGTTGCTTCTTCCCCCTCCACGAGCGCCACCACAGTATCTCCGTTGCGTGCGTTCGATCGTTCTTCAAAGACGACGAGGTCGCCGTCGCGTATCTGCTCGTCGATCATGCTGTCGCCGGTGACCGTAAGCACCCGAACCGGATGCTTACTCGTAAACAACGTCTCCAGATCGACGCTATCCGGAATCTCCACCGCCTCGATAGGCCGACCGGCTGCGATCCGCCCCACAAGCGGCAGCAGCGTCGACCGCTCATCCGGGAACTCCGCCAGCGGCGTCACATCCAAAGAGCGTGCCTTGTTCGAACGACGCGTCAGAAGCCCTTTGTCGATGAGCGCCTCGACGTGCTCGAACACGGTGATTTTGCTTATGCCGAGTTGGTCGGCGATCTCCTGCAACGTCGGGGAATAGCCGTAGCTCCGCCGCGTGTCGCGGATCATCACGAGGATTTCGAGCTGGCGAGGCGTGAGACACTTCGTGTCGTTGGTCTGAGCACGTTTCCTTCGCACCATGGTCATCCTCCACACAGCCCGACAAACCACGCGGCCCCAAGGCCACCAGCGGGAGCGTTCCACGCACCGCCATCAACGCCAGGCGGGAGCACCGCCTGAACTCGTCCCGCGCCTCAGCCGCCGCGCCGGCCATGCGCGACAACCATGCTACCACAGGTGCCGGCGGTTCCGCCGATCTTTCCGGCCCAGCCCTCAACGGCACCCGCACGATCGCCGTGTCGCGAGCCTCGGACGCCTTTCGGCCGGCGTCGCGAGCCGGCCGAGGGGCGCCTGGAGAAGGGATCGGCCCCGGGAGCCACGCGGTCCGAAAATCACCCCCGGGGCCGAGTACACACAATGGCATATCGCGATTCTGGTCGCGATCTCGCTCGCGGCGCTGGCGTCGCTGCCCGCCGACTGTGAGCGTCCTTGCCTTTTCGTACGTCTCGAGATCCATCTGCCGGTACCTGCCTCGCGACTCATCCTTGTGCCGCCGCCCGCACCTGTTTTGTATCTGTTCGGTATGTATCATGACCTAACCGCTCCCTAACGTCAAGTCTTTTTTATCGGAAAGTTCCACGGATTCTGGACGAACCCGGATCTCAACATGTGGCGTCCATGCCACGCCGCCCCGCAAGATGTGGGTGTATCGGCCACCCCGCCACCGACAGGCCACCCGATCCGCCACCGCCACCGCGCAAATTCCGCCGAATGGGGTTTACGAGGCCGTCAGGCCGCTACGATCGGCTTGCCTCGTCCGGAGCGCTACGGAAGTTCTGCGCCGGATTAGCCGGCCTTGTTCACCGGATGGCCGATGAGTAGTGCAGGCTGTTTTCGCAGATGCTACAATCCTCCTGATGGCACGCACACTAATCATTGTCACCGCCACGTGGTCCCTGGTGGCCACGCCGCCGCTTTGCCGGGGTGGGTGGCTCACGGAATGCTGTGAGCACGACACCGCGAGCGCCTCGTCAAAGAGCGAGAGCGGCTGCCAGGACTCGGACTGCGGGTGTACCGGCGAAGAACAGCCAAGAGAGCCCAAGCCGAGCCGTCGATGCGCTCCGTGTGCAGCCGCTTGTGCCGGCATGTTCAAGCCGGCGGATGACACGCCGCTGATCATCGAAGGCGGCGCGTTGGTCGCCGTGACCATCGGCGAAACCGAGGACGCGCCCAAGCTAGGCGCCGCGCCACGGTCGCGCGGCTCTTCTCGCGCATGCGAGCAACGGCTTCCCTTTCCTCGAAGCGACATTCCTCTTCTGATCTGATCCGCGAACGCTCAGCGCTGATACGGTACCGCAACTGCGCGCACGTCGACACGACGCGCCGCACGGTAAGTGCGGGCTGCGCGGCGAGCCGTCTTGAGCGACGGCCGCGCGGCCATTCAACAATGCATCAGACAAACGAGGAAGTCATGACCTTTCAGAAGAAGACGTTGTACGGCGTGATCGGCGTGGCGCTCGGCCTGTCGCTCTTCGCCATGGGGTGCGAGAGGCAGTCCGCCCCACCAGAGCAGGCGGCACCCCAAAAAGGCGAAGCAGTCAGCGCTGACCCGCCGCAGGGGCCGGCGACGACCGGCGTACCGGTCGACATGTCGCTTGGCTGGTGCGCCGGACACGGCGTGCCCGAGTCGGTCTGCACCCGTTGCGACTCATCGCTGATCGCCAAGTTCAAGGCGGCAGGTGACTGGTGCGGCGGGCACGGTCTGCCCGAGTCACAGTGCGACATCTGCAATCCCGGCGCAGCGAATCGCTGGACGACGCTCGACCCGAACGCCTCACCGTCGGACGATGTTCCGACCGTCCCGGCGGGCCAAGCGACCAACGCCGACACCTCGCAGGGCCCGGCGACAACCGGCGTGCCGGTCGACATGTCGCTCGGCTGGTGCGGCGGACACGGCGTGCCCGAGTCGGTCTGCACCCGGTGCAACTCATCGCTGATCGCCAAGTTCAAGGCAGCCGGTGACTGGTGCGGCGGGCACGGCCTGCCCGAGTCACAGTGCGACATCTGTAACCCCGGCGCGGCCAAGCGCTGGGCGACGCTCGACCCGAACGCGCCGCCGCCCGACGAGCCGTCGTCGGCAACGGCAGCCGCCCCACCGAACGGCCTGCAGATCGAACGCGCACCGCGATTGCTGACGGGAACCGTCAACCCGATCTGCCAGGTGGATACGCTCCGGGTACGGCTCATCGACCGGAGCATCGCTGCCAAAGCAGGTATCGAGACCGACACGGTCACACGACGGCGGATGTCGGCCGCTCTGTCGATTCCGGGCGAGATCGAGTTCGATGCGACCCGTGTCACCCGTTTGACACCGCGACTGGGTGGCGTCGTACGAGAGGTCGCGGTCGGCGCAGGGGATTACGTCGAGGCCGGCGCTCTGCTTGCCGTCATCGACAGCCCCGCGCTGGGGGAGGCGAAAAGCCGCTTCATACAACGCACGCAGGATCTTCATCTTGCCGAGGCCGACCTGCGCCGCACGCACACGATCAACGAGGGTGTCACACGTTTGCTGACGCTCTGCACGCCCGACACGCCCGCGCGTGAAGTCCGAGAGGCGGTGCGGGAGTTCCCCGTAGGTGAAGCGAAGGCGAAACTGCTGCGTTCCCACGCGTCACTTCTGTTTGCGCGCGGCGATTCGGCGCGTAAGGCATCCCTGGCAGGAAAAGGCATCGGCAGCGACAGAGACCTCGAGGTGGCGCAAGCCGCGCTCGCGGCGGCGGAGGCCGACTTCATCGCGCTTCGTGAAGAAACCGTGTTTGACGGTACACGCCGACTGCTGGCGGCTCAGCACGCCGCCGAGGTCGCACGGAGTGCGTTCGAAGCCGCCCGGCGCGAACTCCACATCCTGGGCCTTGCCGAAAACCAGGTGGCCGCCGTGGGAACCGAAGCACATGCAAAGCTGACCGCAAGCGAGCTTCGCAGCCCCATCGGCGGACGCGTGGTCGAGTTTCACATCGCGACCGGTGAGTGGGTCGACGCCGCGGACATACTGTTCGTCGTCGCGGACACGTCGAGCATGTGGCTCGTGGCAGACGTCTACGAACGCGATCTTCTGCGCGTGCGCGAGGGCATGAGAGTAGCCTTTACCGTCGACGGCCTGTTCGGCGTCAGTTTCGAAGGCACGCTGAATTGGGTCAGCAGCAAGGTGAGCGCCCGCACTCGAACCGTGCGCGTTCGTGCCGACCTGCCGAATCACGAGGGCCTGCTTCGAGCCGGAATGTTCGGTAACGCCCGGGTGGTGCTGCATGACGGCGAACCGGTGGTCAGCGTACCGGCTGGGGCGGTCCAGACGGACGGATGTTGCCAACTAGTATTCGTCCAGGAATCCGACACGGTCTACGAACCGCGCAAGCTCCTGCTCGGAGCCAGCGCCGGCGGCTACGTCGAAGTGCTCGCGGGGTTGGACGTGGGCGAGCGCATCGCTACGACCGGTAGCTTCCTGCTGAAAACCGAAATACTCAAGAGCAACATCGGCGCGGGCTGTTGCGAAGTGGACCCGGGGAGGTAGGCGACCATGCTCAACGTCATCATAGACTGGTCGCTGCGGAATCGCTTTCTGGTGATCGCGCTGACGCTGCTGCTCGTTCTCACCGGGACCTATTCGGCAGTACACCTGAGGGTCGATGCGTTCCCCGATACGACGCCGGTCCAGGTGCAAATCAACACGGTAGCGCCGGCACTCGCGCCGTCGGAGATCGAACAGCAGATCACCTTCCCGGTCGAGCAGGCGATCAGCGGCCTCAGAGGACTTACAGAGGTCCGTTCGCTGTCCAAGTTCGGGCTGTCGCAGGTCACCGTCATCTTCGAAGACGGCGTGGACATCTACTTCGCCCGGCAACTCGTCACGGAGCGCCTCGGCACCGTCGACTTACCGGAGGGGATGCCGAGCCCGACCATGGGGCCGGTCGCCACGGGCCTTGGCGAGGTATTTCACTACATCGTCACGAGCCCATCCCACAGCCTGAGCGACCTGCGCACGATCCAGGATTGGATCATCAAGCCCCAGCTTCGAAGCATCCCCGGCGTGGCCGAGGTCAACACGTGGGGCGGACGTAAGCGGCAATACCAGGTCGTCGTCGCGCCGCAGAGGCTGCTCAAATACGACCTGACTTTGCTCGACGTCTTCGAGGCGCTTCGCCGCAACAACCTGAACGTCGGCGGCGGCACGATCACGCGTGCCGGCGAATCGCTGCTCGTACAAGGCATCGGTCGGATCGAAACGCTCCAGCAGGTCGCGGACGTAGTGATCAAAGCCGAACGCGGCGTGCCGATCCACATCCACGAGATCGGCGAAGTCATCGACGGGCACGAGATTCGGCGCGGCGCCGTCACCTACGGCGGACGAGGTGAGGCGGTGCTCGGGCTCGGTTTCATGCTGATGGGGGAGAACTCCCGCGAAGTGACGGAGAGCCTGAAGGATCGCATGCAGCTTGTCCACGCCTCCCTCCCCGAGGACGTCGAGGTCACGACGGTCTACGACCGCACCGAACTCGTCGACCACGTCCTGCGCACCGTCGAGATCAACCTGCTGGAAGGCGCGCTGCTCGTCGTGGCTGTGCTCTTTGCGTTCCTGGGTAACCTGCGCGCCGGACTGATCGTGGCATCAGCCATACCGCTCTCCATGCTGTTCGCGGCCAACTGCATGCTGCAGGCCGGGATCGCCGGAAGCCTCATGAGCTTAGGCGCCATCGATTTCGGCCTGATCGTCGACAGCTCGGTCATCCAGATCGAAAACGGCATGCGCCGCCTGACTGACAACACGGCAGGCCGCACGCGCCTCGACGTGATCCGAGAAGCGGCCAAGGAGGTCCGTAAGCCGACCATGTTCGGCGAACTGATCATCATGATCGTCTACCTGCCGATCCTGACGCTCGAAGGCATCGAGGGGAAGCTCTTCCGCCCGATGGCGCTGACCGTCGTGTTCGCCCTGGCCGGCTCGCTGGTGCTGTCGCTTACGCTGATGCCGGTGCTCGCGAGCCTGCTCCTTCCGGACAAGCCGCGTGATCGCGAGCCGTGGCTCGTGCGAGCGGCGAAGCGACTCTATGAACCGATGCTCGAATTCGTGCTGCGACGCCGCGCGCCGGTTCTCAGTGCCGTCGGCGTCGCGCTGGCCGCCGGAATCTTCCTGGCGACCCGGCTCGGTACGGAGTTCATCCCCCGCCTGTCGGAAGAAGCCCTCGTCATCAACACGGTGCGCCTCGCGGGTGTATCGGTCGAGGAATCGGTGCGATACGGCCTGCGGATCGAACAACTGCTGCTCGAGGAATTCCCGGACGAGATCAAGTACATCTGGTCCCGTACCGGAGCGCCCGAGGTCGCCACCGACCCGATGGGCCTCGAACTGACGGACATCTTCATTACACTCACGCACCGGAGCGAGTGGTCCCGCGCGGAGTCGCAGGCTGAGCTGACCGAACTGATCGAGGTCGAGCTGGCCGGCTTGCCCGCCATGCGCACGATCTTCACGCAGCCGATCGAAATGCGGGTCAACGAGATGGTGGCCGGCATTCGCAGCGATCTCGGCGTGAAGATCTTCGGCGATGACTTCGAGACGCTCAGCTCCAGCGCCGAGCAGATCGCGAAGGTCCTCAAGAGCATACCGGGAGCGGCTGACGTCACGGTGGAACAGATCACGGGCCAGCCGCTGCTCGAAGTGCGCGTTCGTCAGGATCAACTGGCGCGGCACGGCATCCCCGCGGGAGACGTGCTCGACTTCGTCGCGGCGATCGGCAACGTGCAGGTCGGCGAGATCCGCCAGAGCGAGGTTCGCTTCCCGCTGACGGTGCGCCTGCCGGACGAATACCGCACGGACCCGGAGCGGGTCGGCCAACTGCTCATTCCGACTGCGTCAGGACAGAGGCTGCCGCTTTACCGGCTGGCTGACCTGCGCCTGATCGACGGGCCGTCCACGATCAATCGTGAATGGGGCAAGCGGCGGGTGATCGTGCAGTGCAACGCCCGCGGCCGCGACATCGGCAGCCTCGTCGCGGAGGCACAGGAGCGGATCGCGTCGAGCGTCGAGCTGCCGACCGGGTACTACGTGCGGTACGGCGGGCAGTTCGAGCATTTGGAGCGAGCGAGTCGGCGGCTGATGATCGTCGTGCCGCTGGCGCTATTGGCGATCTTCCTGCTGCTCTATCTCACCTACGGCCGGCTGTCCGACGTGCTCCGCATCTTCATGACGCTGCCGCTGGCGGCGATCGGCGGCATCGTCGCCCTGCACCTTCGCGACATGCCGTTCAGCGTGTCAGCCGGGGTCGGCTTCGTGGCGATGTCGGGCGTGTCGGTGCTCGGTGACATGGTGTTCGTGTCGTTCCTGCGCGACCTGCTGGAGCGGGGCCGGCCGCTGGGCGAGACCATCCGCGAGGCGGCCATGACGCGTCTCCGCCCGGTCCTGATGACCGGCCTGGTGGCCAGCCTCGGGTTCGTGCCGATGGCGTTCAACACGGGCGTAGGCGCCGAGGTGCAGCGCCCGCTCGCGACGGTGGTGATCGGATGTGTGGTGACCTCAACGATGCTGACGCTGCTCGTCCTGCCGGTGTTCTATTCGTTCTTGGGGAAGTCGCGGGAGTAGTGACGAGCCCGTCTCAGACGTGTCGTAAGCTCCGCCTTGGTGGGGCAGGTCACCGACCTGAAGATATTATGAAGACGGGGCGTCCTTGTACTCCGTTGGTTATCCTGTTGGTGCAATACGCCAACAGCCCAACGGCAAAGAGGCCCCGATGGAACGAAAGCACTTTATCGGTTTGGATATGCACTGCCCCACCCGACTACCTCGAGTTTCGGTACCCGGATCTCTCCCGCCCCGCCTCCAACATCGGCCGCCTCCTCAACCAGGTCGTCGACAATCGCTCTAGGCAGGACTTACCCAGGCCGGGAAGTAGTTCCCGTGGATGGGAAGCGTACGGCCCACACGGACCGCTGGATCGGCGACGTGTGGCCTGCACTTTCACCCCGTCCTGCCGGTTCGGCTCCGGCGAAACGCGGACATCCGGCGAGGTGCACGAACCCGTCATACCGCCGCTCAGGGGCGTTTTTCGCGACCGTTCCTCGACGGCGCCGCGCCCGCTCGCGTCAAGCCGATCGTGGCTTCCGGCGGCCACTGGCCGCGCAAACGCGGGCACCGCGCCCGGTATGGCACGCCAAATGCAATCGTGTGTCATTTGTGAACGGGTCGCAATCCAAACACGAGCGCATGCAGGCTTTCGAGCGGCTGTGCCGCGAGCGGGGCGTATCGCTGACCATTCAGCGGCGCAACGTGCTGGAGGCTCTGCTAGACGGGAAGGCGCATCCGACTGCCGACGAGCTGTTCGCCGACGTCGAGAATCGGATTCCCGGGATCTCTCGTACGACGGTCTATCGCGTGCTCGACACGCTGGTGGAGCTTGGGGTCATCGGAAAGGTCTATCAGCCGGGAGAAGCTGCCTTCTTCGACGTCAACACGCACGCGCATCATCATGCGGCGTGTGTGTTGTGCAACAAGATCGTCGACCTCGAAGGAGCACTGCCGAACGCGCCCATCCCGCCTGACCTGAAGCCTCACGGCTTCGAGATCACGGAGTCGCATGTGTTCTTTCGTGGCATATGCCGCGACTGCCGCAAGAAGAAACCGAGACCCCGTGGGACGGCCGGCACGGGCTCTAGGTGTTCAAGAACCAAGCCGTCAAGACCCAAGAACAAGAGCTCATCGAAGAAGCGAACGAGACCCTAATCAGCCGTAGACCGCACGCGACAGCCGGGAGTGGGGCAGGTGGCTTCGGCCTCCAGCTCCCACCGACTGTGCGGGCCTTGAATAGCGCCAGTACCGCGACGGGGCTGACCGGAACCGCCCGTTGCGAGCGAACTTGAACCGTTTGTGGATTGAGTAAGGAGTTGGAGGAATGAAAGCCAGCATCGCCATGTTCTTGATGATCGCGGTATCCACCGCATTCGCAGCCGATACCGTACCGACCGAGATCATGCTGCCCGGTACGCAGCCGGGGGAAGTCTCCATGGAGTCGCCGGGCAGGTGTCTCAACTGCCACAAGGACTATGAAACGAATCCCCGGGTGGAGCCCGGCTTCGGCTGGATGGGAGCCGCCATGGGCAACGCCGGCCGCGACCCGATCTTCTGGGCGACCGTCGCCATCGCCGAGCAGGACTTCGATGGCGCCGGCGACCTCTGTATCCGCTGCCACAGCGCTGGCGGCTGGATGGCGGGCCGTTCGACGCCCACCGATGGTTCCGGCCTCGCCGCCAGCGACGACAACGGCATCGACTGCGACACCTGCCACCAGCTGGTCAACCCGAACCAGGAAGAACACGTCGGCACCATGGTCGATCCCTTCATCGCCAACCAGGATGACCTGGTCGGACCGCTGCCGCCGGGTACCACGGAGGGCTACTACGGCAGCGGCATGATGGTCATGTCCAACGACTACGGGAAGCTCGGCCCATACAACGAGGGTGACGCCGTGGCGCGGCACCAGTTCACCGGGTCGGACTTCCATCGGGACGTCGACTTCTGCGGCACCTGCCACGATGTCTCCAACTCCGCCGTCGGCGATCTCGCCCCCAACGCCGGTGCCCAGCCGGGAGCTCCTGACGTGACCAACAGCTGGGACTTCCCGCCGCTCGGCGCTCCCAACCTCGGCGGCCCAGTTACCGAAAAGGCGGCCTTCAACAACCCGCCCTACGCCTTCGGGGTCGTGGAGCGGACCTTCAGCGAGTACAAGTCGAGCCCCCTCTCCAGCACCCTCGTCGACAACTTCGGCACCCTCCCCGCCGATCTCCAGGATCCCCGGGGCTCCCTCTATGTCGCCTACATGAGCTCGACGACCGACGGTACCCGGTCGGCAAACTATGACGACGGCGACCCTCGTTACTTCTCCTGCCAGACCTGCCACATGCGGGCCATCACCGGCCGGGGCTGCGACAAGAACAATGCCCCCAACCGCGTCGACCAGCCGATGCACGACCAGACGGGCGGCAACTACTGGGTCTTCCCCCTCATCCAATACCAGGACCAGCAGGGGACCCTCCGCCTCGGCGGTGGCTTGAGCGCCGAACAGATCGAGGCCATGGACGACGGCACCCTGAGGGCCAAACAGCACCTCACCCAGGCGGCGACGCTGGACGTTAGCGGCGATCTCGTGCGAATCACTAACATGACGGGCCACAAGGTGATCACCGGCTACCCCGAGGGGCGGCGCATGTGGCTCAACATCAAGTGGTACGACAGCAGCGGCGCCGAGATGACGGCCGATGAAGTGGGTGCCTGGGGCGAGCTGCCGATGACGGCGACGAACCCCGTCGACGGCACGACCTTCGTGCCCAAGTCGATCGTGAACCTGGCAGATCCCAGGCTCAAGGTCTACGAGGTGCACCCGGCCATGACCAAGGAGTGGGCGGACGTCCTCCGCAGCGTCGGCTACCCGGCCAACATGCCCCTGAGCTTCGACCGCCTGACGGGGCAGCCCGACTTCACCC
Organism: Phycisphaerae bacterium; assembly: GCA_029260055.1. GTDB lineage: Bacteria > Planctomycetota > Phycisphaerae > UBA1845 > UBA1845 > JADFOB01. The sequence continues at coordinate 21,002 of JAJDDX010000467.1, forward strand.
TCGGCGAGTTGGCGGCCCTGCCCGCCGGCGGCTACCACGAGACCTTCCACTTTGCCCTCAATAACCACGTCGCCTCTGACAACCGCATCCCCCCATACCGGATGAGCTACGACGAGGCCCTACGGCGCAACGCCCTCCCCGTGCCCGGTAGCCAGTACGGCGGCTCGCCGGGCGGCGTCTACCAGCATTGGGACGAGTTCGACATCGGCGCCATCGCTCCGGCGGGTGCAGCGGGGGCCGCTCTCACGCTGTACTACCAGGGGACGAGCTGGGAGTATGTCCAGTTCCTGAACAATGCCGTCAGTACGACAGCGACGGGCGCCGGGGCGCCGAACCCGGTCACCGCTTTTCTGGCCGACGAGGGGAAGAACTTCCTCGACGCCTGGGTCAACGGCCAGGACGCCGACGGCCAGACGATGGTACCGCCCTTCGCCATGGCGACGGCCACCTGGGGCGCCACGCAGTGCGTACCGGTGCCTGAAGTCTGCGACGACACCGGAGACAACGACTGCGACGGCCTCGTCGACTGCGCCGATCCCGACTGCGACGGCGACCCTGCCTGCCCGAGCCTCATCGAGTTCCCCGACTGTTTCGATGGCCTTGACAACGACTTCGACGGCCTTACGGACTGCGAGGACCGCACCGATTGCGATGACGCCTCCGAGGTCACCACCTGCGGCGTCGGCGTTTGCGCGTCCACGGGGGGCAAGACCTGCGTCAACGGAACCCTCGACGAGGTCGTCTGCGTCCCCGGCGATCCCACTGAGCCCGGAGCGGAGCTCACCTGCGGCGACGGGCTGGACAACTACTGCGACGGCCTGACCGACGGCGCCGATCCGGATTGCAGCAGCATGGCCTGCTCGGACTATACGAGCAAGGGCGCCTGCAACGACGATCCGAACTGCGAGTGGCAAGGCAGTCCCCGCAACGGGACCTGCGTCGACGCAGCCGGATGCACGCCGACAGCGCCGGACGAAGTCGGCCTGTGCGACGACGGCATCGACAACGACTGCGACGGCGCGACGGACTGCGCGGATACCACCGATTGCGGGAACGATCCGATCTGTCAGGTCGATTGCTCGACCTATACGACGAAGAACCCGTGCAACGCCCAGCTGGCGTGCAGGTGGGATAACAGGAGCAAGACGTGCGTGCCGAACTAGATCCGCTCGCGCGGCATGGTTGGAACGTAGGTCCGTAGAATGCAAGCGACGCCCCCTGTGGAAAACGTGAACTGCAGTTTCATGTGATCCACAGGGGGGGCGCTGCAACGGGGTGATACAACCGCACGCGTCACATGGGTTTAACCGGAAGACACGAGTGCTCGACCCTGGAGGGAGTCATGCGATCGATCCGATTGCACGTGCACCATTCTCGCGTCTAGTCAAGTAGGGGGCGTCCTTTGGCGCGCCACGGAACTCCGAGCCTCGGACCTGTGCGGCCGGGCCGCACGCTCAATGCTACGATGTTCGAGAAAGGCGGGCCGAATTGCCCGCCCTACGATTCGGCTTCCATGAAACCGCGGAAGCCACACCGCCGACTAAGTGAAAACACCTAGTCCGGCAGGTTGAAGATGCGGCGGGCGTTTTGGCCGGCTACTTTGGCTGCCAGGTCATCGGGGAGTTGGTTGACGAAGTCCCAGGTGGCTTGGGTGCTCTTGGGGCGTTCGGGGGTCAGGCCCGCTATGCCGTAGAACTCGTCGGCACCGAGGAGGACGCGGTCGTCGAAGTCGCGGATCAGGTCGATCCAGTCGTCGCGGATGGTGCCTTGCGGGTCGACGGGGCGATTCGCCTCGGCCTGCCGGCCCACACCACCGAGCACCTTGATGCACAGATAGAGATTCGAATGCGCCTCCATCAGCGAGCGAAGCAGCTCGACGGTCATCGCGCCGGTGTTGTCCCAGCCGACGTGCGTCCAGACGATCTTCGCCTCGCGGTTGTGCGACAGCAGCGCCGCGAAGGCCGTCATGTTCTCGTCGACCGTCGGCGGGTTCGCCTCGGAGAACTCGCTGTTCAGCGGCGTGTCGTCGACGGCGACCGCCTCCATGTGAAGGTCGATCGGCAGGCCGTGCGTAGCTGCGATGTCCGCAAGCAGCAGAAAGAGCGGATGATCCGGCGATAGCTCAATGAAGGGATGATCGTCGAAGAACGACAGGTGCAGGGCCGCGAACTCGCCGAAGCCGACGGCCCCGGCGTCCACAATCGCCACGGCCTTGGCCGTAAAGTTGTCGCGGATCGCCTGGGTCACGTCTGCCGGCGCGGTCTCCTCGATGATCGGGTTGAGCGTCGCCCCGCCGCCGATGAAGGCGAAGCGATCGGAGTGGTCGCTCGCGACAGCCGCCAGGTCGGTGTAGTCATAAGCGATCGGTTCGGCCAGCTTGGCTCGGGTAAAAGGCGGCGGCATGAGCAGCGCGACCTCGACCCCGGCTGCGTCCATCACGCCGAGGGCTGTAGCGACAGCCGCGTCGGTATCCTCCGTCCAACCCGCGCCTTGCCCGCCGGTGGGATAGAACCAGTCGAGATGAGCGTGTACGTCGACGTCGGACCGCTCGATGGGCACGTCCGGTGAGTCGTTGGTATTCGTGTTCGGCGATTCGTTCGCGTTGGCCTGATCGTTGGCGTTGGTCTGATCGTTCGCGTTGGATCGGTCGGACGGGCCGATCTGTGTCTGCCCCGTGGGCGAACAGGCCACCCCAGCCAACGCCACACACGCCGCTACGATCACCACGTTCAAGTATGCGCTTCGAACGACCACGTCAAAGCCCTCCGGATGGCTTGCTGGAGGATCGCCCGGCACCGAAACCGGGGCCCCATCGACGTGAGTCGGCCGTTCCCGCCGTGAAACTGGAGCTTTTCCGGCGTTCCGCCCGCGCGGGTCCGTTGAGAGCACCCACGGGCAAGCTAGCGCTTGCCCCTGCCACCCAGATCTTGACGTGCGATGGGTCGCTACCCCTTGACCACCCAGCGGAGCATTTCGCCGACCTTGGCGCCTTTGCCCTGCATGAGGATACCGACGCGGAAGACACGGCCGGCTGCGAAGACGCACGCGATCGTCGAGAGCAGCACCAGCGCCGCGCCGAGGATCGGCTGCCACACCGGGATGCCCGGCGGGACGGCCTGGCGCACCAGCATGAGCATCGGCGTCATCGGTGGGATGAACGAGAGCATCGTCGAGAAGGTCGATGTGGGCTCTTTCAGCACGGGCAACCAGACGAACATCGGCGACATGGCGACGACCATGACCGGCGTCATCATGGCCTGCGACTCCTTCAGATCAGTCACAGCCGCCCCCACCGCCGCGAACAACGAGCCGAACATCAGCACCGCCAGGGCCTGATACAGTACGAACCACCACACCAGATGCGTCGGGAAGAACTGTCCGTAGCCGGCGGCTGTCACTGCGATGAAGCCGCCCACCAGATAGACCGTCGCAATGGTCAGCGAGACGCCGACCATGCCGATCAGCTTACCCATCATCAGTTGAAACGGCGGGATCGACGCGAGCAGCACCTCGGCGATGCGCTGCATCTTCTCTTCCAACACCGACTGCATCAGCGGAGCGGCTCCGACCATGATGCTCATGAACAGCAACATCATCATGCTGATCGGCACCAGCATGTTGGCCGCTTCGTTGGTCTTTTGGGCCTCGGTGATGTGGCCGGCCTCGTCGAGCGATACGAGCCCTAGCTGCTCGACGCCCGTCCACTTGGTGGCCTTGTCCACGACCTCGGGGTCGAGCCCGGCTGAGGCGAAGCGAATCTGATGGACTTGATCGTTGATCGGGCGCGCGATCCATCGCCGGAAGGTCTCATAGAGCGGGTTGTTGGAGTGGTACCGCACCGTGACGGACTTGGTATCGCCTTCGGCCGCCTCGTCCGGCTCGACCACATTGGGTCCGACGACGACGTACGCGAACAGATCGCCGCTGCGCACCTGATCCGAAAGGGCGAGTTCGGTCTTGCTCGGGTCTTCCGACGACACTTCGGCGCGCGTGATGATGAACCGCGGCCGAACCTGCCTCCGCTCGTCGCCTTCGCCGTCGAAGATGTGCTCGGTATTGCGCTCATCGGCGGCCCTTGTCACGGCGTCGTAGATCACACCCGTGTGATCGAGGATGGCGACCCGTTTGTCGTTGGTGTCGACCTTGTTCCTCGTGACGTACTGGATGACGCCGCCGGCGCCCATGATGATCGGCATCAGCACGATCGTCGCGATGAAGGCCTTGGTCTTGACCGACGCTACATACTCCCGCATGGACACGACCAGCATCTTACGCATCGCCGTTCTCCTCGCTGTCCGGGTCGGCGATCCGAACGAAAATGTCGTGTAGTGACGGCTGCGTCTGCTCGAAGTGCGTCACTCGCCCGTGCTTCATGAGCGCCGTGAGGATGCTCTGGGTGTCCACACCCGGCGCGACCCGAAGCTCCTGGAATCGGCCGAAGTCGTTTACCCGTTCGACGCCGTCGATCCCCTGTGGGTCGAATCCGTTGCCGTCGACCGCCACGCGCAGTGTATCTTGCCCGTATTGCGCCTGGATCGATTCGAGCGTGCCGTCGAGGACCTTGCGGCCCTTGTAGATCATGAAGATGAAGTCGCACATCTTCTCGGCGACGCCCATATCGTGCGTCGAAAAGATGACGGTGGAACCGCTGCGGCGCAGATCGAGGACCGCCTCGCGGAGCGCGTCGGTGTTGACCGGGTCGAGCCCGCTGAAGGGTTCGTCCAGAATCACGAGTTCCGGCTGGGCAATGACCGCCGAGATGAACTGCACCTTCTGCGCCATGCCTTTGGACAGTGTGTCGATCTTCTTGTCGGACCACTCAGTCAGTTCGAAGCGCTCCAGCCAGTCCGCAACCGCCTGGTGGAAGTCGCGCCGGCCCTTGAGTTCCGCGTAGAAACGCAGGACCTCCCGCACTTTCATCTTCTTGTAGAGCCCGCGCTCCTCCGGCAGATAGCCGATACGGTCGTTGGCGGCCTGGAAGGACTCCTCGCCCAGCACGTGAATATGCCCGCCGCTGGAGTCGGGATGATAGATCCGCATGATCATCCGCAGCGTGGTCGTCTTGCCTGACCCGTTCGGGCCGATGAACCCGTAGATCGAGCCCTGCGGGACGGCCAGCGACAGATCATCGACCGCGACGTGCCGGCCGAAGGTCTTGGTGACGTTTTCGATCTCGACGACGTTCATGGATTGGGCATCCGGTTCAATCGCAGAATATGGGGCGGAACCTGACGCAGGTGATCCGCTGACGCAAACGCAATCGTATCGATCAGCGCGTGCGGGCGTCAACCGGAGCACGGTTGTACAACTGTCGCTTGTTGTCGATCGATGTCTGGGAGGGAGGATGTGCGCATGAAAAAACGGCTCAGGCGCCCGACCGTTCGCCCAAGCCGCTGGTGTCAGTATGTTTCATATACCGTCGGATGCGACGGTGGCTGACGCTAGTTAACCAACTCCTTCCCACGGTTGGTCAACGCCGCCGCCGAAATCGTCTGAGCGTCGGCGTTGCAGAGATCGCCGGCCCATACGAGACCCTCGACGCGCAGCTCCTCGAGCCAATCGGCTACCAGGTCCGAAGCCTGATCATGCGTAAAACCGGAGTGCTCCGCCACCTCGGCGGCGAGTTCGAACTCCGTCAGCGGCCCGGTTCGCAGCCGCCGCAATATGACAAGCTGATGCTGTCGTAGTGCGTCAATAGTCTCAATCACGGTCATACCCCTCTCTGTTCAGGCAACTTTGTGACACGCTAGTGTCGCCCATGGTCACCGATGGGTCCCTACCGGCCGCGAGATTGTAGGCGCGACCGCGCCCAATTATCAACCGGCACGGCCTGGGGTCTCGTAACCTTCAGGGGTAATGAAACTTGTGTGCTCGATACCCGTCTCCGTAACAGTATAGCACGTCCGGCACGAGATGAACGTGGGTAACGAGGCAAAGCATGGAGACAAATATCGGCCGGCCGATAGAGTGCGCAGGCCCGCCTGAAACCCGCCTACGCCCGCAAAGATAGCCCCGCCTGCCGCCTCAGGCCGCATATTGGCGAGCGTCCGTCCTGGTGGCGGACTTGACCGGGCGGTCTACGTAACTACCTTGGCGGCGACCGTTTGCGTCGCACCGACGAGAATTGTCGGCGCATCGTGCGATACCGCTACAAGACGGAGCTTGCTTTATGTCGAACGAATCCTCTGACCGGCGATGCGGCCGCGAGTCGACTCCGCGACGTCTCGACCGAGCTTGCCTTGCCGGCGTGTGCTGCGTGACGCTCTCGCTTCTCGCGGGCGGATGCACTCCGCCTCCACCGCAGACAGGCTGCGACCAGGTGCGCGCCGACGAAGCCAATCAGGTCGCGCTATTCGACCAATTCGTCGAAGACGAGAACGTCACGGACGAGCAGATCGAAGCGCTGACCCTTCAAGAGATTCCGGTCGAACTCCAGTCGGTGTTGGATGATGTAGGCACCTTCACGATCGACCTGAGTCACCCGTTGCGCGCTGTCGAACCGGGCACCGTAGTCGATTCCGACGAGTCGACCGTCGAGTGGCTCAACGGCTGCTGGGGGCGCGTGGAAACTGAACGGCAGTTCGACGCCGCGGAAACGGACATGGTCGTGGCTGAAGCATGGCGAGTCGACCTGCGCGAGGGTGCCGAGTCGGTCGACACGTACATCTACCACGGAGTCGACGGCGTGCCGTGCCGCGTCGACACGCGGCCTTTCCTCCAGGCCGTTCACTACAGTGTCACGAGCACGGACGACGGACAGCTCGCGCTGCACAAGGACAGCGTGCAGGCGGCAGGCGTGGACGACGACGGCGGATTGAGCCTGCACCGAGCGGCCGCCGCTTCCGCCGCTTCCGCTGACGCAGTGGACCTTACCATACTCTTTTCCGTCGATGGCAACTTCCTGGTCACGGCAGAGCCCGGGTACGACCCCGCCGCACCGGACGCCAACGACCTGGACCTCTGGATTCGATTCGATTGTGTCCGCTGACATAACCTCAAACCGGAACCCGATATGACGTCGAACGAGCTTCATCTCCACATCACGAATGACCCGGGCTACATGGAAAATGGATACACGGTCTACCTGCGCGAAGGCGGGCCCTGCTGGTTGATCGACCCCGGCCTTCCGCCGCAAGCCGAACAGATCATCGAGTTCGTGCGCGACAAGAGCCTGGAGCCGGACGCCATTCTCCTTACGCATGCCCACGCCGACCACATCGCCGGGATCGACGAGGTGCGCGAGACGTTCACCGAACTGCCGGTCTACCTCGCGCGGGAGGAATGGGAAGCGTTGACGGACCCGATGGAGAACCTCTCCGGTCTCATGGGCCCCGGCATGACCACCAAGGTTACGGACCCGCGCGACCTTCCGGCTGGCGGCACGCTCGAACTTGATGGGACCACGTGGCAGCTACTCGACGTGTCCGGCCATTCGCCGGGAGGCCGAGCGATCTACTCCGAAGAGTTCAGAGTCGCCTTCGTCGGCGATGCCCTGTTTGCCGGCAGTGTCGGCCGCGTCGACTTCCCCCATAGCAACGGCGACGCACTCATGCGTAACATCCGCGAGAACCTGATGACGCTACCGGAAGATACGCGCGCCCTGTCGGGACACGGCCCGGAGACCACGATCGGGCACGAAAGCCGGACCAATCCCTTCGTGATACACGGCCTGTGACGACCGACGCCGCCGATGTCGACCTGACCCGCACCGCCGTCATCATCCCCGCGCTGAACGAGGCCCCGAGCCTCGGAGTGCTGCTCCCGATGCTCCGCTCGATGCCGCTCGGGCAAACCATCGTCTGCGACAACGGCTCGACCGACGATACCCGCGCGGTCGCGGAGTCGAACGGCGTCACATGGATACGCGAACCGAAGCGCGGCTACGGTGCGGCCTGTTGGGCGGGCATGCAGCACCTCGCATCGTCCATCGAGATCGTAGTGTTCCTCGATGCAGACCTCAGCGACGACGCGACTATGCTTCCTGAACTCGTTCGCCCGATCGTCAATGGCGAATGCGACTTCGTCGTCTCGACCCGCGTGCCGCGTCTGCGAGAGCCGGGGTCGATGACCTTCCCCCAGCACGCCGCCAACATCCTCTTCCCGATCCTGATTCGGCTCGGGTGGGGACATCGCTTCACCGACATGGGCCCCTTCCGCGCCATCACCCGCGAATCGCTGGACGCGATCGGCATGCACGACCGAGCATTCGGCTGGACGATCGAAATGCAGATCCGCGCGGTCGAACTCGGTCTTTGTATTCGAGAGTTCCCCGTGCCGTATCGCAGACGAAAGGGCAGGAGCAAGATCAGCGGCACCGTTCGCGGAGTCGTGCTTGCGGCTTACTGGATCATCCGCACGTGCGTCGGACTCTGGTTGACTAAGCGTCGACGGATGACTCGGCCGGAAAGACCTGTGTGACCTGAACGGATTCGGCATCGCCTCGCGCACGCTCCACCCGTCCGCGTGGTGATTCGGCGGTTCTGACGACTCGCCCTGTCACCGAGTCGCGTCCGGCGGACACGCCCTCGAAGACCGCGGCCAGCTCCGCGGCACGTCGGCTGCGTGCAAAAGCCGGCACGCCCTCCCAGGCGTCATCGCCGGCAGCACGACGGCCTGTCACCGCATCTTGAATCACGGAAGCCAATCCCGAGTCGTCGTCCGGGTCACAGATGTGGGCCACGGCGCGGGCCTCTCGCAGTATGTCCACGACCGGGCTGTGCGGCGCGACGGCGGCGATGATCGGCCTGCGAACAGCAAGGTATTCGAACAGTTTGTTGGGCACCTGAAGATGTGCGCCGGCCCCGGTCGAACCCGCCAACACCAAAGCGTCGCTGCCGGCCATGTGGGAGAGCGTGTCGGCATGGCTCATTGGTCCGAGGACTCGTACCTGGTTGGCGACGCCCGCCTCCTCCGCAAGTTCGCAGAGAGGCCGCCCGTCGAACTGCTCCGATCCGATCAGCGCGAACTGCAAGCGTCGGGCGAGTCGCGGCGCGTCTTCTATCACGCGGCGAAGCGCGCGGAACCATCTCTTCGGACTACGCGGGCCGTAGAACTGCCCGCAGTGGGTCATCACGAAGGTTTCCACCGGCGCTATTCGCGTCGGCGCGACCCGGTCGAACTGCTCGCGGTCGTAGCCGTTGGGAATGGCCGTACACTTGCCGCCGACGAGCGGCATTCGGCGGATCAGCTCATTCGTCGCGGTCGAGGTATTGCAGATGATGTGGCTTGCGCGGGCAAGCACACGCCTTTCGAGCCATGCGTCCCACCAATTGACCGTTCGGTAGCGCAAGTCCCGAAACGGGTTGCCTCGCCACGGATCGCGAAAGTCCGCGACCCACGGCACGCCCGTTCGCCAGCTGAGGATCAGGGCGATCAGGTGCGCACTCATGCACGGGGAGGTCGAGTAGATCACGTCGGGGCGGCGACGGGCGACCGCCTCCAGGCCCGCGGACACAGCCGAGCGAATCCAACCGATCTTGGAATCGGGTGTCGTCAACAGGCGAGAGGCCCAATCGCGCAGCGAACGCTTCGATTCGCCCGGCGGTGCGATCGATGGTGACGGCGCGTCTTGTGCGGTGGATCGCTCCGCTGCCCGGCCGACGAACGGCAGTTGCTTGACGGTATCGATCAGGTCCCTGCAGGGCGTCCGCTTCACGGTCGTGGACGCCGGTATTCGCTCGAGCAGCGATGCGTCGATGGGTTCGTCGGTGGGCTGAACGGTGATTGCGGTAGCGTCCCATCCGAGACGATCGAGGTGCCTGACAAAGGCGAGGGTACGGTGGGTGCCGCTACGATTGACCGGCGGGAACGCGTAGGCCACGCAGAGCCAGTGCTTGCGCTGACCGCCGCTGTCGGTCGTCGTGTCTCGCACTTGCCGTCTCATACCGGCTTGACCTCCTGCGCCACCGATCGTGCGCCGCGCGGCATTGTATCATCTAGGAAGTCGCGAGGTAAAGCTCGGTCCGCACGCGATAGCGGGCGTCGTCCCGCCACCGTTGCCACGAGCCGACCAGGTAGCCGATCGTTCGCGACGCCATCACGAGCCAGATCACGAACAAACTGAGCGGATAGGCGACCCATCGCCCGGTACGTTTCGCGATCCGAACGGCCTTGTCATGGAACGTCCAGACGTAGAAGTAGCCGACCAGCGCAACCAGCAGCAGTGCCATCCAAGGCGTCACGGCACATAGCGCCGCGGACATCGCGACCAATGCGAAGTTGCGCAGGTTGTAGGTGAAGTTGCCCGCTTGAAGCTGCGTATGCCCGCGCCCCGTGCCGTAGTTGAAGAACTGCTTTGCGATCTGACGGACCGAAGTACGCGGCCGCCACGCCACGATCGCATCACCGGCGAACTTCCAGTTCGCCCGGATGGAGCGAATCTTGTAGTCCCACAGCGTGTCCTCGGAGAACTTGACCCAATCGGGCCAGCCACCGGCGCAGGACCATAACGCCTTCGTGTAGGCCATCGAACGAGCCGATGGATTGAAGCTCTCGGGACAGATCGGATCGAGAGAGCCGCGCATCGTCACCGCGCCGGCCACCTCTTCCAGCAGCGCCTGCGGCGCCACACGATAGTAACCGGCGACGAATTCCGTCTGTGGGTCGTCCTCGAATGGACGAATGAGGTTGGCGAGCCAATCGGGCTCGGCCCGACACCCGGCGTCGGTCGTCGCGATGATCTCGTGCTTGGCGGCTGCGGTGCCGATGTTCCGCCCCCGCGCGATGTTCGCGCCCGGGGCTTCGATGATGCGAATCTGCGGCATCGTGTCGAAGTACCGGCGAATCACCCGGACGGTCTCGTCCGTCGAGCCGCCGTCCACGATCACGATCTCGTCCGGCTTGCGGCTCTGCTCCGCCAGCGAGCTGAGCGTGGTGGCGCAGCCGATCGGGTCGTTCCGGACCGTCATGAGTACGGTCACAGGGCGCCTCATTTGCTCTTCCACCACTCCGCCGCGTTCTCTGAGTTCGTCAGCCAATGTGCTCATATCCCTCACATCCCCGAACCGGTAATGGCAGCAACCTATCTTCGGTATCGTCAGCTTTTCGGCGGCGATTCAGATGATTATCGGAAGATGCGCGGGCGGCTGAGGAAGGTGGAAACCGGCCCTAAGCTACTGTTAGAGCGGCACGGCCCCGGTCGGAGCCGCATCCGCTCGACCCGATGAAGCGTGCCCGAGTGCGGTATGGATCGGGGCGGACACCGCCCTGCCGATCGCGCGTGCCACCCGCCAGACGTGGGCACAGGCGCGCCAGCCGCGATGCCGGAAGGGATAGACCTCGCCCAGGTGGGCCGCGCCGGGGATCAGGTGAGCCAGAAGATAGCCCGTGGCAAACCGGAAGCCGGGCGTGCAAAACCAGTTCGTCATGACGTGAAGCAGCGGCGACGACGCGTCGCGCGGCGTCTGCCAGAGCGTCAGGCGGTCTTGCCAACCCGCGCGATCCCGCCGGAGTGCTTCCGTCAACTCCGCCGGTACGATCGGCCCGAACTGCGCGGCCGTTCGCACGACCGCTTCGAGCACCGGAGTGGAGAGCCTCCACTCGCGCGCAAGCGCCGCGATGCGATCCCAGTCCAAACCTCCTTCGTGGCTGTCCACCAAACGCTTGATGTCGTAGAGCCAGATCAAGCGAGAACAGCCGTGATACGCAGCATGAGCCGCGAGGTGGATGAACATCACCTCCGGACTCGGGACCAGCGCTCGTGCGGTACCGCACGCCACGCTCAAGGCATCGCGCCACAACGCATCGTCCGGCACCGTGCGTGCGAGGCGCAGCGGCCGAAAGGGTCGAACGTGCAGGTCGATCCGGAGCGGCCGCGGGGACGACCGCAGATACTCGATCTCGTAGTAGTATCGCGGGAAGAAGTCCGGGCGGACCAGGTCCATCCCGCGGCGGCACCCAATCTCTTCGAGCAACCTGCACGCCGCCTCCGCCTTCTCCGGTCGCACGAGCAGGTCGACATCGCTCATCGGCCGCAAGCCCGCTTCCGGGTAGACGGTGAGGTGGAGCGCCGCCCCTTTGAGCAGCATCACGCCAACACCCGCGTCGTTGCACGCACGGAGCACCGTGCCCAGCTCTTTCATCATGCCCAGCGTCGTGGCAGCGGATCGATCAACTTCAGCGCGTAACGGTCGCTCCACCTCCGGCTTAAGCGTAAGTTGGTGTCGCCGGGCGGCCTCGAGCGCGAGCCCCGCCATCCCCGACTCGCGAACATCCCGCGCGAACGATTCCCATGCCACACCCGTCGCCGGCAGCGCACACTCAGCGGGCGACTTGGCACGTAACCAGGATGTCAGTCGAGCGATATTGTCCATATCACTTGCCGTCTACGCGCTCTTGGCCAGAGCCTTGCCCTCACTGCGCACGAGGTTGCGCACCAGATCGCACGTCTTGTGAATCTCACCGCTGACGAGGCGAAAGCACTTCGCCCCTCGCACCAGTCCCGCCAACACATCGAGCCCGACCACTTCGCACGTCAGCAGATTGAAGCAGACGCCGTGCAATGCGAACGCGGCCTCGGCTCGGTTGATTGGAATCAGAGTCGGCTCCGCACCGGCGACGTACTTCGGAAAGATGACGTAACGGACACGGCACTCGCCACCGATGGCGTCGGGCCGGGCGTCCGTCGGGTTGATGAACGTCACATGCCCCTTGGAGCCCTTGAAGTAATAGCGATTCGCCGCCGGCGTAAACCCGACGGACTCGACCGCGGCATAGGAGGGCTTCTTGATGCAGATCGCTCGCGGGTAAGGGTGCAGCTTCAGCGTGTCCGAGTCAATCAGTGCGAATTCGTCGCACAGATACTTGGCACCGCCCGCCACGAGGCCGGCTGTCAACGTCGACTTCCCACTGCCGGAGTCGCCGGGAAGGATGATTCCGGCCCCGTCGAGTTCCAGCGACGACGCATGAAGCTGCAAGAAGCCCGGCATCACGCGTGGGAGTTCCCAGTTGACGGCCCACTCCACGTACGGCAGCACTTCGTCGACCCTGGCCGGCTCGAACTGCGTACGGTCGTTCACGGTGACCACGAACCGCCTTCGATGCTTCAGGGAGAACGGCGTCGGCGTGACTCCGATGCGAATGATCTGCTCATCCGGCACGCTATGTCGCTCGACGCGAAACTGCCGGTAGAGCGCAGCGTGCTGGTCGAGCAAACTGCGTACGTTCGATGTCAGCGCTACGCTCGCGACGCCGATCTGATAGCGCATAGTGGTTTCGCGTGCGCTCATGAGCACGATTCGAGACTCCGTGGGGCATCCCCGCCCGTCGCGACGAACAGCCCCATGCTGTGCAACTGATCGCATATCCGCTCGACGTGCTCGACGGCTGTCTCCATCGTCACGTCGTACACTTCCGTCATTCGCCGGGCGACTCGCTGAGCGTCGTTCGTGCCGTCGCACAGCCGCCAGATGAACAGTGCCACGCTGTTCAAACGATGGGTGTCCATCGAAATGGGGTCGAAGATCAGCACTTCGCCGTCCAGCTCGTGCGACGTAAGGTCTGTGCGCCGAAGCGGATGGGTCGGAGGCAGAAGTTGCGTTGATGTCTGGTTAGCGTCCAACTCGTGCCCCTACTGCTCCTCGGATGGCGTCGGTATCGCAGCCGCGTACGACGACTCCGTCGCCTGCTCATCCCGCCATATCCGAGCGATTTCCCGCCAGAAGACAGGGCTCTTCATGCAGAGATCAGGTACCCGCCGCCCGTTGAAGAACGCCGCCGGAGCGGCATCGACACCGAGGCGGTGTGCCAGTTCGAGTTCGGCCAGCGCCACCTTCCGAGCCGCGCCGTCGTCTATGTCTTTCAGCAAGCGGCCTCCATCGAGACCGGCTGCGAGTGCTAGTGCCTCGAAGTCCAATGTCGCGCCGTCAGCCCAGTTGTCGAACAGCAGGCCGCGCATTCGGCTTGACGCCTCGTCGCCTCCCTGGAGCTTCGCAGCCGCCAACGCCAATAGCGCCGGCGTGACATCCGCGTCGCCCTCGGACAAGTGCCCATACCGAACGCGTATGCCATCCTCGAAGTACTCGCTGTAGTGCTGAGTCCATTGTTCATCGAAGCACTTGCACGCGGATGAAGAGAGATCGGTATACAGGAGCAGGTCCGGAAGAGCATCCGACTCCGCCTGGTCCGGCAAACCCGGCACATCCACGACCGGGGAAGCGAAGTACTCTCGAAGCACGAACTGAGGATCCTGCTGCAACTCCGCGATCGTCCCCGCGTAGCCCTTGACCTTCCGCCACTGACGCCGCGCCTCGCTGCTTGCATCGAAGTAGAGCCAGACAGCCGCGCTCACCGCGAGCGAACCCGCCAAGCCGCACAAGACGAGGCGGCGCTGTAACCCCACGACGCTGACGGACTGTGTGCCGCCACGTTCCGACGCGGGAACGGTTCGGCGTAGGAGCCAAACCGTGGCGACGAAGATCGAAGCGCTGCATCCGTGGGCGATCACACAAAGCCGGCACCACGCATCGAGCGAGAATGCCATCACACCCACCAGGACCAGGGAGGCGCACAACCCCGTCGTTACCAACCCGAGGAGCGGCCATCTGATCCAGCGATCCGTCAGCGGCGGCCTGATCGCGAAGGCGAAGAGAAACCCGATGGCCAGGAAGTAGGCGAGACCGAACAGCGAAGTCGGGAACAGGAATCGTCGCTCGCCGAGGTACACATCAAAGGAGCCGAAGCGACTGTTGATGATGTCCGCACAGACACCGCCGGGTGCCGGCGACTCGCCGCAGAGCTTCAGGACGAAGGACGTGCCCTCGCCCGATGCCGTCCAACCTCCGACATGCGCGGCGAGAACAAGAGCGCAGACGACGGCACCGCCCATCGCGAGCAGCACGATGACTGACAGGGCCGTTTTGTCTTTCCAGGTTCTGGCCAACTCAGGACAATCCTCAAACGCTTGCTGGACGGTGCGTGCCTTCCCGCTCCGGCATGGCCGTCGGCGCCCCGCAGCCGCCGGCCGTCAGCGACACTCGTCGCTTCCGCCGGTATCACACGTAAGCCCGGTGCAGCAAGGTTCTTGCCCGGGGCACGCATGGTTGAGCGGATAGCAGCTATGGTTACTCCCGGCCGCGAAGGCGTCGGACGCGAAGAACGTGCTCAGCACCGGCGCAACGAACACGAGTTTGGCCCCGCTGCGGACCACGTCGCGGCGGGTCGGTGCCCGTGGCCCATCGCCCCCGTCGGTCGCGGGATGATTCTGTCGTTCGTCCACGGCTACGGTCTCACGTGCCTTCGCTGGGCGCAGGGTCCTCCCGCACCATCTATACAAGTTTCTATCGGACGCTTGGGGACCCATATGTAGTTAACCGATACTCCAGTGACGACCGATTTCGTCCGGGAAACGGCGGATACGGCACCCGGACCGCGTTGCCCCACGGAAACCGGTCACGACGTGCCCGTCCACGGTCGTCGGTACGCCGCCGCTTGGCTTGGCGGTGGATTTGCGTACACTCAACGTACTCGACAAGCCGGGTCACCGGTTCCTTCCGATGACGCCCGGCGGACAATAGAGAAACGCGTCTTCCAGGGAGGGAACGCATGCCGAACGATCAGCACCCTCGAGTGGCCATGTTGGGATCCTATATCCCCCGCCGCTGCGGAATCGCCACCTTCACCAACGATCTGGCTTCAGCCATGGCCAACGAGGTCTACGGCTCACCGCTGGCCGGAGACAGCCCCGTCTCCATCGTGGCCATGACCGACCGCGGTGGAGAGTACGACTATCCGCCCGAAGTGATGCTCGAGATCGGCCAGCACAAGCGCGACGACTACCGCAGTGCGGCTGAGATGCTGAACCACAGCCGCGTCGACGTGGTCAGTTTGCAGCACGAGTTCGGGCTGTTCGGCGGCGAAGCGGGCGAGTACCTGCTCGACTTCATCGACCGACTTCGAAAGCCCCTGGTGACCACGCTCCACACCGTGCTGATCGAACCGACCCCGAAACAGCGAGAGGTGTTCGAACGCATCTGTGCACGCAGCGCGCGCGTTGTCGTCATGGCCGAGCGAGCCCGGACGATCATGCACGAGGTGAACGACATTCCGCACGAGCGCATCCACCTCATACACCACGGCGTACCCGATGTGCCCTTCGGCGATACGGAGCCGTTCAAGGAGCGGTTCGACCTGCGCGGCCGGCCCATGATCCTGACCTTCGGCCTGCTCAGCCCCGGCAAGGGAATCGAAACGATGCTCGAGGCGCTGGCGAAGGTCGTGCCGCAGCACCGCAACGTGGCCTACGTCGTGCTCGGCGTGACGCATCCGGGCGTGCGGCGCGAATCGGGCGAGGAATACAGGATATCGCTCGAGACCCGAGCGATGGAACTCGGTATTCAGAAGAACGTCCAGTTCCACAACCGCTATGTCACGTCGACCGACCTGCGCGAGTATCTGCAGGCGGCCGACCTCTACTGCACCCCCTATCGAGCCAAGCAGCAGATCACGTCGGGCACCCTGGCCTATGCGCTCGCGTCGGGCAAGGCGATCGTCTCGACCCCGTACTGGCACGCGGAGGAACTCCTGGCAGACGGACGGGGCCGCTTCTTCGACTTCGATGACGAGGACACCTTGGCGGGGCACCTGAACGAACTGCTATCGGACAAGACGACCCGTGACACGGTCCGGCGCGCGGCCTACGACCATGGCCGTCAGATGACCTGGAAGCAGGTCGCGGGGCAATACGTCGAGACGTTCGCCGAAGCCAAGCGCAGGGCTGCGACCGCCACAGCGGTGGAGGCACCCCGCGAAGCGGTCATGCGCCTGTCGCTGCCCGAGCCGCGCCTCGATCATCTGTTCAAGATGACCGACGACACGGCGCTGCTGCAACATGCGATCTTCGCTACGCCGGATCGGCGACACGGCTACTGCACCGATGACAACGCCCGGGCACTGATCGTAGCCTCCATGGCCTGGTCCCAGTTCAAAGACGAGCGCGTCCTGCGCTACCTGCACGTGTACCTCGCATTCCTTCACTTCGCGTTTCGCCCGGAAACGGGGCGGTTCCGCAACTTCATGGCGTACGACCGCAGCTGGCTCGAAGACGACGGTAGCGATGATAGCCAGGGGCGCGCCCTGTGGGCGCTCGGGCACCTGGTCACTCACGCTCCAAACGCTTCGGACGTTCGACTCGCGACCGACCTGTTCCATCGGGCGCTCGGGCTTGTCGATACGCTCGAATTCCCCCGCTCCTGGTCGTTCGCCACGCTGGGATTGCACTATTACTTGCGGCGCTTCGGTGACGACGCGGAAGTGCGGCGCAAGATGACCGAAGTCGCCGAGCGGATCAACGATCGATTCGTACAGCACGAGACCGACGAGTGGCCTTGGTTTGAAGACGAAGTGACGTACGACAACGGACGAATTCCCCAGGCCTTGATCATCGCCGGTCAAACCTTGAACCGACCCGATTACACCGAACGCGGCATCCGGGTCTTGAATTGGCTCCTGCGAGTCCAAACAGCAGAGGCAGGCCATCTCTCCATCGTCGGCAATGAAGGCTGGCTAAAACGCGGCGGCGAAAGGCCCGAGCACGATCAGCAACCCCTGGAACCGGCCGCCCTGATCGGGGCGTGCAAAGCGGCCTTCAGGGCCTCGGGCGAAACACGTTGGCTCGACGAGATGCGCCGCAGCTTCGAATGGTACCTGGGCCGCAACGATGCGCGGGCAAGCCTGGTCGACTACAAGTCCCGAGGCTGCTTCGACGGGCTGACGCCAACCGGTCCGAACGAAAACCAGGGCGCTGAATCCGTCCTGTCATGGCTACTGTCCCTCTTGATCATGCACGAGATGCAGACGGGAGACGCTCCGGAAGTCGGCTGATCTTGCCGGAAGCCGGTCAGAACACACGATCAAGAGACCGGGCCCAACCCGTCCGGAATCCGAACCGATAGAACTAGCGATATGCCAAAGACCAGTAACAAGATACCGCGAAACGACTCCGTCACCGCGGCGGTCGCGAAGCCCGGGTCGGATCAATCGGGGCGGGCACTGCTGACGCGCCACCCCGACAACCCGATCCTCACCGCGGCCCATTGGCCCTACGAGGTCAACGCCGTCTTCAACCCGGGTGCTGTGCGTCTGCCAAACGGCGAAACGCTGCTGCTCTGCCGGGTGGAGGACTGTGCGGGCCACTCGCACTTCAGTGTAGCTCGTTCGGACAACGGCGTGACCGACTGGCGCATCGACCCGGAGCCCACGCTCGTGCCGGACTCCACGACCAGCCCGACCGAGGAGTGGGGTATTGAAGACCCCCGGATCGTGTGGCTGGAGGAACTGGATCGTTACGCCGTGGTCTACACGGGTTACGGCCGGCACGGCCCGAGCGTTTCGCTCGCCCTCACCGAGGATTTCAAGACCTTCGAACGGCTCGGACAGGTGCTGCCGCCGGAGGACAAGGACGCCGCGCTCCTGCCGCACCGCGTCACCGGACGCTGGGCGATGATCCACCGACCGGTCCCCAACGTCGACGGGAAGCACATCTGGATGTCCTTCTCCGATGACCTGCAGCACTGGGGCAAACGCACGCTGGTGCTCAAGGCCCGGCGCGGCGGCTGGTGGGACGCGACGAAGATCGGCCTGTCGACACCGCTGATCGAAACGCCCGAAGGCTGGCTCATGGTCTACCATGGCGTGCGCAGCACGGTCTCGGGTAGCGTCTATCGCATCGGGCTCGCGCTGCTGGATGCTGACGATCCCACACGATGCCTGCTTCGCGGCACCGAGTGGATCCTCGGCCCGCAGACCGATTACGAACGCATTGGCGATGTGCCCAACATCGTCTTTGCGAACGGCTACACGATCGACGACGACCGGGACACGGTTCGGTTCTACTACGGAGCGGCCGACACGTCCCTTGCGCTCGCCACCGGGAGCATCCGTGCGATGGTCGACTGGCTGGTGAGCCATAGCGTGCCCGTGGACTTCGGCACCGCCTGACCGGCGCCCCTGCAAGGGCTCCTCTTTCGACCGGGTGGAACATCATGCGAATCGCCATGCTGGCTCCGATCTCCTGGCCGCTCCCTCCTACCGGGTACGGCCCCTGGGAACAGGTAGCCCACAACCTCACGGAAGGCCTGGTCAAACTCGGCCACGACGTCACGCTCTTCGCCGCCGGCGGAAGCGTGAGCAGCGCTTCACTGGTAGAGACGACGCCGTACGCCTTGGAGACCTGGCCCGAGGAGGATAAGAACCGTTCGCGCGGTTTCGACCCGGCAAGTGGACTACTGGAAGGCCCACCCGACGCTCGCGCGATGGAGCAATCCCACATCGCCACCTGTATGGAGCGCGCCGGCGGCGGCGAATTCGACGTGGTACATTCGCACCTTCACGTTCACGCGCTTGTCTTCAGCCGGTTGATCCCGTGCCCGCTCGTCTCGACCCTTCACGGCGCTGCGTGGGTCCGGGCCGTCCATCCCGTCTTCAAGGCCTACCGAGACCTGCCCTTCGTGTCTCTTTCCGATGCCGAGCGGCAACTGTTGCCCGAGTTGAACTACGTCGCCACGGTCCACAACGGCATCCGCATCGAGGACTTCGAGTTCGAGCCGGAAAAGGACGACTACCTCCTGTTCGCGGGACGGCTTGCGCCGGAGAAGGGGCCGGCTGAGGCGGTCCAGGTCGCCAAGCGCACTGGGCGGCGCCTACTGATCGCGGGAATGATCGAGCCGCAGCACGAGGAATACTTCAACGCCAAGGTCAAGCCGCACATCGACGGGCGACAGATCGAATACCTGGGTCTTCTCTCGCAACGCGACCTGGCACCGATATACCGCAAGGCCGCCGGCGTGCTCTTTTTGATTAGCTGGTGCGAGCCCTTCGGGCTGGTCGCTACCGAGGCCCAGGCATCGGGCACACCGTTGATCGCGACTCGGTTTGGCGCACTCCCCGAGATCATCGTCGAAGGCAAGACGGGCTTCGTGGTCGACTCGATCGACGGCGCGGTCGACGCGGTCGCCAAGCTCGACCGCATCACACCCGAAGACTGTCGTGAGAACGCTCAGGTCCGGTTCTCCGACGCCTCGATGGCCAAGGGCTACGAACAGGTCTATCAAGCCCTCGTCGGCGGCTAGGATTCTATCACACGAACGATGATGGGTGGCATGGGCAGGCTGCTGCTTGAGGCTGTCCGGGAATTCAGGACAGGCCCGCGGCACTGGGATCGCGAGTCGACGACCAAGTCGGAGCAGGGTTGTGGCACGGCGTGCCTCCGCCTCCGCCCTGAAAGGGCGCAATAGCACCGTACCTTATGACGCCCTTTCAGGGCTAGGAGATCCCGTTGCTCGTCTTGTCCCCAGGGCGTTGCCCTGGGCTATTGCTATCCGGCCCTTTCAGGGCCAATCGTGACCACAGCCGCCAACCGACCGCCAATCAACGAACGCTCGACGGGCTGGAATTGTCGGACGCCCCAAAACGAGGTTGCCCCTGCCACCCGCGGGATCAGCCACGACGGAACACTGATCATCCGCGTCGATATCGGACCCGGGCGCAGCCGCCCGCCATTTCACACGTAGAAACCTCACCCGCAAGCTGATAGAGTACCTTGCAAGGGACGGGGGCTACTCATGTTCGGAGGGACGAAGCGTGCGCAACCTAATCACGTTGGCAATCTCGGTCGCACTAGGTCTCGCGTCGGTTACGACCGCGGCTCCGATCACGCTGCACGTCGACGACACGCAGTCCGCCGTGGACGTGGAACTGTGCATCACGGCGCTCGTGACCGTCTGTGATGCCGGTAACTCACCCGTGGCCGGGTTCATAGACCTCGATGTGCCGTGCCCGCTGGCGCCGACAACCGTAAGCGTTCACGATTTCGTTTTCGACATCACGCAGAACGTCGATCTTCTGATCAACCACCCGTTCGGCGGACAACTCAATGCCAGTGCCCAAAACGTGGTGATCAGCTATGCGCTGCCCGGAACGCCCCTTCCGCCGACGCTGCTCGTGGCGGACACCTTCTCGTACGTAGGCGTTCCCGTCAGCGCGACCGGGCACTTGGTTTACTGGGCCACCGGCGCGATCTGCGACGGCCTCACCCTCGCCGGGATGCCGTGTGGCTCATCGGGCGACCCGGTCGTGCTCGATCTGAGCACGTTCGTCCTGGACCCACTCGAGCTCTCCGCGACGCTGACCTTCCCCAACGATCGGGTGATGGTCGCGTCGGACCTTAGCGTCGGCGGGCCGCTGCTCGACACGCTCCCGGGCCTGGGCACGTTCAGTGCAAACGGCGCCATCCTGGCCGACGCCCCGCTGCCGCTGACATGCTGCAATGTGGACATGACCGGTGGCGACACCGTCAATCTGACGGATCATCATCTCTTCGGTGAGTGCATGGCGGGGCCGGGCGTTCCCGTCATCGGCGGGTGCGGCTGTGCCGACATCGACGGCGACGGCGATGTGGACTTCGAGGACTTCGCGGCCTTTCAGGTCGCGCTGTCGAGCCGGTAGGCGCACCGGCAGCACGGACCCACCAGACGATCGGTCCGGTCGTTAGAAATCGGCGTCGGTCAAACCGGTGTTGAATTCCACGTTGATCTGAACGTAGCTGCCGAGGAGTTCTTCCTTCTCGGCATCCGCATAGGCATAGACGCCTACGGGCACGAGCCACTCGGCATCCAGATAGACGACGAGCCGGCGATCGGGGTAGGGTCCGTCCACACCCGTGTAGGGCAGTTCCCTCTCGACCACGTAGCAGGGCCGGCCGTCGAGCGTGCCCTTACCCGTATAGCGAAGCGCGTAGCCGGGCTTGCCGCCCGCCATGTCGCAATACTTGATGATCAGGTCGAGCGAGT
>JAJDDX010000468.1 GCA_029260055.1 Phycisphaerae bacterium
CGACCCTGAAGGGGTCGAACACACACCGGCGGTGCCTGTTCGACCCCTTCAGGGTCGGTTCGTCGGGTGAACGGCGTTTCCGTGAGCGGCGTTCGCCTACGGCGAACTTGCACACGGCTACTGTCTATCAGCCTTTCAGGCGGGGGCCGGCTTGCACCTGCCAAGCCCGACGGGCACTGCCGATCGACGCTCCCGGATATGTGTAGAAGAACGAGGGCAACGCCCTGGGGAAGGAACGCAAGACGGAGCAAACGAGCCCTGAAAGGGCGTCATAAGGTACGGTGCTATTGCGCCCTTTCAGGGCCAATCGTGACCACAGCCGCCAACCGACTGCCAGTCAGCGAACGCGCGACGGGCTGGAATTGTCGGACAGCCTCAAACGAGTTTGCCCATACCACCCGTCAAATCAGCGGTGACGGAACACTGGTTCAGTTGCGGATGTTGCGCGGCGTGCCGGCGTGGGCGACTGGTGTCGGGCCTAGCGGTGGCAGGCGAGGCAGTCTTCGCTCACGCCGCGCTGCTGGTGGCACTCGATACAATCGTCCATCGCCATGACGAGCTGAGCGGTCGGCGGCGGAGCGTCCAACTCGGCTTGATCGGGATGGCATTCGAGGCAGTCGAGCTTGCCCGAGGTGACGTGTCGCCGATGTGAGAAGAACACGTCCGGCTTCGTGACCGCCACGCGCCCCCATGGGATATCGCCGTCGGTGTCTTCAAAGGCGAAGAGCTTGTCCTTCTCCGTGTGTGAGCCTCCTTCTTCATCAATGTCGTGGCAATCCAGGCAGACGGCCTTTCCGGGAATCCCGGCGGACACGTCGGTAGCGGCGCGTGTGTGACACGCCAGGCATTCGAGGCCGGCGTCGTCGAGATGGATCGCATGGTTGAAGGCGATCGGTTGAGTGACCGGCTCGGCGCGAACGACGATACCGTAAACCACAGCTACGAACCCGCCCACGATAAGCACAGCGAAAACCGTCATCAGTACCGATCGCATGCCGAGCAACCTCTCTTCTACTTATGGCAAGCCGCCGTCGCTGCTTCGCGGTCGGCCGGCACGTCCCTAGTCGCCGGTCGTTCCGCCCGCCTCGGATTCCGCGGTCTTCAAGTACGCCAGCAGATCGACCATTTCGTGTTCGTTAAAGACCGGCCAGGAGATGCCCGCCTCGGTCATTTGTTCCAACATCGTCTTTCCGTGGTTCCACATGGCGGCCGCCATGTCGACCGGTGCGGCGTCCTGCCCCAATCGCTGTACCGTCGGGCCTCCCTCCGCCATCTCTTCGTGATTGTGGCATTGCACGCAGCCCTTCTGGGCGAAGACCCGCTCGCCGCGCGTGGCGTCACCGCCGCGGTCCAGGTTCCCCAGCAGGAGCACGTACGCGAGTATGTCGGCCAGTTCCTGGGCGCTGATGGGCTGCCTCTCAACGGCCTGTTCTCGCATGACGCGGGTCATTTCCGGCGAGTGGTTCCACATGCGCGAGGCGAGGGCGGACATTGAAGTAGGCAGATCAGCCGACGCCGCCAAATCCGGACCGGAGCCGGGATGGCACGTGTCGCATTTCTTCTCGTGAAAGAGGCTCAGTCCTTGCCCTACGGAGCCGGGGCGAAGGTAGGTCTTCTCACCGCTGATTCCTGCGCTTCGTACGTAGGCCACGATGTGGACCAGATCCGTCCCCTCCAGTTTGGGCCAGGTCATGCCCGAGCGCCGCATGGCCTCTTCCATCATCGGCGCGTGCTCCCACATGAGCTGCGCCCAGACGACCGGGTTCGCGTACTTGCCCCATTGCGCGAGATCGGGTCCGATGCTGCCTTCCGATGAATCCGTCGAGTGGCACTCGCCGCAGCCCTTGCGAATCAGGATCTGCTCGCCACGCACCGGGTCACCGGGCTCGTCGAGTTGTCGCACGAAGAAGATCAGGGCGAAGAGGTCGGCCATATCCTGCTGCGACAGCGTGGTCGGCAGCCGGCCTGTGTGCTGCATCTGCCCGAGCATTTTCGGGATGTGGTTCCACATGACGCCGGCGAGCTGGCCGCCGGACAATCGACCGGTGCGAAGCCGCCCGAGATCGGGCCCGACGCGTCCGCCGTGGTCCCACACCGCATGGCAGTCGACGCACTTCTTCTCGAAGAACACGCGCCAGCCGCGCATCACATCACCGGTTGCGGGGAGGGTCGTTTGCGATGTCTGGCCCCGCGCGGCGCTGACGCCGACCGTCATGCCCACGACAAGAGCGATGAGGCTTCTCGCCGTCGCCGCCATTCGCGTCGGAGCGATCCTCGACTTTCTCATTGACCCACTCCTACTTTGTCTCGCTCGGGCGCCGGCGTATGCGCGTTCGGCAGATAGCTTTGGATTCGTTCGGTGACTTCAGCGACGGAGTTCTCGCGACCCTCCTGGACTTCCCAAATGGACACGATCGGGAAGAGCTTCGTGAACAGCACGTACAACAGCGTGAACGCCGCAAAACAAGCCGCGAGGATGCTCCACTCCACCCACGTTGGGGAATAGACGACATTCTCGGCGTGCGGAAGCCGCGGCTGAGATAGAGACGGAACGACGATGATGAACCGCTCGAGGTACATCCCGATGTTGATGCACAGCGACGCGATGACCGTGCCGAGGATCGTGCGCGTGCGCTTGTTGGAGAGAATCGCCACGGGGATCACGAAGCACGTCGCCACCATCGTCCAGAAGTGGACGGCGTAGGGGCCGGTGAACTTCATCCAGAAAATGGACATGTGCGCCGGCTCGTTGCCGTAGAAGACCGTCAGGAACTCGGACCCCGTGAAGTACCCCCACGCGAAGCACATCACCAACAGCAGCAAGCCCAGGTTGTTGAAGTGGACATCCTTGAGGTATTCACCGAGGCCATAGACCCAGCGGATCAAAGCCATCGCGCAGATCAGCGCCGCGATGCCCGAGAAGATCGCGCCGACGACGAAATAGGGTCCGAAGATGGCGCTGTGCCACATCGGCTGAATCGTCATGGCGAACACGAAACTCACGACGGTGTGTACCGAGACGGCTACCGGGATCACGATGATCGCCATAATGCCGATCAGGAATTCAAGCACCTTGTGCTGCCGCGGCGTGCCGGTCCATCCTAACGCGAGCACGCGATAGAGCCACGTGTACTTGTTCGTGTGGTCTCGCAGGATCGCGATATCGGGAATCAGCGGGAGGTAAAGGTACGTCGTGCTCATCGTCAGGTAGACCGTGATGCTACACACGTCCCAGAGCAGCGGTGATTCGAGTCGGCCGAACTTGATGACGTTGAGCATCCGATCCGGGCGGCCCAGGTCGATCAAGATATTGCCCACGCCGAAGAGGATCACCATGACGGTGATGACCTCGGCTGATCGGGTGATGGTCCGCCGCCATTCGGCTCCGACGATTCGGAGGATGGCGGAGATCAGCGTGCCCGCGTGGCTGATGCCGATGAAAAAGACGAAGTTCGTGATGTAGAAGCCCCAGTAGACGGGCCGGCCGAGGCCGGTGACACCGAGGCCTTCTTGGTACTGCGTGATGTAGGCGTAGACGCCGAGCGAAATCACGGACAGAAGCGCCGCCACGGTGACATAGAACTTCGGGCCCGTGTGGAGGATGGGCTCGAGCAGGATCGCGTCCTCGGTCAACGGGGGCTTAGCCGGTCTTCTTGCGGATGCGGACAACTTACTCACCTTCGCGCAAATAGATCACTTTTGGTTCGGTGCCCAGGTCTTCGAGCAGTTTGTACGCTCGCCGACTGTGGGCCAACTTGGACACATCGGATTCGGGGTCCGACAGGTCGCCGAATTGCATGGCGCTGGTCGGACATGCCTCGACGCACGCTGGGGTGTACTCGCCGGGGCGCATTGGGCGGTCCTCGGCGCGGGCTTGGTCACGAGCGTTTTGCAGCCGATGGTGGCATAGTGTGCATTTTTCCACCACGCCCTTGCTGCGCACCGACACGTCGGGATTCAGGTGGTCCTCCATCGGCTCGGGCCATTCCGGCGTCACCCAATTGAAGTACCGCGCGGTGTAGGGGCAGGCCGTCGTGCAGTAGCGGCACCCGATGCACCTCGTGAAGATCTGCCCGACGATCCCCTCTTCGTTCTTGAAGGTCGCGCCGACGGGGCACACCTTGACGCAAGGCGGGTTATCGCAGTGCAGGCAAGGCCGCGGCAGCAGGCGTTCGATGGGCTTGGGTCGTTCGCCCTCGCCTTCGAACGGAATCATCTCCATCCACGTGTAGTTTCGACCGGCGTGGGCTTCCTTCGGGCCTGTCGGCGGGAGGTTGTTCTCCAACTGGCAGGCCGTCACACAGCCTTGACAGGCGGTGCAGCGGTCCAGGTCGATCGTCATTCCCCACTTGGCCATTCACAAGCCCTCTCATCTCGGTCTGAATGAATTCGGGTTCAAACTCGTCGTACGGACGCCCGCGTCTGCGTCCACAGCGCGGTTCCGGTGAGCGGGTCCGCCTGCGCATCGACGAGCACCGCGGGGTTCTCTCCGATTCCCTTGCACCAGCGTCCGCCTTCCTTGCGGCCCAGGCCGAACGGAATCGCAATTACCTCGGGCATGACTCCGGCGAAGATCTTTACCGGCAGTACGAGCCGGCCCCGCGCCGTGCGCACCTCGGCCTGATCGTGCTTCGTGATCCCGAGGTGCTCAGCGGTCTCCGGGTGAATCTCCACCCACGTCCGCCACTTCTCGAACACGTAGGCCCCGGCGATGTCGTTGAGCCAGGGAAGATTCGGGCTCGCCACCGAGGCGAGGTTGGGCAGCGAATAGACGTACAACTCGAGCGGATAGGCCTGATCATGCCGCCGCTGATCGGTTCGACAAATGGGAAGACAGCGCCGCGCGAGCACAGCACTCTCCGTGGCTTCCGGAATCGCCTCGAACGACTTGGCAAGGTAGGCGGAAGAGAATGCGAACTTCCCCGAAGGCGAGCGGAACACGCGATCCCATTCGCGATGGAAGTAGATCGGGTCGGTCCAGCCGCCGCCGGCGAGTACGTCGCGTTTGAAATCGTCGAAGTTCTCGGAAAACGGCGCCCGCCATCCGCGGCTCTCGAGCAACTGTGCCCAACTCTCTTCGTTCGCCGGACCGAATGCCGCACCTTTGCCACCTGCGAAGAGTTCGCGACACACCGCGTCGACGGCCTGCTGGCCGTCTTCCCAGGGCAACGCCGAGGCGACCGGGTCGCCCAAGCCCGCGGCAATACGGCGGATCGTATCGTAGGGGCTGAGCAAGTCGGGTGGAGCCTTCATCACCGGATTCGATACGGTGACAACTGGGTGGCCCTTCAACGTATGGCCGGTGTTGAAATCCCACCGGTTGAGCGCGTGAAGCTGCGGGAGGATCAAATCGGCGTGGCGATTGGTGTCGTTGTGGTAGGCGGACATCGAGACGACCAGCGGGACGGCCGCCATCGCCGCGCCGAAGCGAGGCCCTTCCGCCAGCGAGAAGACGGGGTCCGCGTCGACCAGGAACAACGCCTCGGTCGGGTAGGGCTTCGAGCTTGCCAGAGAGTCGATCAACAGGTCGGCTGCGTTGTCGCTGAGTCGGCGCTTCTGGGCGGGACCGTCCAGCGGCGGCGATAACAGGCCGCGCGAGGCCACGTCGTCGACATCGAAGTCCGCTTGCAGCACCGACAGGTCACGAAAGAGGGTCACGCCGCCGGGCACATCGATGCTGCCCACCAGCGCATTGAGGCAATGGATCGCCATGCGGTCGTAGGTGGCTGCCGCGCCGCAACCTCCGCCGTCAGAGCCGAGTGCAAGAGCGGGACGGTTCGTGCTGAACTCTCGGGCGAGGCGGAAGACGGCTCCTTCCGGTACGCCGGTCACGGTCTGCACCTTTGCCGGCGCGAAGTCCTGAAGGACCATGCGCTTGAATCCGGTGCGGCTGACGCCGTCGCGGTCGGTCCAGTCATCGAAGCCGGACCCGTGCTCCGCCACGAACCGGCGGTCGTAGAGGCCCTCTCGTATCATGACGTGCGCGATGCCGAGTGCCAGCGTGCCCTCCGTGCCGGGTCGAATGGGGATCCACTCGTCCGCCTTCGTGGCGGTCAGCGAGTGGCGAGGCTCCACGTGAATCCACTTCGGACGGAAGCCCGGCCGCCCGCGCCTGAACTCCGCGAAACCGCGCGCCGCCTGCTCCATCGACCAATGCTCGTCCAGCCACCCGCTGGAGAAGGACAAGACGTACGAAGTCTCGGCCAGGTCATATCCGAGACGTTGGCGCGCCCCGTGGGTAGCCAGGACGGCCGGCAGGACACCCATGTTGTCCTCGGGATGCAGATCCACCATGTTGGGCGAGCCGTACGCGCGCATAAACCGTTGCCACGCGGCTCGCGTCAGCCCGCGGTCGCGCCCCATGACGGCACACGCAGCATGTGGTTTGCCTTGCTCACGCAGCGTCGAAAGCTTATCGGTGATGACACCGAGCGCCGTGTCCCAGTCGATCTCTTCCCACTTGCCGGAGCCTCTGCCTCCCACGCACTTGAGCGGTTTGGTCAGCCTGTCCGGGTTGTAGACGTCCTGCAACACGGCGGAAGCGCGCGAGCAGAGCCCGCCTCGGTTGATCGGATGGTCTTCGTTGCCGCGAAGCCCGACCGCGCATCCATGAACGACGCGCACCTTGAGGCCGCAGCCGCCGGGGCACATCGGACACATGGCGTTGATGAATCGCTCTCGCGGCGCCTCGTCGTCTCCCGCGTACTCGAGGAACCGAGAACGCGGCGCCGCCAGGCCGGTAGCCGCGGCACCGTAGGCCGCTCCGAGCGCCACCAGGAATTCTCGCCGATTCAGGTCCAGCCAATCCTTCATTTCGGGTCTTCCTCGCCTATCGCCCCAACTGCCTCATCGTGCTCTGACTCGTGGCAATGAGAAACTTCATGGTTACCGGTTCGACGCGCTCCTCTCCTTCCTTCTCGCCGGGGACGAGCGTCTCGGTCGTGTACTCGTAGTTGAGTGTGGCTGTCACAGCCAGTTTCGTCGCCTTGATGTCACGGAAGGAAATATCAACCGTTCGTGCCTCTTTGGGCTTGATGCGCGTATCGCTCCGCACTCTTGCCGCTTGGACCAGTACCTCGTGTTCGCGGCGTAGCGGACGGCCCGCCTTGTCCAGCATCACGACCTCGAACGGAATCTCGCGCTGGTCGATGACACGCGTCCCCTCGCGGAGCGTGACTTCCAGCACGGCTCGGTGCATCGGCAGGCCTGTCGGGAAGCAGTGGCCGCTGCCTTCGTTGGTGACCTTGACGTATACCCAGACGCGTTCGCCGAGCCATTCGTAGCCGACGAGTTCCAGCTTGACCGCCGCGCGCACGCGGTCGATGTCGTGCGAGCCGGAGACGTCGTGCCAGTTGACTTCGTTCGGCGTGTCCTTCTTGATGCCGAGACCGACCACCCGGCCCGGCACGAGCGGCATGTGGCAGTCCTGGCACTGAGTACCGCGCTTGGCGTACACGCTGGCTTTCCATTCACTGTACGTCCCGAGGACCAGAAGACCCTCCGGCGTGCGGTATTCATGGCACGCCGCGCAGAACTCCGAGCTCTTGTGCAGGTCGGAATTGACCACCTTGTGCGCCGGTGACTGCGCGTGGCGCAACGGGCCGTACTTCGCCGCGCCGACAGTCAGGCGGAAGCGTTCCTTGGGATCATCGAGGTCCACGGCGTTGACGCTGTGGCAGAAGTCGCACGTGATGCCCTCGGCGGTCACTTTCTGCTTGACCTCATAGTCGCCGCCGTGTCGTACGGTCGGCGCGTGGCAGGTAAGACACTCTCGCGCATCTTCGGCGCCGTACGTGTCGATGGCGCGGCGGTACGCCGCCTGGAACACGCCGTTTGTCCACGCGTTGGCGTGCAGAGAATGTCGCCAGACGGCATGGATCGACTGATGGCATTCACCGCAAACCGCCGAGGATGTCCAACCATCGGTGTTGACCTGTGGCAGACCGTCGCCGCTCGGCGTCGTCTGGGCCGACGCCGGCGACAGACACAGTCCGACCGCAAAGGCGAGCACCACCAAGAAGAAGATCCCGCGATGGCTCCGGTGACGTAGGCCTGGCTCTGTGGGCGCTCCTCGCTCGATCCGCCGCAGAGTTCCGTGAGTGTCTCGACGTGTTTTCATGGCAGTGTGCTCCGACGCTGGTGACCCAACCTGCATTCCATCTCGTTCGGCGCAGCAAAACCGTAAGGCCTTCGTGCCATGCACGAGTGCCCGCTTTGCACTCTTTCACTCGCCGATCGATTCCTACCGGCCTGCTATTCCATACGTTTCGCGGCGCTACTTTGCAGGTCGTGCATCCAGAGAGTCTGCATCGCCTGCAAGCGCCGACCGATTACACCGGCCAAGTTCCGCATGAACAGGTATCCCGTGTGCGCGTCCAACTCGAAATAGGCATGGAGCGCTTCGCGGCCAAAACACATCAACGTGCAATCGCTCGCGCAACGGGCACTCAGCGTAAAATGATAAGGTTGTACCAAGGCTGACCAGGCCACCACGTCGCCGGGCTGTTTGCTGTCCATCGTCAGCTCGCGCGTAACGCCCATGATCTGCACGGGAATCAGCAACTCCGCCACGCCGTCCTGAAGGATCATCAGTTCATCTGCGTCCTGTCCGCGGTCGAAGAGCTGGTGTCCCTTATCGAAAGAACAAGAGGTGCCGCGTGAATAGAACTCGTCCACGGCCTGGTCGGAGATTCCGTCGAAAATGATGGCGCGCGAAGTACCCGCGTGCTTCCCGTGGACCATACGCCAGACTCCTCCGGGTTCGCCCGCCTGTGACGTGAATAGGCGAACCCACATAAGGAAACGTGCCAGCCCATGCGAAAGCAATACTCGCGCGTGAACACGGCCAGCCCGATTCAGATGTCTCGAAGAACCGCGACGACTTCCGGCTCAAAAACCGCCGCGCGTTCCAAAGGCCCGTACTTGACTACATGTTCCTTTGTGCGCGAAATCCTTCACAATGTCAAGAGAATAATGCTGTGGCTCGCGTGTCGCGCGGCGAGAAGCACGTCTAGATGTTCTTCGACTAAACCGTCAACGCACCGAACGGCGTTGTTGTTAAAGGAAACCTTGAGTTCGATCGCAGACACCAAACATGCGCACGCCGCCACACACATGCGGTGTGCCGAATACGAACGCGCCGTCGATTGACCCCGCGCGTGCTTCGTTCGCGCGAGACGGCGCCATGGCATCGCTTTGACCGCGCAAGGAACGGCGCGTGATAGGTTGATGTAGAAGTAGTGAAGGAGCTGGCCGGGGCGGCACACCTGCCCACGAACACCGCCGGCGCAGTGCGCAGGGGTCAGGTGCCGGCTCTAAGGGCGAGGGCGGCGGCGTAGTGCGCGCTGAGCGTCATGTTGGTCGGATCGGCGGCGATGCCCTTCTTGAAATCCACAATGGCATCGGCGAGTTCGTCGGCGCTGACGCGCCGCTGTCCGCGAGCATCATAGGCTCGTGCCAGATCTTGGCCGTTACTCGCGTCGGCGCGGTATGTGTCGTAGCTGCGCTCGAGGTGTCGGACGGCGTTGTCGTACTCGTACGCATTCAGCGCTGCGACCCCCTTGGCGTGGCTTAGCTCGCCTACGTTTCTCCGCGCCACCGCCGAGTCGGGGTCGAGAGCGTACGCCCGCTCGTAGTTGTCCAGTGCCAGAGTGTTGTCGCCCTGCGTCTTGTGATGGATGCCGATGCGCATGAATACCGAGGCCAATTGCTCCTTGAGCTCCAGATCGTCCGGCGGATTGGATGCGACCGAATTCAGGCGCGCTGCGGCCTTGCGGAAGAGACCGTGCGCTACATCACGACCCGCACGGATCGCGGCCACGCCCGCGTACACGTCACTGACGCCGCCGACCGTCGGATCGATGCGCTGTGCCGAGTGAAGGTCGGTTTCGGCAGATTCGACACTGCCTGCGCCGAGCAACTGCCGTGCCCGTGCCACGTAAGCCCCGGCCAGGTCGCCGGCGTAGGCGAGGTTCTCCGGTGCGAGATCCTGGGCGCTCTTCAACTGCCGGATCGCCTCACCGTACTGCTCGCCCTTGGCCAGAGACCGACCGAGGATGTTGTGGGCGAGGCCGACCTGGGGATGCTCACCCGCGAACGCCCGTGCTCGCTCGATCACCCCTCCGATTTGCTGCTGATCCGCGTGGCGCAACGCCTCTTGAAGAGCGCCGACTACCTGCAACGGCTTGCCGGCGGACTTGAAGCCGTCTGCCAACGCGAGGTACACGTCCGCATTCCTCGGGCTGCGCTCGGACAGCTTGAACAACAACCGCAGGCTCTCGACTCGATGCGACGGACTCTGGAGCTTCTGTCGGACCTCAGCCAACGCCTCAGCGTCGGGTTTCTGCAGCGTGCGAGCGGCTAAGAGGTCGTCCCGGGCGCGTTCGTCTTGCGGATCGAGGCTCGATGCCCGCGCATAGAGCCGTTCCGCGCGCTGGTAATCCCTTTCAGCCATGTACGAATGGCCCATGAACCGGAGCGCAACGGTGTCGGCCGGGTCTTTGTCGAGCAACGTTTGGAGTTCAGCGCGACCGGCCTGTAGGTCTCCCTTCTTGATGCTGGCAGCCGCTGACGCGAGGGCTTGTTGATGCCTTTGGTGTTCGGGGTTGGATTGAGGCGAGGCGCCTTCGGCCTGCGCCTGGCCCGTCGCCGTGTTGAGCAGCAGACCCGTGGCGTCATAGACGCCCGAACTGGCAGTAGGTGCCTTACCGCCCAGCAGAAACGCCGGTCCGGCGTCCGCACCATCGCTCTTCGCCGCAGCGCGGTGTGTGCGCAGACGCCCAGCCATGGACTGCAGCAGGCCCGAGACGATGCCTGCGCGCGCGGATGTCACGTGGCTCACGCCCAACTTTCCCCCCCCTTGGAAATCAACGCGACCGTGAAGTCTACGATACCCGGGGCGCGCGGCGCCCGCGCGCCGGAAGAACGATCGGCGGTGGGTCACTTGCGGAGTGATACTATCGGAAGTCAGCAGCGAACCGCGCGCGGTGGCCTGCCCCGCAGACGTGCCGTACCGCCCTGATCGCCCCCCCCCCCGATCCCGGTTCGTCCACAAACGCACAGGGTACCGGTAGATGAGATCCTGTGGCTCGAGGGGATCGTGGTCCTCCGGAAACTCTCTATCACCGTAAAATGCCCAGAGCGGGGCTTTCCGCAGCAAATCGTAGTTGCGCGGTCCGCTAAAATCATGATCGCAATTCCAAAGCGCCACGAACTTCTTCTCAGAGGCGCTGCCCGCGACGTGATGGAAGAACTTCGATTGAACCGGCAACACGACCTTGTCGTCCATGCCGACCACCACGTACATCTCACCGCGGTAACCGCGAAGGCCGTTCCTGATCTCATCCTTTCCCGCGTCCAATGACGGCGCAAGGAGGAGGATCTTCTCGATCTGCGGGTACGCCGACGCGATAGCGCCGATTGCGGATGCGCCGGCTGAGTGCCCCATCAGGTACAGGGACGGCTTTGGATTTCCGCATATCTCTTCCGCATGTTCGAGCACGTAGTCAACGATGAACGTCAGATTCTCTCTCAACATGGAAGGGTAATCGATGTGCCTGATGAACGGGTTGTTCGTTCTGACTATCGCCCCGACGTGTTTGTCCTGAAGCTCGGCTGCCACGGCCTTGAATCTTCCGTGGATGCCGTCGACATCACGGGACGCCCCCGGGTAAATGATGACGATGTGGTGCGACGGATTGCTGTGTACACACAGATCCAACGTGACGTCGTACTGATAATGCGCCACGTGCTGTGTCGATGTGGTCATCCTCCTCGTGACTTCGAACTTCTCGAAGCCGGTCCTCCCGAACAACGTCCTTCGTCGCAGGTAGCTGGAAGCGACGTATACACAATCGGACCGGTGTGAGACGAGATCGCAACCGTTGTAGAGGAGGCCGCAATCGAGCCATTTGTCGGACTTCGACACACTCAGCACGCCGAACGAGCCGAATCGCGAGCTATCTTCGCTATCGTTCGTGTAGGAGCTGACGTGGAACTGGACATCGGGGTTTCTCTCTCGCATGGCAAACGATCGAACTTCCTTGCCGAACCTCTCATTGCCGAGTTCTTCCTCCAACTGCCCCTCATCATCAAGGCGCACTAAGAACCCGGGAAAATGAACGTGTGCCTCACCTTGGGGAGCCAGTAGATGATTGTAAACCTTCTCGATAGCTTCCAGCTTGTGCCAGACGTAGTGAAAAGTGAACACCGAAAACGCAAGGTCGAATTTCGGACCGTCGTAGACGAGTTGATTGATCCCCGAGTGAATGAAGTGAGCGGAGTCCAAGTGCATGTCCGGGTAGCGGTTCATGCCGAGGCCGAAGAATTCGAAATGCCCGTCCAGGCCGCGCCGGCGCATTTCCCGCTGAAGTTGATGCAGGGCCCATCCGTCTCCGCAACCGATATCGAGCACCCTGACCTTGTCGGTCGCTTTTTCGAACGCCGCCAAGCAGAGCTGGACGAGATCAATGCCCAGGATCCTCGAATAGCCGTAGTCGCCCTGCAGCGCCCTGTGGTGCGTCGCGGAGCGGTTGGCTTCATAGGAGTATTGCAGCAGCTTGTATTCAGCGTCGGTGCATCGCGCCATGAGGGGGCAAGTCCCGAAGGAGCCGTCGTCGCCGCCTGCTCTTGTCGAAGAGGAGCATACGGTTTCCCAGCTTAACCGAATCGCACGCCGCCGCCCAGCGGCGGACGAACTCGAGGGAGGGACGCGCACCGCGAAGCCCGCCGTGACTCGCTTCGTGGCCATCGAACGCGGACCTCGCGCCACCGGCGAATTCGCCTCCCCTGTCAGCAACATCCCAGCCGACATGCCGGCGCAGCCCAACTGGAGCGCAAACAGCAAGGCCAAGCCGCGCAAACTTCGTTGATAGACGGGTTGTGATGGGGAGTTGCCGACGCGGGAATCCCGGCGCCCGCGGGCACCGCTTCATGCGCCACGGGGCCGCTCGCCACGCGCCGGGGTCCGACTCGGTGCGTCGCGGAATCCAACTCGGGGCGACAGGATTTGAACCTGCGACTTCCTGCTCCCAAAGCAGAATCCGACCTCCAGAAAACAGCGATGAAGAGCCCGAAACCGTCGGTCTTCCTTCCGATGTGACAGCGTGTTGCACCAGATGTTGTACCTGCCGTTGGCACGATGTCTCCGAGCCCCCGAACCTCGTTACGATCGTATCTGCTTGGCCCAACCTTCCGGAACACATCCGGCAGGCAATCGTAACACTCGTCAAATCAACTCGTGGGTGAGAGTGCCACACGATGACATTCGATGACGGAAACGCTTGGAGGCCCTCAGCGCGTTACGGACATGCGTCCCTCTTCCCGATCATGTTGCGTGCAACAGCGGCGTTCTCTAGCTGTTTCAGAGGGGCGCAACGACACCCGAAGCATGCCGGTGACCGATCGTGCGATCGCCCGGCTGACTTGTTGAATCAAGCGTTGCCTTCGGCAGCTAGACGAAGAAAGTCATGAGGCGGCGTTGGTCCCGTGGCGCAGATGTTTCCGTAACCCCAGTAGGCGCTTGGTAATCCGATGAGGGCCTTTCCAGCGTGCCGGGATCAACTAGTAGGATGGCCACCCGAGCAGTGATCGGCTCAGGGACGGCCAGCAACGCAGGTTGGAGCGTCCGTCTCAAGTGGCTCCGGAACGACTCACTAGCGTCGCATCTTCAAGA
Source organism: Phycisphaerae bacterium (assembly GCA_029260055.1). GTDB lineage: Bacteria > Planctomycetota > Phycisphaerae > UBA1845 > UBA1845 > JADFOB01. Next base: position 13,673 of record JAJDDX010000468.1, read on the forward strand.
CTTGGCCGAAGCCGTTCTCGGGCTTTAGGTCGCACGCTTCACACCAACCGATGAACTCCATCACATCCACCCGCCTGTTGCCCGTCTCGCAGTTGTGAACCCAAGATTGCGGCCTGCTGAGCCGCTCGCCAAGGTCGCGCTGGGTCAATCCAGCCTCGACTCGGAGGTTCCGCAGGAATGGCGGTAGTCGCTGGTATCCCCAACTGTGCTGAGCCTTCGTGGGCATGCCATGTATCGTCGCACGCATCGACCTTGACACGATTTCCGTATCAAGTTGGGACAGAGCCTGACCGATGATCGGCTGGTCAGCAGGGATGCCGGGCGTTGGTATCCGGTGACCGGCGCTGGCACCGGATGTCAACAGAGGGAGGCACGACCATGCAGATTCGACGTTGTTTCTTGCCGATGGCGATCGTGTTGGCGGCAGCGGTGGCGGGTCAATCCAGTGGGGGCGGGTCCGATGCCCCGAGTCAAAACGGGATCATTCAGGCTAGTGGGTTCGAGGTCGTGGACCCCGAGGGCAGGGTCCGTGTGGCGCTCGGCCACAGAAAAGACGGTGTGACCCTGATCGCGATGTTCGACGCGAACGGCAAAGCTCAACTCTCGCTGGCGACACGGCCAGATGGAACACCGATCATCAAGCTCGATGGCAATAGACTGGTGATGATGCCAAACTGTGTCGCCCTCACTGGCAACGACGGAACGAGCGTGGGGATGACGCTGGTACCCAACTCGATCGCGGGCATCTCGATCATGGACCGAAACAAGCTCACCCGTATCGGCATGGCGTTAGAGGCAGACGGAGCAGCGTCCATCGTAGTGTCCGAAGAGAACGGGTCGCCGGTGTGGCGCAGGACGAGCAAAAAGTAGCCAATCGACGCGGAGTCCACCACGAAGTCGTCGAGCACCAAAACCGAACGGGGCTGACGGGTGTTCGGAGTCCTTCATGAGGGCGCTGCGGATCGCCCGTTCTCGCCGATACGGGCGCAATCCAGTGGAAGAAAGCCGGCTGGACGGCCGCCACCCATTGCCAGGGCGGATGGGAGCAAGCAAGCACTGGAAACATCCGCTTTGTGGCCTCTGCACGCGAGGACGGCAAGCCACAAGAGCTGCTTCCAGAGGCTCCCGCACCGCTTTTTGTTCAGTCCTTGCAGGCAAGCCAGCCACCCCTAGAATCTCTGGAGCGTATCCCTCGAACTGCCGTTCAACAGACTTCCCGGCGGCGATGCTTGGTCGTGCGGTGAGGCCAGATGTTGGGCGGGCTACGAATGTGACGGGCGTGACAGGACGTCGGAGGGACCGTCGGAGCTACGATCCAGCGTAGCCTGGTTTAGCGGTCCGGGTAGCCACTATCGATGAGAAGGCGGTTCATAGGCATAGACTTGTTCGCTGGTGCTGGCGGTATGAGCCTCGGTGCAGAACGTGCGGGTATCCAGATACAACTCGCGGTTGAGTCCGATGTTCACGCCGCTGAGACTTACGCACGCAACCACCCGAGGATTGCGGTCTTCAACGACGATATCCGTCGGCTGAGCGACCGAAGAATTCGGTCGATCCCGAAGGGCACACGACCGTCGATCGTATTCGGCGGCCCCCCGTGCCAGGGCTTCTCGTACTCCAACCTCCGTACGCGGTCGCCCTCGAATCCCGAAAACTGGCTCTTCCGGGAGTTCCTTCGTGTCGTTCGAGTGTGGGCTCCGGACTGGGTGTTGTTCGAGAACGTCCGGGGTATTGTCAATACTGCTCGCGGCGTGTTCGTCACGCGCGTCGTCGATGAACTCGGCAAGCTCGGCTATGCTACTGTCTTCGGTCTCCTGAACGCAATGGATTTTGGCGTGCCGCAAGACCGGACCCGTTTCTTCCTCGTTGGCTCGCGCTCTGGCGTGCTGCCAAAACTGCCGAAGCCACTCCGCCGAAAGGCCCCAACCGTGGCAGACGCGCTCGCTGACCTCCCCCGGCTCGGCAACGGCGCGTCCGTGTCATGGCTGCCTTACACGCGAAAACGGCCGTCGTCCTACGCTAGGCGGATGCGCAACGGACAAGTGAAATCGCCAAACCACCTGGTAACCCGGAACTCAGACAAGACTGTGCGACGGTACTTACACGTCCCTCAGGGCGGAAACTGGGAGGATATTCCAGGCCGCCTGATGAGGAACTATACGGATCGCTCGCGCTGCCATACGGGTATCTATCGTCGCCTCTGTGCGGATCAACCCTCCGTCGTCATCGGTAACTTCCGGAAGAACATGCTGATTCATCCGACGCAGGATCGTGGCCTGTCCGTGCGTGAGGCCGCCCGGATTCAGTCGTTTCCAGATAATTACGAGTTCTTCGGCTCGATCGGCTTTCAGCAGCAACAGGTCGGCAACGCTGTGCCACCCTTGCTTGCGGAAGCCGTTTTCCAGGCTATGGCTGCTACGGTACGTTAAGCGTTTCGAGAGACGGATAGTTGGTACTCCGAGAGTCGTGATGAATCTCCGCGATTGGTTAGTCGCCCGCACCCCCAGCGAATTCCCGGGCGTCGGCTCCACAGAGTACGTGAAGCAGTACAAGCACATTGAGGACTACTTCAACAAGCATGTCCATCCCGAGGTGGAGAAGCTTGCGATGACGATCGACGGCGGTTATCTTACCGACCACGGTCCCAAGCACGTTCAGGCTGTTATCGGCCGAGCCTCAGATATGATCGGGGACCCTGCCGGACGCATCAGTCCGTACGAAACTTACCTTCTGCTGCTGGCCATTCACCTACATGACGTCGGTAACATCTATGGTCGAGACGGACATGAGAAGCAGCTCGGTCAGATCATGGCGAAGTTCCTTGGTCTGCTCGGTGGCGATGCGGTGGAGCAGCGCACAATCCGGAACATCGCCGAGGCGCACGCCGGCAAGCAACCTGACGGGACGCCTGCCGACACCATCAGTAGGCTCGATCCCGCCGAACAATATCGTGGAGAAGAGGTGCGGATGCAGGCTCTCGCCGGCATCCTGCGATTCGCCGACGAACTCGCTGACGACGCCGACAGGGCATCGCGGCTGGGCCTGTGTCTGGATGTCCTTCCTCAGGATGCCCGCATCCACCACGAATACGCAAGCCGACTCCATTCTGTGAAACTCAAGCCGGAAGTGCGTACCGTCGAACTTCGGTTTTCCCTGGACTCTGAGGTCGCGTGTAGGAAATTCCCACGAAACGGCGCACGAAAGTACTTGTTGGATGAGATTTACGACCGAACGTTGAAGATGCACGTAGAGCGCATTTATTGCTCACGTTTCATGCGCGATCTAGTCAGCCTTGAAGAAATTGATGTACAAGTAGAGGTTTTCCAGACACATACGCATATTGCCCCTATTGAGAAGTTCCAATACGAGTTGCGGGAATCTGGATACCCAGAGACTCCGAGGAATATCCGCACACTTGTGCCCGACCTAAAATGGGATGGCATTACGCTGAAACGGCATCTCAGAGCGCCGAACAACGTCGATGGCGACGAAAGGAGGCAGACGTGATGACGTTGGCTGAACAGGCCAATCCGTTCAAGGTGCAGTCGCCTGAAAAACTCGCTGCCGACGACGCCGTCGATCTCTTTGTGAATGTCTTCACCGATTTCAACAAGATCAAGGACCCTGGGCATTCGTTCCTGAACGGGCCACGCGGTTGCGGCAAGAGCATGATGTTTCGCTACCTCCAACCCGATTGCCAGTGCCTAGTGCGCCAAACGCAACTCCACGGAATCGCCAGTTTCGGCGTTTATGTCCCCCTCAAGAACACTACTCTCGACATAAGTGAACTCGAACGTCTGGACGGATGCCTCGGCGCAACCCAGATTAACGAGCATCTGATGACGCTCTTTCTGGCAGTTGAGGCGACCAAGGCGGTGATTGACGCGCTCCCCTTGGCAGATGGAGACCGGGCGGCTGACCCAGCGAATAGAGAACGCTTCGTGGATGGACTACATTCTCTACTTGCGGTCGCGGGGATGCCAGAATCAGGCCTGATGACGGCTTTTTTGCCCGAACCGTCAGCATGGCTGAAGGAGACGTCTGCGTTCTTTGCCACGCGCTACGGAAAGGCGCTGCAGTTCGTTCGCCATCTCGCCTTTAGCACCGAAGTACCTAGCTTTGCTGAGCCGTTGCTTGGCTACCTGGATTTCCTACATCCCTATCTGAACGTCCTGCGATCGCTGAGCTTCTTACCAACGGGACCGGTGTTCTTGCTCATCGACGATGCCGACAACTTGTCGCGCACACAGACGATGGTTCTCAACTCATGGGTCTCTTCACGCACAAGCGCTGAGGTGAGCATCAAAGTCTCAACGCAAATGCAGTACAAGACCTTTCAGACTACGTCGGGACTGCGCGTAGACGCGACGCACGATTTCTCTGAAATAAACATCGCGGATATCTATACGTCTTCGCGAGGGAAGTACCTGGACCGAGTCCGGGAGATCGTAGACAAGCGCCTACGCAAATACGGGGTTTGCGACGACTCCGGTGGGACACCGAGTCCTGACGCTTTCTTTCCACGCTTCGAAAAGCAGGAACTGGAGATTGAGGAAATAAGGGAAGAGCTGCGTGAGAAGCACGAAACGGAGGGTCGTGCTAGACGGCCAAGCGACGATGTGATCCGTTATGCTCGCCCTATGTACATGGCAAGGCTTGCCGGCACAAGAAAGGCCTCTTCAAAGTACATGTATGCAGGGTTTGAGCAGCTAGTACACATCTCGTCTGGTATCATCCGGCAGTTTCTTGAACCCGCTGCGCACATGTTCAGTGAAGTTCAAGCAAGTTCGCCAGGCAAGCGAGTGCTGCGAATACGACCCATCGTCCAAGACGAAGTGGTTCGTGCTGATTCGTACAATTTCCGTTTCTCCGAGCTGGAGAAGATTCGCGATGACGAAGCACTAACGACGGGCGAGCTTGAGACGATCGAGAAGCTCGGCCGACTGATCGAAGTGGTGGGGGGTGTGTTCCGGCAATGTTTGCTCGCTGAGGGGCGGGCTGAACGACGTGTTTTCTCGATTGCGCTTTACGATGAGCCGGATGATGAACTTCGAGGAGTCCTTCGACTTGGTGTCAGGTACGGCTACTTTCACCGCTCGTCGATCGGTCGGAAGGATGGGATGGGGCGCACGCGGCTCTACATCCTAAGTCGTCGTCTAGCGCCCGCCTTCAATCTCGACCCCAACGGGTTTGTCGGTTACTTGTGGATGAACAGTGAAACGCTCAAAGAGGCAATTCATCGGCCGGCCCGGCTTCTCAAGCGGATCAAGGCGAGCGGAGGCGCCGACCTACCAGAGGCGCAGCAATTGACGCTTTTTGACTAGTGGAGTGTGTAGAATGCCGGTTTCAAGAATCCCGGTTGCAGACATAAGCGTAAAGGTGGATAGGCCAGTTGATGTACTCATCTGCTGTGGCAGCTTTGAGGATCGCTGCCTTTCCGTACCGCTGTCATTCCCAGCGACACAAGTTAATCACGCGATCATCTGCGAGCATGAGAACCTACACCGGTATGTCGGGCCGAACACCGAGAAGCTGAGGAGCCACTATGCCAGAAAAGCGACGCACGTTGAACTCGATAGTGCATCACCCGTGCGTACGGCAGATCGCCTTCTCGCCGCCTTGAAAGGGACAGTCTGTTCGTCTGGCAGGCTGATCCTGGTGGATGTGACTACATTCACGCACGAGTCCCTTCTAATCCTAATGGGTATTCTCCCTCATATCGCGAGTGAATCGGACGATGTTCACTTCGCATACACGATTGCCCAAGAATACTGCCCGGGTGCTCCCGACGATGAGAAGTGGCTGAGCAAGGGAATTGAAAACATCCGCTCTGTCTTGGGATTCGCCGGCGAAATACTCCCAGGAAGAGGGGTGCATTTGGTGCTTCTTCACGGCTTCGAGGCAGAGCGTTCAAAGTCTCTCATAAAGAGCTACGAACCAGATTTACTATCTCTCGGACGACCTGCGAAGGCGAGCGCCACGTCGGACAAGCATATCGTGAGGAATCTTCGGGTACATGAGCAAGTGATGGAGTTTGCGCGCAATACTGTGGACGTCGAAGAATTGCCATTCGAGGCCAATGAGCCACATTCGTGTCGCGATAGTGTCCTGGATCGCGCACGGATTC
>JAJDDX010000469.1 GCA_029260055.1 Phycisphaerae bacterium
TGGGACGGGACGGCGTGAGCGCTGAGCGGTTTCACGCCGCGCGGCTGTACCAGTGATGCAGGCGGGCTGCCTGAGGGATCACGTCAATCGGCCACCGTACGACGTTGGGCACGGAGAACACCCTTACGGCGTCATGCACGACTGCCGCACCGATGTTGCCCTGTCCGGAAGGTGCCGTGCCAGGTGCTATGGCCAGCGCCGTCACTCTATCGTCGCACACGGCTTAGAACCCCCTGCCCTTACGTTGCCAACGTGAATGTCGTGGGTTCGAATCTCATCACCCGCTTCGATTGAACGCCGTTGTCCACGCCGGACAGCGGCGTCTTTCTTTTGACACGGGCGCGACTTACGACGATCCAGCCAAGCGGCTCGAATCGCCCCACCGACCCGCCCGTTTTGCCACCAAGTGACCACAATTGCCTACCCCGGACGCGCGTACGTGCAAGGTCTAGTGCAAGGTAAGCGGAAGCGTCGGGCGCATACGCGCGTTCGTCACGCTGGAAATGGCTGCGCTCCGGGGGCGCTGGTACCTTCGTCGTCGCGATTTACCGGGGTGGTCAGGATGTCGCCCGGCGACGTGTCGGGCGCGCTGATGCTGCTGCCGTCGCGGGGGCTTCGGGCGTGAGTTTCAGCGCGGGCAGTGCTTCGATCGCCCCCGCCACGTCGAGCAGTTTCGGATCGGTGTAGATGTTGGCGGTCAACTCGGGTTTCGAGTGCCGCATCGCGGCTTGGGCCGTGCGAAGCGGGACATGTGCGGCGCAAAGGTGGGTGCAGAACGTCACTCGAAGTGCGTGTATATCGACGACACGGTCACGCTCGTCGCCCTTCGGTATTCCTGCGGCCGCCAGGTCGCGGTCAAAGACGCGAGTCAGGCCGGAAGGGACGTTGAATAGCAGCGTGGCCGGCGGCAGACGCACGGGTATCGGCTTGCGGCTCGTCCGAGCCTCGTTCTGCAATCCGCTGAGGCGATCTTCGAGCCACAATGACAACTCGGACGCTAGGTCCGACCGCAGAGGGATGCTTGAGCCCTGGCGATTCTTCTCGTCAGCGGCGTCCAGGATGGCGTACGCGACCGGACCATCTAGGTCGAGTTGTCCGATGGTCAGCGACGCCAGTTCTCCCTTCCGCAGGCCGGTCAACGCAAGCGCCTTGTACATCAAGGCCCGCTCATGCCCTATCCGCTCGCACTGCGCGATCAGATCGGGGTTGTCCTTCAGTGCAACCCGCGCCCGCCCCACCGCTGCGTCGAGGCTCTCGAACGTCAACGGTTCGCGCTTCCACGTTGCCCGGCTGCGAGGCGATCGTTTCGGAGCTTTGTCCGGCCGGATCGTCTCGCGGCCAAGCTCAGCCAGCGGGCGCAGGCGGGCAACCGTGAGAAGACGCATCAACTCCGCCTCGGTCAGCGCCCGACGTCGATGACGGCGGTCGGCGTTCTGGTCAGCCCGAGGAAGATCGCCGAACGGGTTGTGCGTCAGCCGGCGTGTACGCCGACACCAGTTCCCGAAGCCGACGATGGCCTCGCGGTAGGAGTTGCGGGTCGCCGCCGCCATGCCGGCGTCAGCCTGCTCGACAAGCCACCGCTCAACCGGGCCGGCTGACATCTTGTTGAGCCTGGAGAAGCGGCACTCGCCTGCCAGCCGCTCGATCCGACGGCGGACCATCGAGATTCGGCGCGGATCGCCGCTCTTCGCGCGGAGGTGACGTTCATAGGCATCCAGGTGCTTTGACAACGGTTGACCGGCGTGGTCTGCGGCGCCATCCTCGTCAGCCGTCAGCACACCGGCTCGGACCAGTTCGGCACGGCGTTCGAGTTCCGTCAGCACTCGCCGCGCCGCGATCTGATCCTTGCACCCGGTCGCAACCTCGACCACTTGGCCGGCTCCGTCGCGGTAGCGGGCCATGTACGCCCGGGTCTCACCGCGAACGCGAAGCTTGCCGTCCTTGCCTTCGACGACCTCTCCCGACCGAAGTTGCCCGTTCCGCAAACGCCAGCGAGCGACGCTCGTCCCGCCCTGCTCGGTGGTTTCCGCACCGGGCGGAATCGGCATCGTGTACTGCTTGCGGAATATCATTCCCATGTTACAGGTCTCGCCCCGGCACCACGCCGGACAACCCCACTGAGCGGCAAGTCGCCGAGCAACTCAAGGCCGGCTCGCCGGATTCCAGGCAGATTCCCTGCACCTGGCGAACTTCTCACCCGGAGCCCCCGGAGGCCAGCGGTGACCGCCCGCGGGCGACTGCTGACCGATCGGCCGATCCGCCCTCGGCGCACGCGGATACCCCTCCCCCACGAACTGACAAAACTGACAAAAGCCCCCGGATCAGGTCTCGACCCCCCTTTTGTCAGTTTTGTCAGTGCCACCCCTCAGGAATCCCTGGATTTTCGGGTTCACCCAGTGACGGGTCCGGGGAGCGCCGTCAGTCTGCTCTTTGGTGACGATGAGCCAATCGTGATCGACCAGCACCTGGACCGCCGCAACCGCCTCATCGCGGCTCGTAAGGCCGGCCCAGGTCGGCCGGTAGACATCCCGAAGCGCGAACCCATCCTCCAGCACGCCCGCATGAAGCTTCTCCGCCAGCTTCTGCGCAGCCGCCAAGTCCCCACAACTGACCATGGCGTAGATTCGACGCGCGTGGGCTTCCAGGTACGGCGCCCAAGCGATGGCCCGCTCAAGCGCGCCTTCAGGGACTGGTCCAGCGCCTTCCTCCGCGAGATGGATGAGCAGCGCCAGCGACGGCGCCAGTGAGCGGTACTTCGCCAAATGTGCCTCCATGGCCGGATGGTCCTCACCAGATCGAAGCCGGTACTCGAGATCACCGCGCCATACATCAAACCGCGCCTGGGCTTCCGGCGCGAATCTCAGGTACGGGATCCCCTCGACGTCGTGTCCGTCCCGCTTGACGCCCAACGCTTCCACATCTAGCGCCTCGAGCCTTCGGTAGACGGAGTGTGCCAGATCGCGCAGCGCGGTGTCCGGCCAACGGTCGACGTGGCGCCACACGCGGGACGGATCCGGCCAAACGGCTAGCTGAAAGCGCTGGAGCAGCCCGTCGTCACCCTTCCCACCGTTGACCGCGCCGCGAAGGTAATTGGCCAGAGGCCCAGGCTGGATCCCGCCGAGGATGCTCACGCAACACGCCTCGATGTCCAGCGTGCCGCGACCGATCCGATCGTAGGTGAACCGCCCTGCCCCGTTCCATGATTCCAGATAGAAGGCCCTCGCGCCTTCCTGGCCCTCGCGATCCAGCGACGTCAGCAGGCCCACCAGTTCATCACGGTAGCACAGTACGCCGTTAACGTTCTCGTTGAGTAAGGCACCGAGTTTCTCGACGGTGGAGTCGTTCAAGATGAAGCGTCTGCGTACCGGCTCCTTCGCGTCACCGGCGATCAATTCATTCGCAACCGCATGGGCGTCTCTGCCTTCGCGCACCGCCTTGGCGATCGCCTTCGTGTGTTCCTTGCGCCGAATCTCGTCGACCATACTCGTAGTCGCGTAGTCTTGTACCGCGCGCTCGTGATCTTCCTTGGCCTCGACTTCCAAGCGTTTGAGGGGCTTGAGTACCTCGGCGAGCGCCGGGGATTTCATGACGCCCGGTCTGCCAATAATCGCACCCCAGAGGTTCGGCACGACGAGCCAGTCATCTTGTCGCTTGGGGCGGATACCGACCTTGCGTCCGACGACGGCCGCCAACGCAACCATCGCGCCGATCGCCGGGAAGTCGATGGGACACTGAACACGTTCGGCGATGTCCTCGATCCAGCCGCGCAACGACTCAGGCAGGACAGCCGGATCGAACGCACGTACCGACGGGAGCACGTCAGGCAGAGGTTGCGGATCGGGCCATTCATACTCAGCCCCTGGCACTGGGCAGACTGCCGGATCGCTCAGTTCCCGCGCGATATCCGCTGCTCGGAAGTCCTCGTTCATGAGCACCTCCGCTTGCGTGACAGCGCTGCCACCGCCGACTTGAAGGCGCTCAGTGCTTCACGCTGCGGCAGGTCGCAGGCAGCGGCCCCATTTGCGATCAGACGCTCCGCTTCGCACTCGTCGACCCCGCAGCCGAGCAGATTGGCGCTCGCCGCGAACGCCGACATGTTGCGTGATCCCTTCGGAGCCTGTCCGTCGAGGAACGCCTGCGTTTGGGCATCGATGCGTTCGATAGGCCTGCCTGAGCCACACGACTGATGCTCGAGTCCTCTCATTCGCGTTGCCGGTCGCGCCGACCTCCGACCCAGCAACTCCGTCCGAGATTCTCTGACGAATGTACGCCAAGCCGCAGGGGCACAGCGCGGCACGCCTCTCAACTCAGTTGGCACGTCCTCGAACGGATCGACGATAACGCCACCACCGTTCGCCGAATACGCACCCGCTCCGGGCAGGGTCAGAGCCCATCCGTACGGCGGCCGTGCTGTCGAACGTGGTACGAGTTCAACGGAGCCAGCCTCCCCCAAGCCGGCGATCCTGCCATCCGCGCGGCGGAATGCATGCTGTACGCCGCACTGTTCCTCGTCCGACCTCGCGACATTGAACGCCGCCGCCGATAGTGCCGCGACACCGATGACGGCGTCACGCAACGCAACGGACTCTGGCAGCATCAAAAACACGTGCCTACCTCGGCCACCGCGTGAGCGAGCCGCTACCAACCCGGACAAGAGGCCTGCAGCGTCGACACGTTCGGCAAGGGAGCGCATGACGTGAACCGGATCGGCCAAACCGCACTGCCCGTGGTCAGAAGCATCAAGGTCGATTCCGAGCCAGCGACATTGCCCATCATCGCCGGGACAGAAGGCAGCCAAAACGACGGCGTCCACACGTTCCCGCCAGGGTCGATGCCCCTCAGCGTGAAAGGTCAGAGTTGCCGGCTCACCGCGCACGTGCCGGCGTACCAGTGCCAAACGGGAGTTGGCATCGTCCGACAAGCGGATGCGGCACGGCTTGCCGTTACCTCGCACAGCGTTGGCTAGTGTCGATCCTTCGAGCATTGTGAGAAGTAGCCGGGCGCCGACTTCGTCTGGGGCCACGGCTAGCGTCCCCCAGCCTTCGTGGGCGGGCATCCCTCGCTGATCCACCGGTCGAGCTCGGCCCGCCGCCACCTGACGAGGCTGCCCAGCTTGATCGGTTGCGGCATCCGACCGGCGTCGGCCAACCGAAAAACATGGCGTGTCGAACACCCGCCAAGCAGGGCGGCGACGGCACGGACGTCGAGAAGGTCGGTGTTCGAGTAGTTCGTGGCTTCGGGTACGGTGGACATGAGTGAACACTCCTGATTCTGTGGTTGGACAGGGAGCACCGTGCTCGCATGTCACGAGGAGTATTCACATGTCGCGCGGGAAAGTCATACCGTGGAATACGCCCATTCCACGGTTTTATCCACGGTTTCATCCACGGTTTCATCCACGGCTTTTATCCGTTTTGATCGCGGGGTGGTTCCCGACCAAGGCGCTTAGACGACGTTCTTGAGTGTAGATCGCAGATACCACGGATGACTGGATGGCTTCCCCGGGCGCCGCCAAGCACGTCCGTCCTTGTCTTTCCCCAGCTTGCGGTCAACAGTGGCAATGCCATCACGGCGGTAGGTTGCTAGCGTCCGCGTCTCGACACCTTCGATCTTCGCCGCCAGCTTGTTTCGCACCCAAGTACCATCATCACGGTTCAACGCTGGCGTCGTCTCTTCGAGGTTTGCGAGAGCCGGTTCCAGAGATTCCGCCGCCGTCGTCCGCCCGGGCTTGTCATTCGCAGGTGCCGCGGCGTTCTCTCGACCGTGCTCAAGGTGCCGAACCCCTCCGGCGTCAATCGCCAGTGCGTGGTGCCGCCCTTCGGACGGGGCGAGAAACTGAACGGCACCGGGTCATCGATGGCGAATGTCTCACCATCGCATTTGCCTGACATCGCGATCAGCGTATCAACTTGCGCGTCGGCAACGATGGATATGTGCACATGTCCCGCACCGGGCTTCTCCAGGATCGCGGTCGTGTCCTTCTGCCCCTTGCCGCGCGCCGGTTTGCGGGTGATCGATTTGGCAAATGGAAGCGCGACTTTGCTGGTGCGGCTCTCAACAAGGCCAAGCTCACGAAGTCGGTCCAACGCGGCTGACAGTTCGACCGGTAGCACGCGAAGCCACGCACGCAGGATCGGGGCCGGGACGCCCTTGAGCCGGAACATCGGTTGCCACTTCCCGTCCGTGTGGCATTTGACGCCTCTGAACCGAAACTCGTAAAGAGCATCCAGAACCGGAAGCTCCAACTGCTCCGGTGTGCGCTGCACGTGCTCATCTCCTTGAAAACCAAAGTCGATGCCGAGCCCGTCGGCCTCCTCCGCCGTGCCGTCCCGAGGCGACGGAGGCCCGTGCATTTTGGTGGTTGAATCGACCGACCGCACCCCGTCCGCGAGGGAGCGAGCGGCCAAGGCACCGGACGGGGAAATGGCGTAGACCATCTCGGGGCGTAGCTCACCGCTGTAGTCCAGCCTCCATCCCTCTTCGTCTGGGCGATCAGGCCGGGTCAACAATACCTGATCTGGCGCGGGCTGGCTGAGATGGACCACGTGACCGGCTGGGCACCGCATTAATCGGTACCTAGGCGCCTGCGGTAGACTCCCTAACCAGTCGGGCGGGCCTTGGACCGCCTTCTCGTCGATGAAGCCGAGGGAGCCCAAGCCCTTCAACGCGAATGTGACTCGATTGGTATTCCCCACGTCGCCTGCACCCGCGAGGTACATCGCCAGCAGCCAGAACGGAATATGGTCGAGAAAGAAGGCGCACAGCGCATCCACATCGTCCGGATCGTGACGTTCCCATTCAATCCCGCGCGTCGCCAGATGCTCTAGTGCGAGCAGAACCGAAGTTTCATCAGGATTCAGGTTCGGCATGATCGACATCCCTGGTGTGCCGCGCTCCGATGGTAGCCATCACCACTCCGCGGCACAGCCGAGTATACTGCTCGAGTCGATCCCATGGCAAAACGCACCACATCATGACTGTGTCCCACCGCCCCTCCCGGTCGGTAGTTCGAGACAAGTCACAGCTTGACCGGCCGCCGAAGATCCCAATCCCCCCATTCCGCCCTTGTCCGCCGACCGCTGGTACTGCATGATATGCACTCCCGGGTGACGCCGTGGGCGTTCGCTGTCGGGGCCTCAAATCGCGATCGGAGTCATGCGGAATGGCGAAACGGGCGGCGAAAAAGACGACCCAGAAAAAGGCCACCTCGCAGGCGACGGCCAAGACTGCCGCCAAGGGCGAAGGAAACACCAGAAAGCCCATCGCGGCGTACGACCACAAGGACAAGACGCGGGCCAACAACCCGCCCCTTCGCGAGGCCGTCGAGTTCTACAAGCACGCCAAGGGCTGGACGAATCGCCTGATCGCGGGCGACTCGCTGCTGGTCATGAACTCCCTGCTGGAAAAGGAGGGCATGGCCGGCAAGGTGCAGATGGTCTACATCGACCCGCCGTACGGCATCCGCTACGGCAGCAACTTCCAGCCCTTCGTCAACCAGCGGGATGTCAAGGACGGCACGGACGAAGACCTGACGCAAGAGCCGGAGATGATCCGAGAGGAACGATGACCAAAGCGGCGCATTTCAGAGTCGATCCCCGCTTGGCGAGCCTACTGGGCGAAAGCTATCGCTCGACAGAGCAGGCCATTAAGGAACTGATCGACAACGCTTGGGACGCAGACGCCGAGAACGTCTGGATCACTCTTCCCGAGCCAATGGAGAATGCCCCTATCGTCGTGAAGGACGATGGCACCGGGATGACCGAGAAGGAAGTGCGCAGTGAGTACCTGAACATTGCTAGCGACCGTCGCACTCGAAAGGGAGAAACGACTCAACGCAAAGGGAGGCAGGTAAAAGGCCGGAAGGGGATCGGTAAATTCGCGGGACTTGCCGCCGCAGAGATCATGGATTTGGAAACGAGCGCGACGGGGGCGGCTACTTCACTTCGGATTGTCAAACAGACCCTGCTCAATGCTCGGATGGACCTGGAACGCATCGGGTTGCTTGTCGATTCCCGGCCGTGCGACAAGTCAGAGCATGGCGCGACCGTCGCGCTATCTGAGTTGAATCAGAAACTGGCATTCCCGACACCGGAGGCATTGAAGGAGCTTCTTGTCCTTGAATACGGACGCCAGCCGGATTTCACGTTACATGTCAACGATCAGCCTCTCGCGCAAGAGGACATCCCGGGACAGCAGTTTGAGGCGGACGTGGATCTGCCTGAAGCCGGAGCCGTGCGCATCCATTTCACGATCATGGACGAGCCGACCGCAAAGAAGCACGCCGGCATCGTTATGCGTGTCGGCGGCAAGGTTGTCGGGCGACCCACTTTCTTAGGCTTGGACGACCGAGACGACATCCCTGCCAAGCTTCTGCGGCGTGTCGTCGGTGAGATCGAAGCTGATTCTCTCGAAGACGACGTCACAGCGGACTGGGGCGCGATCATTGAGAATAGCAAGGGCTTTGCTGAAGCCCGTGAGTGGGCTGAGGAGCAAGTTGCGTCCCGCATGGCCAGCGCTCTCTCCAGCGAAGTGAATCTGGCGAAGGCTAGGCGGCAGAAACAAATAAACGACCGGCTTGCGGGTCTTCCCGAGCACCGGAGACACTTCGCCAACATGCACCTCGAACGTGTGCTCAAGAAGTTCTACGGGGAACGCGACGATCGAATCGACACCATCATCTCGCTTATGCTCGATGCGATGGAAAAGGACGAGTACTGGTCCGTTGTTCAGACGATTGAAGCCGCGCGTCACGCCGATGTCGCAACGTTCGCTGAGTCACTGGATGCGTTCGGACTCGTCGATATGGCAGTCATGGCCAAACAAGCCAAGAACCGATTGGCATTGCTGGATGCCCTTGATGAGTTGGCGGCGAACCAAAACACGCTCGAAAAACAGATACACACGGCGCTGGCGAGCAATCTGTGGGTGTTCGGACCTGAGTACTCGATGCTGTCCTCTGACAAGACCTTGGCCAGGGTCATAGAGCAATACACGGGCAAGAAGTTCAAAGGGAAACGCGCCAAGCACAGACCTGACCTGTTGTTGTCGAGAAGCCTGAGCGGCCGTCTCTTGCTCATCGAGTTCAAGCGACCGGCGGCGTCGGTAGGAAGAGAAGCCGAGAGTCAAGCCAAGGAATACCGGGACGACTTGACGCCAAACCACGGGCCGATGGACATACTGATCGTAGGCGGCACGGTTGACTCCAGCATGTCCGACCATTACGCCCATGAAGACACCAAGTTTCTGACTTACGACGCTGTAATCAGTACGGCACGGACCCAAGTCAACTGGCTCCTGAAAGAGCTAGCGACGGACGATGTACTCACGAAAGAACCATGAAACACGCAGCCGACTTGTCGCGCGTCGAGACGCTACAGCGCACGACCCCGTTCGAACAGCGGCAGGTGGCTGCGGCGTTGGAGGAAGCTCAGCTTCTGGTGCCCAAGCCGAAGATGGTCGTGTTCGCCTCGTTTCAGTTCGACCCGGCGGCGGCCAAGGACATCGACGAGACCAATTGGCCGGGCATCACGCTGCTGAAGGTGCAGATGAACACCGATCTGCTGACGGACGCCGTGAGGAAGAAGCGCGCCAGCAACAGGTGATCGCCGGGGCGTCGCTGCACCAACGACAGTCGTTGCCCCCTGGGTCGGCGGATTTCGCTACGACATTTGAACTAGAGGGAACCCACCGCTCCTCGAACTTCTCCGCAACCGCAAACAGAGACCGTTTCGATGTTGGGTTCGCTATAGCGAAGCAGACGGGCCTTTTCGGGCACGCTAGGGCCGCTTTCGCGTCGTCTCTTCCCAGCCTCCGCTTCTACGGGCTGAGCTGATCCGGGCAATCTAGCGGAGCAAAGAAGAAGTACGAGGCGCCCTGGAAGCCGGCCACCGCAGCGTTGATGTCCACGAAGCTAATGTCCCTGAAATCCGGCTGGCACGGCGTGGCGAGTGGGCCATAGAGGTCGAGCCAGACCTTGGGTTCGAGTTGCACGCTCGCGAAGCCCCTCAACATGGCGGCGATGTCCTTAAAGTTTCTGCCCCCGTTTGGCGGTTGGCCCACGGAGGAGCCGGCCACGTCGCCATACCGAGTCACCGTTCGCAGATCGAGCGGTGCGGAGTAGTTGGCCTCGTTGAGGATGTTCGCCCCCGCAGGGATCGACTGGACGTGATAGGCATGCCCGGGCGCGATCTCGCAGTCGCCGACGTGGACCGTGTCGTCGACCCACGGAAGGCCCTCGTTATCGAGAGACCAATCACGGTAATGCGGACCGGCCTCGATTCGGGACAGGAGTTGGGGCGAAGGCTCAGACTGACCGCCGAACGGCCCGCCAACCACCGTAAGTGGCGCAGGCTCGCCGACCCAGCCGAGCACGGCCGTGCCGCCGCCGTCGACTACGAGGCTGACACGGCGCGCGGTCTGCGCCCCGGCCACGTCGGGATTCGGATCGATCGAGATGTACTTGTTACGATGGACGTAGCACGTCCCGGGATCGGGGCTGCCGATTGGCGGCTCGATACAGGATACCTCGGAGTCCGGGCTGATCCCGACGAGGCAGTCCGCGTCCACGTGGCATGGGCGGACGGTGCCGCCGATGTCGAACGCGGCATCGGGCAGCGGGCGAGCTTCACATTCATCCGGTAGTCCGTCGAGATCGTCATCCGGGCTGATACCGTCGGCGATATCGCAGGCATCCGGGCGCAGATTACCGTTGCAGTCGGCTTCCAGGCCGGATCCGATATCGCAGATGTCGGTCACACCGTTGTCGTTGCAGTCCTCTACGGGCTGACAGTCGTCGGGTACGGCGTCGGCGTTGCAGTCGTCGCTGGAACCGGTGGTGATGTCGCAGTCGTCCGGGACGTCGTTGAGGTTGCAGTCCGTCTCGCACTCATCGGGCACGCCGTTGAACTGGCAGTCGAGGCTGAAGCCGCCGACGACGTCGCATTCGTCGGGGATATCGTTGACGTTGCAGTCAGGCGACGTGCCGGTCGCGATGTTGCACGAATCCGGAATAGAGTCAGCGTTGCAGTCTTCGTCGGTGCCGTCTGCGAAGTCGCACTCGTCCGGCACCCAGTTGCCGTGGCAGTCCTCGCTGCGCTGTATCGCCACATCGCACGTGTCGAGCCTCCCGTTCTCGTTACAGTCGCCGATCCCATCGCACACATCGGGTACGCCGTTGGCATCACAATCCAGATCGCAGGCGTCGTTAATACCGTTTGCATCGCAGTCCGCACTCGGCTGGTATACCGGGTAGAAGTACACGGGTTCGCCGATGCACGTGCTGCCGGCGAGTATCCAGTTCCCGGCGATGTCCACGCCGTACGCGAACCCGCAGGACGACCGGTCGGGGAAGAGCTGCGTGACCGGCATGTCGTTTCCGGAGTCCAGTTCGAACACGTAGGCCGCACCGTCGTTCTGGCCGATCGGGTTGTCCGTGTTGCTGTCGCCGACGACCAGTGTCGACCCGTTCAGCGCGAGGGCTCCCCCGAAATTGTCCGCACGTTGCGAATCGGCCGCAAACAGTGTGCGGTCGAGCAGCCAGTTCGATGCGACGCGATGGAAGACAAACGCGGCGCCACCAAGGTGGGGCGGGATTTCGAAGCCGGACGCGCTGACCACTGCGGTGTCACCCTGCAATGCGACCGCCCGGCCGAAGTACGCATCCTGAGTGAGGCCCGCGACTGTCAGTTTGGCCTGTTCGGTCCATGCGGCTCCATCGTAGGCAAAGACGTAGGCTGCGCCGGCGCCGTCAGCAGGGAGGTCGTGCCTATCCGCGCCGACGATAATGTAATTTCCATCCATGGCGATGTTATCGCCAAAGGTGTCGCGGCCGCCGCCGTCTGATGGAATCAGGTGTGCTTCGTGTTGCCACGTCGCGCCGTCGTAGGCGAACACATGCACGGACCCCGAAGAAGGCGCGGGCGTGTTCGTGGGCGCCGGCGCACCGAAGGCGATTCTGTTGCCGCTGATCGCGGCCGAGAACCCGAAACGGTCATTTTCCAGGATGGTCGGGGCGGTCAGGATCGCTTCCTCGATCCATGAGGCGCCGTCCCAGCGAAAGACATAGGCCGCCCCGGCATCCGGGATCCCCGCGACGTCCTTGTGGGAGGCGCCGACGACAATGACGTCGTCTTCGATGTCGATCGCAAACCCGAATCTGTCGATCGTCGCGGCGTCGCTCGCCAGCAGGGTGTCAACGTGTGACCAATCAGCCCCGTCATGCTCGAAAAGGAACACCGCGCCGCCGCGGTCGACCGCGAGGCTACTCTCGTAATCGCCGACGGCGGCCAGGTCGTTATGCAGCGACAGACCGGTGCCGAACCTCCTGATGGAGGGGCTATCGTTCGGGTTCTCGATGACGGTTTCGCACCCTGCAAGGGCGTCCCCCGCCGGCAGGAAGGCCGTAGCGAGACCAGCCAGCACGACGCCCACCCACAGCGGGCGGAGGCTAACGGCCGAG
>JAJDDX010000470.1 GCA_029260055.1 Phycisphaerae bacterium
TGGACACCCTGCGTCGCATCGACCAGCACGACCACGCCTTCACAGGCCGCCAGCGCCCGGGACACCTCGTAGTGGAAATCCACGTGCCCCGGCGTGTCGATCAGGTTGAGCATGTACTCCTTGCCCTCATGCTTGTAGGGCACGGTGGCGCGATTGGCCTTGATCGTGATTCCCATCTCGCGCTCGAGATCCATGTCGTCCAGGAACTGCTCACGCATTTCACGCTTGGTGATCGCTCCCGTGTGTTCGAGGATCCGATCCGCGAGCGTACTCTTCCCATGGTCAATGTGGGCGACGATGCTGAAGTTGCGAATGAGGTTCAGGTCCGCGGTCATGGCACTCGTGATGCTCTTGGGAACGCGCCGGGGGCCGGCGGAATCCGTGCCGGGCCCGACGACACCGATATCGTCCGAGCCCCGTAGTATAGTTGACTTATCACGGATAGGGAATGAGCCCGACCACCCGGATCGGGCCCCAAGGCCGCTTTTCCACAAGGTTTCTCGATCCAACGTCCCCGATTCGGGCCAAGCCGGGAATTGCCAAGTGTGGCCGCAACGGTTCCAATGCTCCCCAAGATGCCGCCGGCAGAGCCAACACCACGCTATACCTTCGACCGTGTCGTCCGGATGGTCCTCAGCGCGCTGGTCCTGATCGGCGTTTTCGCACTTCTGCGCTATCTCTCGGATGTCCTGCTGCCGTTCGCTGCTGCCGTCGTGCTGGCCTACCTGCTCAATCCGCTCGTCCTGGCGTTCGAAGAGAAGACGAAGCGACGAGGGTCGGCCGTGGCGCTGACCATCGGCGGGCTGGGTATCATGGGCCTCGCTGTGCTCGCGATTATCGTTCCGCTTGTAGTCGCTCAGGCAGCGCGCTTCGGAAACGACCTTCAGAGCCTCCAACAGGACCTGACAGCGGGTCGTCCGGCAGCCGTTCGACCGGTTCAGGTCGAAGCACCTCCTCCGCAGGAGGATGAGCCAACCGCCGCCAAATCGGAACTCGGCTGGACCGAGCTGATGGCGGGCTGGGACGAATTCCGCAGCGCGCCCGAGTCCGCCTCCCGCCGGGAGCGTTTCCAGCTCCTGCTCGCCCACGTCGAGGATACCTACGTCGGCGACGCCATCACGAGGGCCATCGACTACACGAACACGGAGCAGTTCAGCGAGTTGCTCGCGGATACAGCCAAGCGGGTCGTCGCGGGCGGCTGGACGGTGTTCACCTTTTTCCTCAACCTCATACTCGCGCTGACGGGGTTGATCATCGTCCTTCTCTACCTCGTCTTCCTACTGCTCGATTTCCCCGAGTACGCTCGAACCTGGAAGACCTTTCTCCCACCGCAGTACCGCGACAACATCGTGGAATTCCTCGTCGAGTTCAACGTGGCGCTTCGCAAGTACTTCCGCGGCCAAGCGGTCGTGGCCGCTATCGTCGGTATCTTGTTCGCGATCGGATTCACGCTGATCGGACTGCCGATGGCGGTACCCTTCGGCCTGTTCGTCGGTTTGCTCAACATGGTGCCTTATCTGCAGTCGGTCGGACTGATACCGGGCTTGCTGCTGGCGGCGCTAAAAGCGGTCGAGGGCAATTCCAGTTTCGTGGCGGCTGTGCTGCTCACGCTACTGATCTTCGCCGTGGTGCAGTTGATCCAGGATGCGCTGATCACGCCGCGCATCATGGGTAAGGCCACGGGGCTGCGTCCCGTGGCGATCCTGCTCGGGATTTTCGTCTGGGGCAAACTCCTCGGGTTCCTGGGCGTGCTTGTCGCCATTCCGCTGACCTGCCTGGGTATTGCCTACTACCGCCGGTACGTCCTTGAACACACGGTCGAGGCGACCAAACTCCCCGCCGAGGCGTAGCCGGGGACCCCGGAGCATGTCGCCATCAATGACTGATCCATGCGCGGGTGGTCGGGAGTCGATGCCGGGATGATGGACGATGGAATGCAAGCCCGACGGTTGAGAGCCTGCGCAGCCGTTGCGATCGCCTACCTACTCACTGCGTCGGCGGTACTGGGCGCGTTGTATGTGGCGCACCTGTGGGGCATCATTCTGGCTCCGTGGCAGCGCGAGGCGCTACTGACGGTGGTGGTCGGGCATCTGATCGCCGCCGCCGCGCTTTATCTGGTGATCCTGTGGCGGCGGGGGAAGCGGGGTGCTGAGATCAACCCTCTTTGGGCCAGGCTCGCCCTGGCCATCCTGCCGGTCATCGTCGTGATCTCCGTCGATCGCATGGCGACGGTCTTCTACAAACCCCTCCGCGAATCCGTCGCGATGCTTCAGAACGACCCGGTATGCCTGTGGGCCAATCGGCCCGGCTGGGAAGAGGAGCGCGGGCCCGTGTCCTACCGAATCAACAGCGCCGGCTTGCGAGGACCCGAAGTGCCTCTGGGAAAGCGTGATGCGGAGCGGCGGATCCTGTTCCTCGGAGACTCCGTGGCGTTTGGCGTCGGCCTGAACGAGGAGGACTGCTTCGTGTGGCAGGTGGCGCAGCTTGCGAACACGTTGCATGAGCCCGACGGCACACAGGTAACCGCCGATGCCGCCCGACAGACGACCGTCGTGAATTGCTCGGTCATCGGCTACTCGCCGTGGCAGGAATATCACCTGCTGAAGGCCACCGGCCTTCAATACGATCCAGACGTCATCGTTCAGGTCTTCTGCCTGAACGACCTGGGACAGAAATACAACCTCGTCCAATACGGCGGCTCCACGCGCGATTTGGCGCCACCGGACCCGTCGGCTTTCGAATGGTCGGGCATGTACCGCATGGCTAGAGCGCTGTCCTTCCAGTGGTTCGGGCCGACGCGCGCGGAACTGAAGGCTCGCGACGATGCCTACCTGCCGGAGAACTTCATCGGTGACCCGGACGTGCCTTACATTCAGGAGGCATTCGCCGCGACGTTCGACAACATGGAGAGGATCGTCGAACTGGCGAAAGGGCGCGGAATCCCGATGGCGATCGTCTGTTTCCCTCACGCGGGACAGATCGACGAGACGGCATCGGCAGCGGTCGCCGTCAGAGTCGCGGGACCACAGCGGAGGCTGGCTGCGTTCTGTCGTGAACGCGGCATACCGTTCCTGGACCTCATTCCCGCTTACCGGGCCTACGGCGAGAACCACAACCTGAAGGGTGACCGCCTGTTTCCCGACGGCACCCATCCGACGCCGGAGGCGAATCGCGTGGCTGCGGAAGCCATTCACGCCTTCCTGCTGAAGCTGGGGCTATTGGACTGAACCGACGCAATCGTCGCGAATTGTCAAAAATACCACGACCTCACGTCAGCACGGAATAAAGCGGCCCGACCGGTTGTTGGCTCCCCGGGGAAGGCGCACAGAGTTTTTGAGGGCGGGCATGACGACCGCGCCGGCACGCCGGCACGCTACGTCTGCTCGTTTGCTCGGACGGATCACCCGTGCCGGGTCGTGCAGCATATCGAGCCCCGCCGCAGCGCACTCATTTCAGGAGGTACGACCATGGCACTTCGATCTAAGATTGCAGCATGCGTTTGTCTGACGCTCCTGGCCGTCGCCGCCGCCGCCACGGCGGAGCGTGAGCCCACCACGGCCCTCAAACCGCCGGTGTCCCCGCCGGCGATCAAGTACGTCCTCGGGCCGGATGCACAGTACTTGCAGGGCTGCTTCGCTCCCTGCATGTGCCCGATCAGGCTGGCAAGTCGATTCGACGGCTCGTTCGGGCTGACGCGACTGCCCGGAGGCGACCCGGGCTTCCAGGTGTTCCGCGTCACGGGGTTGACCTGGCTGGTTACGCTCGGGACCCACGAATACGACCTTACGGGATCGGGCTTCTATCTGCGCGGCGAAGAGGCTGGCGAGCACATCCACCAACTCATTCTCGACCTGACCTTCAGTTACGCACCCGACGTGGAGGCGATCCGATTTGACAGCGGGCTTGTGGCAGGCGGTGATCCTGACAGCTATCCACCCATGATCGACATTTCGATCAACGCGTACGGGCTCCGGTGCTACGATACGTTGATCGATGTGGTGGCGGGGCCGAAGGATTCCGTCTTCGCCGAGCCACAGGATGCTGGAGCGCCGGCCGGGCGGTAGGTAACCCGCTCGGCGCAGGCCAGCTTAGTGCGGCGACTTTCAATGCGTCGCCGGGAGCGCACTGCGTACGTTCTTTTCGGCAAGTCGTTGGCGTGGATTAGAGAATGATCAGCCTCATTCTTGCCGGCGTTGGCTTGTGGGGCAAACACGGATATCCAGTTCACGAACGGGCAGATCTGATGCCGGCAGTGGCGCCGCAGTATGATGATATCCCACTTCATGGAGGCTTCGGTGCGCGTTCGAGGCGTCCGTGGGCCTTCGCGACGATCGAACTGCCGGTCGCCACGTAGACGATCGCCTTGCTGATCTCGACTCTGCTGCCCTCACAGGCAGGCGCGCCTTCCTTGCGTGAGGGCTGCGTGCCGCCCACGGACGAGTAGAACGCTCCGTTCTCGCCCTGGTTGCCCACCGCCCCGCTGCGATGCCGGGGCTGCTTCCCGCCCCGATGGGCATGTCTGCCCTCGACTCTTGAAGGATGCCAAAGGACTCTCCGGTAGCGCCTTCCTTTGAACTTGAGGGAGTTCGTGACTGCGGACTCGGATTCGGGGCGCAAGTGTAAACCTCTAAGCGTGAACCCCTAGGTGTGAACCCCTAGGTGTGAAGAACCGCGCGAGAAAAGACGGGTACTTGGCGCACTGCTGCTGTTCTCCATTAGGGGGTCAGCCACTGGAGTGACGCAGAGCAGGCCGAATGCTTAGGGTAGAACTTCCTTGACAAGATGTCGTTGACCAAGTAAGGTCTGGTTGGCAGTTCTTCTGCACGACCATTTGGCTTGTGATGCGCAACCCGGATGCTCAACGCACAGGCATTCAAATCGATGATCCTCAAGCGAATCCGCCGACGATTCGCTTCTTCATTTCACGGTTGCCCCTATGGGGCGGAGGTGGTGTATGTTAAAGCGAGTGATCTCGGGGCTCGGGTTGATGATCGTGGTGATTGCGGTCGTGTTCATTGCGTTGGGTAACTCCGGAGATCTCGGGCCACAAGAAGCGCAGGCTGAGGACCCCTGTTTCTGTAAGAAATGCGACTGGCACTATTGCGGGGGGTTGACGCTCGAGTGCTGCCCACAGACTTGTGGTCCGCCCTGCCTCTACGATCCGAATTCAGAAAACGTTTGCCGACCTTCGGATTGCCAGTAGTGGCGACCCCGCGGTTGCCCATGGCTCGGCGACCGGCGCTCACCGGCGCAGTAGGTTCGCGAGCGTCCACTCAGCTTTCGCGGGCTTGAAGCCCCAGGGGCCGATCTGCCCGGCGTAGGCGACCCTCCCATCGCCGTCGATGACATATATGCGTTCGGGCCATCCGGCATACGTGTCATCGACGGCGTTGGCGATCGTGTCGACTACACAAGGCATCGATAGCTTCAGATCGTTGGCGCACTTGCGCGCGACGTCTTGTCGAGCCTGCCATGTGCCGGGCGCTGCGAACGTGACGCCTTCTCGAATGTTCGAATCGGTCTGCCAGCCGTCGGCTGGGTGTGCTTCTTGGATATAGACGAACAGGAACGCCGCGCGGTCTCGGTAGCGCTTGTACAGCCGCTCCAAGGCGCCAGCCTGGCGCCGAAACGGCGGTCACGTGTAGCTGCCGAAGATGAGCACGAGCGGTCGATCACCCTGAAAGACGCTTCGCGTGATCGCTCGGTCGCCCGAAAGCGTGTCGAGCGTGAAATCCGGCGCGACCGTGCCGACCGCCGGTGACGGGCGGAGCATCAGGGCTCGCGTTTGGCTCCAGTTGGTCGGCCGCTTGTCCGGCGGCAGACCGTCGACGTACCGTATCATGTGTAGCGCCGGGTCCTCGTGGGCGCAGCCTCCCATCAGGATCGCCGTCGCCAGCATCGCCAAGGAAGGTCTCACGAAGTTAGGCATGCGTGTCTCCCTTGTTCCGCTTTCCGGTCAATCGCGGATCATGGTACGACGCCGTCTTCGCGGCATCAACGCGAATCGGACGGGCTCCGGCACGGACCCCTAGCGGCTTTATCGCGGAAAGACGCGCATGAACCAGCCGCCCGGTGACGTGTCAAGTTCGCGAACGACGATCAGCATGTCGACGTCCTCGACGTCAACGACCTCGCTTTGCAGGAGGATCGGCTGGAGATCGGGATCGGATCCAGCTTGTCCGGGCGGGACCCTATAGTGGAACACCTTGTATTGAACCTGTAGAGGGTCCGCGTCAATGAGATTCAAACCGACGAAGAACCCGTTCGCCTTCGTCTCGTCGTTGACTCCCGGTTGGTAGTAAACGGGGTTGAAGCCCGCGGGATCGACGACGATGAACTCTCCCGACGCAAGATTGTGGGCCGGGTCCGCTTCCCGCTGTGGCGGCTCAAGTTCGGCGTTGACTGGGTACGGTGTCAGAATCTGAAATGTACGATTGTGGAGCTCCATTCTTGCCGTGTAATCGCAACCGGCTGACACGATGAGAGCACAGACCGCAAACCACGAAGTCAGTCGTCTTCCCTTTCGATACATGATTCTGCTATCTCCTCTCAAACCGACATTTCAGAAATGACCTGTTCCCGAACGAAGGGGCGTCCATGATAGGGATTCAGCCTGCTCGATTCAATGGTTTCCGTCAGCCATCCTCTGAAAACCGGGTTGTGGCCCTCAGGCCTCCACGAGCATAGCGCTCGGCGGGCTCTCATCAGTCCGCATGATGCGAGGATAGGTAACTATTCCCGGGGGCCGCGTTCAGGCGTTTACGCTCGGCTTTGCGGCGGCTGGGAAACGCACAAGCCACTTGCGACACATCCGCAGGACCGATTCGTCCAGCTTCATGTCCGGCAGTTCGTGCGGGCGGAGCCAGGCGAGATCGTGCGACTCGTCGCTCACACGA
Organism: Phycisphaerae bacterium; assembly: GCA_029260055.1. GTDB lineage: Bacteria > Planctomycetota > Phycisphaerae > UBA1845 > UBA1845 > JADFOB01. The sequence continues at coordinate 6,897 of JAJDDX010000470.1, forward strand.
TAGGTTTCGCTCTCGGTTACTTGGACGAGAAAGCGGACATCGTAGTGGAAGTGCTCCGGCACGTTGCCGTGTGCGGGTATGGCGTGAACGTCCACGTCGAATGTGTCGGTAGACAGCGGCACGATCCCGTCGATGCCCGATTCCTCCCGTGCTTCGCGTAACGCTACTGCCAGCACGTCCGGGTCTCCGTCCGCGTGGCCGCCGAGTTGGAGCCACAGATCGAGCTTGCGGTGATGGGTGAGCAGCACGCGCGACGCGTCTCGGCTAAGCAGCCACGCAGCCCCCGTGATGTGCCCGGCCTGAAGCGATCGCTCGAAGCAGTCCGCGTTCTGCTTGACGAAGGCGATCATTCGATCGAGCGACTCACGCTCAGCTTCGTCGAAGGGGCCGTGCCGTTCCAGTTTGTTCAGCAGATCGTTGCGATGCATATGGCGCCAGACCTATCTCGAGATCCTTTCCGAGCCGCGCCCGTCAGGCAGCGACGGGTGGCATGGGTCCCGGCGCGCCGGGATTTGCCCGTGTGCGTTGGCTATCGACGGACACGGGCAAGCTATCGCTTGAGGCTGTCCGGCGATTCTAGTATTCCGAGAGCGAACGGAACGCTATCGAGTCATTCGTGGCTGCTGCACTTGGCCCTGAAAGGGCATGATAGCTAAAGCCCAGGGCAACGCCCTGGG
>JAJDDX010000048.1 GCA_029260055.1 Phycisphaerae bacterium
GAAACCCGGCGCCGAGCCCCTTGCCGAGCGTGATGATGTCCGGTTCCAGACCGACAGCATCGCAGCCGAAGACATGCCCAAGCCTTCCGAAGCACGTTTGCACTTCGTCCGCTATTAGCACGCAACCGAACTCATCGGCGAGCAAACGGAGATCTTTGCAGAAGGCTCGTGGAAGCACGATGTTCCCACCGTGCCCCTGGACGGGCTCCACGATTATGCATGCCGGCAAGCCGTTCGTGCAATCACAGATTACTCGCCTCACGTCCTCGATGCTCAACTCGAACCCCCCGGAGCCGGGTCTCAGTCGACCAGTCTTGGACGGCCGTACGCAAACGCCCTGCGCGTGTTGTGAGGCGCGAATGCTCCGGCTCGGCGGGTAGCATCCCGACAAACCAGTCGTAAACGCCGTTTGACCATGGTGCGCATTGTGCAAGCTGACCACTTGAGTCCGCCCGGTTTTGATCTGCGCCATCTTGATCGCACAAGTGTTTGCTGTCGAGCCACAAAGATCACGAAGCCAGCCACGGCAGATCCCGTTCGGCGCGTTGCGTACCAGCTTCTGGATCAACTGCTCCGCGTCGGCACGCGCAAAATCCGAACTCACATGATAGAGCGTGTTGATCTGCGCGCTGATCGCGTCCACTAGCCGTGGGTGTTGATATCCCAAGGAGCAATTGAACGTCCCAGAGACCGCGTCGAGGAATAGGGTCTCATCTTCAGTAACGAGCCACACTCCAGCGCCTCCGACAAACCGCGGCAGCGCATGTTCACAAGAGCGCTTGGCACCCGCACGGTGACTTTTGATCGCGACCATTTGTTGTCTCCTTCAAGGTCCTCGCGAAGCTATCGTTAGCCGACCCCGGTTGAAGGTCAGCCTGTCGCAATGGCACTGGCCTCCGCGTCCGCGCTTGCCGCACCGGATCCACCGCGACCCGCTTGAGCGATTATGGGGACCTCGACCCGATACCGCAACCCAAAAATGCGCCTTTTTGCTTGACGTACTAGATTGCCGATCATACACTATGCGGAATACGGTACGCCATTCACTTACCAAGGAGCGTCTCGCGATGCAGCAACCACGGGAAACGAAGTCCAGGGTTAACGAGAGCCTCGTTGTGGCCGCCGCGGTGTTGGCGTCCGCCGGACACATGCAAAACGCAATCGGTTCGGCGCTGAGGATTCCGCAGCCGAAGGTGTCTCGCCTGCTCAAGATTGCCCAGGAGAGAGGTTGGCTCGAGCCCCGCCCACCTGAACTCAAGCTAGGCGAGATCCCGGAGGCGCTATACGCGACGGCTCAACGCTACTTCTCGCCGCCCGAGCTCAGTCGGACTATCCAAGACCACGCGCCTGACGGTCACCGGTGCAACATCTGCGTTCTTCATCCCGAGCGCGAGTTGTTCTGGCTCGCTGCGGCAGGCAAGGTCGCCGACATCCTTCGCCGCGCGCAAGTCGTTGGAGTTACATGGGGGCACACGATAAAGTGCATCGCAGACCAGCTTGTACTCACCAGGCCGGACACATCGGTGAGCACGCCAAGTTTTATCCCGCTCTGTGGCGAGCCCGTGTTCGTGATCAACAAGGGAGATCCTCATATATCATCTTCGCTCCTAGCCGCGCAGCTTAACAGGCTATCCAGCGAAACAACCGACGCCAAAGCAAGCCCGTCGTTGGCCGGTGTCCCCGCCTATATTTCCAGCCGGTTCTCCACGGGACGTTCGGGCCGAGTGCTCGATTTCGTTCGGGAAGTGCCGGGTTACCGACAGATTTTCGGCGACCCAATCCAACCGGGGCTAGGACGAGCGGAAGACATGGACACGGTTCTTACGAGCATCGGGAGCGTTGGCAGTTGGGAACCGGGCGCCGCGCGCGAAACCGGCTCATTCCTGGAGGAGCGCGTGCATCAGGAAGAAGACCTGACCGAGGAGCACCTTGGCAGACTCGCGTTCGGTGATCTGGGCGGAATCTTGATCCCTAGACCGGACCTACGTGACGCGGACAGGAGGGAGGTGGAACGGCTAAACAAGGGGTGGGTCGGGCTAACGATCGACCACCTTCGATCTTGTGCCAGCAAAGCGGACTCGGGTAAGGCGCCTGGTGTGATAGTCGTGGCCTATGGTGCCGCAAAGGCCGAAATGGTCTCGGAGGTCATCAAGCTGGGGCTTGGAAGCGAGTTCATCGTCGACGAAGGCCTCGCGGAAAAACTGACCGCAATTATCCCGACCCACTCCAAGCTTGCGTGAGTCCGATGTAGGGACGTACCCAAGAAAGGACACTTCAAGCATGGCCGAGGCCATCGGCGAACTCAGGCCCTGTGTGCTGGTCCAGCGATTCTTGCGCTACGCCTGACTGCTCGTAACGCCGTTCCTTTCAGGCCGTTATGATGGCCTCCGGCAATCCATCGTCCGCGCAGGAAACGCTGGACCAACACGCCGCCCGCTAAGCAACGGTTCGCTTCGCCGGCACCTGGGCAGAACTCTTATGAAGAACTCTACCAAACTTCGTCCGCTCCCATATCAGCACGGAGATTGACGCGCCGTTCTCCGTCAATATCGTACAACCCGCATTCGGCCAGTGTTCCTAACCGGTCCTTCAGCTCCGAATCGAAGGTCAGGTGGTAATCGCCGCCCAGGCGCCCCGGGCGTGGCAGGTACTCAAACCCAGGATCGATGTCGACGTTGCCGCCGCCATGCATGTACGCCCACCCGAGCGACTCGAGCCTTGCCAGCGCAACGGCTCTTGCACGGGCCGCCTACGGCGGAGTCCGACGGGCTTCAACGCAGCCTGAAACCTCGTGTCGACCGCAAATCGTCAGCGCAAAGATCGCTGGCCCAACACAGTGAGGGACAGTGAATCGTCCGCGCAAAGATCGCTGGTCCAACACAGCCCAACACGGCCCAACACACCGACTTGCACGTTGACGGCTCTTCCTCTTCAAGCTCTGTCAACCGCCCGCACGGCACTTCATGCCGCGGTGCGAGCTAGTCATTCACAATACAGCGGACTTTCGACGGGATAGGGTTTCTGCGCGAGCCCGTCTAAGACCGCCAGGATGTCGTCAAGGTTGATTTTGAGATTCGCTCCATGGGTAGCGTCGGCGGGAGCGAGGTCCAACCAAGTGATAGGAACAACCTGGACGCCACTGAATCGGTCGAGTATGGCCAGCAAGTCGCCCAGGTTGGCAGTTCCGTTCGTCGGGCTGCCGGAGCCTGTCCCGACATCCCCCCACGCGGACGTAGTTCCAAGTACGAGTTCTTCCGAGAAATGGCTCTCCAATTCGATTGAAGAGCCGAGTGAAATGCTCTGGATGGCGTAGGCGTAGCCGCCGTTGCCGCACATAACCTCACAGCCGGTGACGTGGAGTTCATCGGGCCATTGACCTGGAACGAAGTCCTCCGGCGATGCTGGCGACTCCAGGAAGACCGGCGAATCCGACAGTTCCGCACGCCACAAGCCGGGTGGTGCGGGCCCGCCGTTATTAATGACACCGTCCTCCCAAGTGGGGGCTCCCACCCAGCCGAGCAGGTTTCTGCCCGTGCATTCCTCCCCTGCTTCCGAGCAACTACCGTTATCCTCGGCTGTACACGCGACAACCGTCGGCCCGGACGGTTCGCATGTCTTCAGCAGGACGCGCCGCGCCGTCCGCAACTCGGAGTTGTACTGATTGTTCGCGATGGAGACAAACCGGCAAGTCGAAACGTAGCAGCTTCCCTGGGAGGGAAGTGGTTCCGCCATCGGCTGTTGTACGCACACGACTTCAGAGGAAGCATTGCCGCAGTCGGCGTCCTGCGAGCACGATCCACCGGACGGTGCACCTGCCCATTCGACCGGCATGGGGCGGTGTGGCTCGCACGCATCCCCCTGTCCGTCAGAATGC
>JAJDDX010000471.1 GCA_029260055.1 Phycisphaerae bacterium
ACCGGGTCGAGGCGCCCGTTGGAACGACGGAAGAGTACGACAGGAGCGCTAGGGCGCTATTAGGAGTCAGTTAAGATTGCGCTAAGAAGCGGGCTAGCGGCACCGGCTCCCGGCTTCGATCAGCCGATCTGGAGCACAGCCGCTCCGGAGATCGCCCCGGTCTTCAACGCCAGGAGTGCCTCGTTCGCCTCGTGCAGCGGGAAGGAGCGAACGGACGTTCGTACGGGGATGGTGTGCGCCAATTCCAGCAGTTCCCTGCCGTCGCGACGTGTCGAGTTGGCGACACTGCGGACGCATTTCTCATCGTAGAGATACCGACGGTAGTCCATCTCCGGGATCGGGCTCATGTGGATGCCGGCCAGGGCGACGGTGCCGCCCTTCTCCAGGCTGTCGAGCGCCGTCGGCACGAGCGAGCCGGCCGGCGCGAAGATGATCGACCCGTGCATCTTCGCCGGCATCGTCTCGGATGAATCGCCGGCCCAAGCCGCACCGAGTTTCAGCGCCAGTTCGCGGTTGGCCGGGCTCCGCGTGACGACGAAGACCTCACAGCCCAGGTGGCGTGCCACTTGGATCGTGATGTGCGCCGAGCCGCCGAAGCCGTACAGTCCGAGGCGCTGCCCTGAAGTGACACCGCTGAGCCTCAGGGCACGGTAACCGATGATCCCGGCGCACATCAGTGGTGCGGCCTGATCACTCGGCAGCGCGGGCGGCACGGCGTAGGCGTAGTCCTCGGGGACGACAGCCCGTTCGGCGTAGCCGCCGTTCACGCTCCACCCCGTAAACCTGGCCTGCGGACAGAGGTTTTCCCTTTGGCTCGAACAGAACTCGCAACACCGACACGTGTCTTGCAGCCACGCTACTCCGACACGTTCACCGACCGCGAAGCGCGTGGCTGTTGGACCGAGCGCCTCGACAACACCGATGACCTGATGCCCCGGAATGACGGGCGAGACGATCATTTCGATGTCACCTTCGACCTGGTGAAGATCAGTTCGACAGACACCGCACACCTCCACGCGCAAGAGGAGTTCGCTCGCGGCCGGCAACGGTTCCGGTACTTCGGTCAGCGTTAGCGGACGTCGGTCGACCGGCTTTGGCTCGTACAGGAGCATGGCTTTCATGCAAGGCCCTCTAATGACTGAGGTGCGATCACCATAACGTACCGCGCGAGACGGAAGCGTCCAAGTACATCTAAAGTGATCAGCCGCGCCCGCGATCGGCCGATTAATCGGCTGAACCGTCCACCGCTCAACGATTCCGGTTTACGGGAAAGCGCTGTCGGCGATGTGCCTGCCGCCGTCGTGGCACGCAGCGTGATATCGGTTCCCCGAATCTACGTTCGAAAGGTCGATGCGACGCCTCGACCGGTTCGACGAGCGGTCCACATCCGGAAGCGTTTCGGGTTGTGGTATATGCGCTCTGCGCACCGGCGGTGGTTGAGTTGTGCGCGACCGTGCCAGACGCGGGAATCGCAGCGACGCGATTCCGAGAAAGGAGAACACCGTGACCGAACCTGTCAAGACGATGAACCGATGGCTGGTTGTGGTCGGTGCGATACTGATCCAACTCTGCCTCGGCGCTATCTACGCCTGGAGCGTCTTCACGCCTTCGTTGAAGGCGGACCCGTTCAATTTCAGCGCCACGCAGACGCAGTGGATCTTCAGCGTTGGGCTCGCGACATTCGCCGTCGTCATGGTGCTCGCGGGTAAGTGGCAGGCCAAATCAGGGCCGCTGGTCGTGGCACGCGCGGGTGGGCTGATCCTCGGGCTCGGGTACGTCCTGGCCAGCTTCGTCGGCACGAGTTTCCCGGGGCTGCTTGTCACGATCGGTTTGTTGGGCGGCGCCGGAATCGGTCTGGCGTACGTCGTGCCGATCGCCGTCGGCGTGAAGTGGTTCCCCGACAAGAAGGGCATGATCACGGGCCTGGCGGTCGCGGGCTTCGGCTTCGGGGCGCTGATCTGGGTGAAACTCGCCGGAGCGTGGGGGCACCTCATCGAAACACAGGGCGTCTCCAACGTCTTCATGATCTACGGGATCACGTTCTTCGCGCTCGTCATGCTCGGGTCGATCTGGATGAAGAACCCGCCCGAAGGCTGGATGCCGGAAGGTTGGTCGCCCGAAGCGGCCGGCGGCACCGCGGCGGTGGGAACCGGAGTCGACATGGAACCCAAGGAGATGCTGACGACGCCGCAGTTCTACATGCTGTGGATGATGTTCATCTTCGGCGCGATGGCCGGGCTCATGGTCATCGGCATCATCAAGCTCTTCGGTATCGACGCGCTCCAGGAGCGGTCGGGCATGACCGTCGCGCAGGCCTCAGCCGCCGCAGGCACCGCCATGGCCGTCTTCTACGCCATCGCCAACGGTATCGGCCGCATCGTGTGGGGAATCGCCTCGGACAAGCTCGGACGCAAGACCTCGCTCGCCATCATGATGGCGAGCCAGGGTGTCGTGATGCTGGCGTTCTTCTGGATGGGCGGGCACGTCGCCCTGCTCTATCTGGGAGCAGCCCTGATCGGGTTCAACTTCGGCGGCAACTTCGCGCTCTTCCCCGCCGCTACCGCCGACTTCTTCGGCAACAAGAACGTCGGGCGCAACTACGGCTGGATGTTCACCGCCTACGGCGTCGGCGGGATCTTCGGCCCGCAGATCGCCGCGCGGCTTCGCGATTCCGGCGCCGGCCAGGGCGTCGAGGCGTGGATGCCCGCGTTTATCATCTGCGGAGTCGCCTGCCTCGCGGCTGCGGGGCTCGCGCTGATGCTGCACGCTCCGAGGCCGCGGGCAAAGGCGAAACCTCAGCCGCGGATCGCCGCGCACCCGGCATAGGATCGCATCGGCAGGAATGTGGGGGTTGTGTCGCCGGTAGTGGCCGACGAGCCACTGCCGGCGCACGCAGACCACCTACGCGGTTTCGACGTTGGCGGCCGCTTCGAGGCCGTACTTGCGGATCGCTATCTTCCGAATCTTGAACTTCTGCACCTTGCCGGTCACGGTCATCGGGAACTCGTCGACGACCATCCAGTAGCGCGGGATCTTGAAGTGTGCGATCTTGCCCTCGCACATGTCCCGGAACTGCTCCGGCGTCGGCTCCGACCCCTTGTGTTCGTCGTGCAGGCGCACGCAGGCCAATAGCTCCTCGCCGAACTTCTCGTCCGGCACGCCGACCACGTGAACGTCCGCGACGCAGTCCAACGTGTAGAGGAACTCCTCGATCTCGCGCGGATAGAGGTTCTCCCCACCGCGGATCACCATTTCCTTGATGCGTCCCGTGATCTTGACGTACCCCTCGTCGTCCATCGCGCCGAGATCGCCCGAGTGCAGCCAGCCCTGCTTGTCGATCGCTTCCAGCGTCGCGCCGGGGTTGTTGTCATACCCCGCCATCACGTGGTACCCGCGGAAGCATATCTCGCCCTGCTCGCCACGCGGCGCGGTCCTGCCGGTCGCGGGATCGACGATCTTGATCTCCTGATGCGGCATGACCCGACCCACGGTGCTCACACGCCTCTCCAAAGGATCGTCAGGTCGCGTACACGTGGCAAGCGGCGACGCTTCCGTCTGCCCATACCCGATGAGTACCTCCTTCATGTTCATCTCGTCGACCACGCGCCGCATCAGCTCGATCGGGCAGGGCGCCCCGGCCATGATGCCCGTGCGAAGCGTCGACAGGTCGAACGACGAAAACTCGGGATGATCGAGTTCGGCGATGAACATCGTGGGCACGCCGTGCAGCACCGTACACCGCTCATCCTGCACAGCCCGCAGCGTGGCGGCCGGATCGAACGCGGGCGACGGGATGACGATCGCCGAGCCGTGCGTCATCGCCGCGAGGTTGCTGATGACCATCCCGAAGCAATGGTAGAACGGCACCGGCACGCACACACGGTCCTTCTCGGTCAGCCCCATGATGTCGCCCACGTGCGCCGCGTTGTTCAAGAGGTTGCTGTGCGTCAGCGTGACGCCCTTGGGGAACCCGGTCGTGCCCGACGTGTATTGGATGTTGATGATGTCGTCGATATCGAGATCGGCTCGCCGCGCCGCCAGCGCTTCGTCCGGCATCTCGTCACCGAGTTCAGCGAACGTGCGACGCGTGAGCATCCCCCGGTGCTGCTCCCGCCCGATGAAGATGACGCTGCGAAGATGCGGGTAACGCCAGGAGTCGATCGCGCCGGCCTCGGACTCCTCCGCTTCCGGGCAGACCTCGTAGAACATGTCGAGGTAGTTGGAACTCTTGAAGGCCTCGATCAGCAGCAGCGTGTTGGCACGCGACTCCTTCAGTACGTATTCCAGCTCATGCGTGCGATACGCCGGGTTCACGTTGACAAGGACGGCCCCGATCTTCGCCGTCGCAAACTGTGCCACGACCCACTCGTAGTTGTTGATCGACCAGATCGCGACGCGGTCGCCCCGCTGAATCCCCAGCTTGAGGAACGCCTTGGCCGCCCTGTCGACCACGCCGTTAAACTCACGCCATGTAAAGCGCAGCCCGCGCGGAATCGAGACCACCGCGTCCGAGTCGGGATAGGTCTCGGCGACACGGTCCAGGCATTGGCCGATCGTCTCGCCGAGCAGTTGAGTCTCCGAGCCGCAGTGCGCGTAGCTCAGTCGAGGCATGTCCATCCTCCGTCAAGCCCAATCGTGTTCGTTGAAAACCGCCCCGCGCCGAAATCGGCGTTATCTATCGGGCGCTGAGTGGCCCGGCCACGTCGCGATACCGGTCATGGCATGCCTTGCAGGTGGCATCGATTTCCTCGAGCAAGCGTTTCATCCCGCGTACGTCACCTCTGATCGCGAGCCCGTGAAGGTCGAGCGACTGTTTGTGCAGCACGTCGACCTGGGCGGCGAAGCCCTTGCGATCTTCATCGGACATCTCGGCGTCGGCTATCGCAGCGGGAATCAGCTTGCTTGCCGTTGCCAGAGAGCTGGCCACGTGTTTGGATCGTTCCAGCGTCTGCGCCCGCGTCTCCCGCTCATCCGCGGCGTATTCTTCCTCCACTTCTTGCGGCCAGGAGACACGTCGACGACGCCCCAAGTCCTTCATGATCCTCCGAAGCTGCGCGGTGTGAACGGCGTGGCGGGCCTCGCCGGCCATCGCTTCCGGGGGTGGATCCGCGGCCGACGAATCTCGGGCGCCGCTCGTGGCGCATGAGGTCGTCAGAACGACAGCGGCAAGGCTCGATATGAGAAGAAGGGACTTGGGCATCAAACGGCCTCCCGTTGCGGCGAAAGTGCTGCGATTACGCCGTGGGCGTCGGCGGGCCATCCGAGCCCCCCGCTACCCTGCAGCGACGCCTCCGGGAAAGCCCGAAGGTCAGCCGATCGCGACACCGGACCTAGTACAACTGCTGTACCAAACTACCACCTCGGATCAGGGCTCGCAAACCGAAACCGCAGCCGATCAGCCCCAAGGACTTTCCGGATGACACGCCGCGAGCCGATACTAGTGGCACCCGTCTTGCTTACGGTTTCAGACGGATGGCTCGTGCGTGGACGCCGCCGGCGCGGGTGGTGTGCGCACGGCCCGAGGAACACCATGAATAAGAATACTTCCTTACGCTGGGCTCTGGCCGTTCTTACTGCAACGACGGTCGCGGCGGCTGAGCCGCCGGCTGAGTCCAAGCCGAACGAAAGCGCCCAAGCCGCCACGCCGAGGGAGCAGCCTGCGCAAGAGGCAGCCCCGGAGGAGACCACAGCCGAAAAGCCACGTGAGCGCTGCCTCTCGCTGGACTCACGAACGATGACCGGCGACTGGGGCGGCCTTCGCACGAACCTCGAGGACCACGGCGTTCGGATCAACGTGTTCTTTAACAGTTTTTACGGCTCGGTGCTCAAGGGCGGGATCAACACCGAGGGCAAAGGGCGCAACGCCGGCTCGATGGACGCACTGATCCGTGTGGATCTGGACAAAGCGGGGATGATCCCCGATGCCGAATTGCTGCTGCATCTCCAGACGATCTGGGGCGGCGGCATCAACGCCCGCACGGGAGCCCTCGCCCAGGTACACGACGACGCCGACAACCTCAACGGCCTGCACGTCGCACAGCTATGGTACCGCCATCACTTCTTCGACCGCCGGTTGTCCCTGCGGCTCGGCTTCCTCGATTACCAGACGATCCTCGACCGCAACGCCTTCGCCAACTCCGAAGACAAGCAGTTCATGCACCAGACGCTCGACAATAACCCGCTGGTACCGCTCAACATCGGGCTCGGCGCGGAGGTGACCATCCGCCCCTGCGACTGGTACACCCTCATCATCGGTGCCGGTGACGCCCAATCGGGCGGCTACACAGCCGGCTTCGATACAGCCTTTCACGATGAAGCCTGGTTCCGTGGCTATATCGAAAACGCCTTCCACGTGGAGATTCCGAGCGAGCGCGGGCCGCTGGCGGGCAACTACCGCATCGGCCTGCTCTACGACCCCCAGCCGCGCAGCGTCTACGTCCACGAGCGGCGAAGCCCGAGGATGCTCGGGCACAACCTGAACTGGTATCTCAGCATCGACCAGATGCTCTACCGCGAAAACCCCGACGACACACAGGGGCTCGGCGTGTTTGCCCGCTTCGCCTGGGCCGACCCGGACAACCACCGCATCGCGCGATTTTGGTCGGCCGGTATGCAGTACAAGGGGCTCTTGCCCGAGCGTAACGCCGACGTGCTGGGCTTCGCCTGCGCGATGCAAGAGTCCTCGCACAGCGCGAAAGAGCGGACCAACCGCGACTTCGGCAACGAGACCGTCTACGAGTTGTACTACGCCATCAAGCTCACGAAGTGGCTCACGCTGACGCCGGACATTCAGTACATCGACAACCCGGGCGGCGCCGACGAGCACGGCCACGCCATCGTCGCGGCGCTGCGGTTGCGGGTATCGCTCTAGTTGGGACGAACGACACCGTGCGCCCGCGTCGTCGACTCACCAGCCAGGCGCCCGAGCCCAAAGTGATCAGCGTGGACGGCTCGGGCACCAAGGTGAGCGAGGTCAGGTTCCCCGTCAGCCCGAGGCCGAGCACCTCCGACGAGTCAGACAGGATAAAGACCGGATACTCGAAGAGCGCGGGATCGGGCGGCACGAATGACAACTCATCGCTCGACAGAGGTTGCCCAGTAATATCGTAGAGGCCAAGCAAGGTACCCAGCTGGTGGCCTACGAATGTCGTGTCGAGCGAAAGGACGTATTCGTCGCTTGGCGGGATGAGCCAGTCGTTCTGTATGTCGATTGTACTGTCCGAACCAACCGGTCCGAAGAACGAAAGGCCACCGACCGATCCGGAGAAACCCGTGATCGCATTCTCGTATAACCCGCGACTTGGATGCGGATCACCGTCGGGCGTCAACGAATCGAACGTATACGCCCCCGAGAACGGCGTCCCCGCGTTCACGGCCCCACCTAGCAGGCCGTTGTCGTCGCGTACCGAAGTGACTTCGCCCTCGAACGCGAACGTGACGAAGCCCGCCCGCGTGACCGGCGAAACAACGGCCACCAACAACAGCACGACCGCACCGGTCGAAACACGACGAAGTTTCATGACCTTTTCTCCTGCTTGGGACCCTCGAACGCCCAGAGTGAGGATTCGTCCGGCTCTACGCCGTCTTCCGGCAAGAAGAGCGCCGAATCCGAGCAGTGCGAGGGCCGCTGGCTCCGGCACCAGAGATAGCGAGTGCAGGTCACCGTTCAGGCCTAATGGGACCGTCTCTGAACCGGAAAAGATCGAGAATTCGGTAATGTGGAAAGACCCGAGGTCAGGAGGAATGACAGGAAGTGCGTCATCCGAGAAGACATCACCCGTCAGGTTCGCGAGACCTAGGTATGCGTCCAGCGGCTCTCCCGCGAACGTGACGCCCGGGCGCACGAAGTACCGATCAGCAAGGGGGCTGAAGAATCCGTCCTGCACCTCGATCGAATTGCGGGCTCCGACGGGGCCACCGAATGGAAAGCCGCCCACCAACCCCGAAAAGTCCGTAATGACGTCTTCGTACAATCCGCGGTCTGGATGTGGATTACTGTCTGGCGTCAACGATTCAAACGTGTAGGTCCCGAGAAGAGCGCGCCGACCTCTACGGCCCCGCCGAGCAAGCCGTCGTCGTCGCGCACGAAGGTGATCTCTCCCTCGAACGCGAACGTCACGAGACCCGCCCGCACGTCCGGTGAGACAAGGCCGAACGTCAACACCACCGCAGCACCGGTTGACACACGACGAAGCTTCATGCCTTTCCTCCAGCTTGGAACGCCACCGCAACCAGATGTTCCCGCCGCCTCACTCAATAACACCGCTCGCACTTATTCGACGGCACAGAAAAGAGCGTAGTCTGTGGAGAAAGCAGCTCGCTAGCCAAAACGGAGCGTCAGTTGACGACAGCGCGGTGCGTCCGCCGCAGGGGCGCTGTATAGTACGAGCCTGATAAGGGCCGGCCCGGCGTCGTGGTTGACGGGCCACTGCAGACCCACCGCCCCGGGCGAGAAGGGAGCCGCGTATGCGTTTCGTGTTCTGTTTCGTGAGTGTCCTGGCGGTCGCTCTCTGTCATGGCGCGGCCCACGGCCAGGACGGCGCCTTGTTTGATGAACTTGCCCCTCTATACCCCGATAGCGACCTGTCCGGACAAGCCCGACCCTTCCGCAGTGACACACCCCGCGGTGTGGTCGCCGGCGTACACGCGCTGATCACCGGGCTTCCGCCAAACGCGGAGGTTAGCTGGCGCGTGGGCTGCAACGGCGAGATCATCAACGACGCCCGCGTCTTTCGCCTGATCGACGTGCCCGTGGAGCAGAACACCGGGCTCGACAGCCGGACCGAAGCCTGGAAGGACAAGAAGAACCCGCACGTCATCCGTCGCGCGCCGTTTCGCGTCTTCGAAGTGCTCGAGCCGATTCAGAGCCCCGTGGCCGCAAACGAGGCGGGCGTGCTCGCCCTTCGCATCGAGGTACCCATCGCCGCCGATGCCGAGCCCGAAGAGCGCCGCTACGCCCTGCTTTTCAAGGAAGCCAACTCGAATGGACGATTGAATTGGAAACTCACCGTCCACCCCGTAACCGTCCCGCCGATGAGTTCGAAGAGCCCCGGCTACACCAACTGGTTCAGCACGAGCAACATCGCAAAGAGGCACGATCTCGAGCCGTGGAGCGAGCCTTTCTGGAAGATGCTCGGTGCGTACGCCGATCTCATGGCCCGCGGCCGACAGAACACGTTTCTGATCGGATGGCGTAACTTCGCATTGATCGATGACAAGGGTAAGGTGTCATTCGACGAAGGTCGGTTCAGGCGGTACATGAAGCTCTTCCTCGATCGGGGTTTCACGAGACTCGAAGGCGGGCACCTCGCCCATCGGCACAAGGGTGATTGGGGATCGCCTCGCCTGGATACGGTGCTGGGTCGGACCAACGTCAGCAGCGAGGCGGGCAAGGCGGAGATAGCGGCCCTTCTCGCCGAGGTTCGCAAAGCGCTCGACAAGAGCGGCCTCACCGGCGGCGTTACGTATCTCCAACATCTCACCGACGAGCCAACCGACAAGAACGCCGAGACTTACAAGATGCTCGCGGCTGACGTTCGTCGCCACATGCCCGGCGTAAAGATCTTCGAGGCCACCATGTCGCAGGCTCTTACCGGCGCGGTGGACCACTGGTGCCCGCAGGTGCAGAAGTACCAGGAGCATCGGGAGTTCTTCGAGGGTCGAAAGAAGAGCGGCGAAGCGGTGTGGGTATACACTTGTCTCGTGCCCGGCGGCCCGTGGCTCAACCGGCTGCTGGATCAGGAGCGATTGCGGCCCGTCTACATCGGCTGGTCATTGGTGAAGTACGACCTGGACGGCTTCCTGCACTGGGGGCTGAACCACTATCGCAAAGACATGGACCCGTTCAACCAGAGCGTGATCGTTCACGGTGAAGGCCCGGCGAACAATTTCCTGCCGGCCGGCGATACGCACGTGGTCTATCCCGGCAAGGGCGGGCCCTGGTCCGGACAACGGTTCGAGGCCCATCGCATCGGCATGGAAGACGCGGAGCTCTTGGCCATGCTCAAAGCCCGCGACGCCAAGGCCGCGGAGACGATCATCGCGAAGGTGTTCCGCGCGTACGACGATTACGAACAGGACGTCTCAGCCTATCGCGCCGCGAAGCGTGAGTTGCTTGCCGCACTGTCGTCACCCGACAAGCCGTAGGCCGCGGCGTCGGGTGCCACTGGTGGGTCGTCCACCAGTGCCGACATACCGTCCAGTCCACAGACTTACACGAAGCTCAATTCACCTGCGCTTGCCATAAGTCACACGGGGAGCATACCATCTGATAATCGGGATCGGTTTGTGCTTCCCGGTACGCTATTCACTGATGCACGTGAATCCATGCTTGCTGACGCTATCAACTTCCCCCTCGTCGCAGCCGGCGGACTGATCGTCTTCGGCCCTCTGGTTCTGCTGGTAACGCTCGTTGAGGCGTACGTATTCCGGCGGATGCTTGGCGTGCCTGTCCGAGGCGTCTTCCGTCGGTTGCTCTGGGCGAACATCCTCTCGACGTTTGCCGGCGGCGTGGTACATGTGTTCCAGGGCGGCGTGATCGAGGCGAGTGGGATCGACGCCTCGATTCTGGCTTTCGCCGGGGGATACTGGTGGGTGGCGATCATCCTGATCCTGATCTACTTCGCCAAGTCATTGCTCATCGAAGCGCTCGTCGTCGCCACACGGAGGTTCGCTGGTCGGCTCGGGCGCTCGCGATTCCGCCTTCTGCGAGCCGTCATGATCGGGAATATCGCGAGCTACTGTCTCGTCGGGCCGCTGTTCTACTACGCCACGCGACCGATCTTTGGCTACCTCGAGCTAACCGACGATACGGCTTGGACGGTCAACGCGGCCGTGTCGGTCTACTTCATCGACACTGATGACCGATTCATCAAGCGGATCAACATGGACGGCACCGGCATCGCCACGATCGTGCCGTTCCCGGCGGCCGCGTTCCTTGTCAGTGAAGACGAATCGACATTTGCCTACCGCGGAGTCGATGGCAACCTGTATGCGTATCGAAAAGGTGCGGAAACATCTACCTTGATCTGGCGGACCGCCGAACGGTTCCAAATGGACAGCGTCAGCCTTTCTCCGGACAACACGATGGTCGCCTACGCGACACGACCAACCGAAGACAAGACGGAGTCGGTCGGGTATCAGCTTCGGGTCTTCGATCTTCGAAAAGGCGAGACGGACACCGTGCAAGAATGCCGGCTTAGCGACTTCGGGCCGTTCGTCTCGTGGTCCCGGTCCGGCGAATTCATATACGGCGAACAGGACCGCGACCGGGTTGCAGTTATTCGAGGGCGCGCCCCGTGGGATGTGGTCGATGTGCGAGAGATCGATACACTCGCACCGTCTGAATTCCCTCTCAACTACGTCCGATCCGGGCCGGCCTGGTACGCTAGTCGCAATGACTGGGGGCGCTCGCTGTTGAAGGACTCGAAGAGTCTCAGTGAAATACGATGCGTTCGGGGATTGGGGGCACACTTCGTGGTGACCAAGGACGGCGAACCGATCCTCGAGGTGGCTGACGGCTACGGGCTCATGAAACTCGGAAGACACTATGCGGACTCGCCGACCTTTCTTCCGGCCGGCGCCGAGGTGCTGCTGGAGTGGTGGGGACAGCTCTACGTACTTGACATCGACAGGCGGAGATTGGGGCTTCTGATCCCGGGCGAGAAGTACGTGGCACCGCTCGAGAGGTTCCGTGTGAATCGGGACTATTGGGGATCACCCCGGTAGCTCGGCTCTGAACTGGAGGAAGGAGAAGCGGGTATGGCAAGTCTCGCAGGGTAGGTGCCACGAAGCGACACCTGCCGCCCGCTCGACCACGGCTCGACGTTGCCCTGCCGAACCACCCCTTCTGACGAGATGTTCAGCAGGTCTCGCTTCTCGACCCTGCCCCTCCTCCTCACGGGCAAGCTGCTGCTTGCCCATGCCACCCTGTTCGACACGGAAAACCGTCAGGCGCGGGACCATTGGTAACGCCAGCGCACTGGCACAGTCGTGCTTGCCAAGTTACGTCGCCGGCTGCACTTGGTGCGTGTGGACGTCCTGCTGCGGATATGGAATCGAGATGCCCTCAGCGTCGAACCGCTCTTTGACCGTCTTGGTCACGTCCCAATAGACCGTCCAGTAGTCCAGCGTCTTGACCCACGGACGGCAGATGAAGTTGACCGATGAATCGGCGAGTTCGTGCATTCGGACGACCGGTTGTGGATCGTCCAGCACCAACTCGTGCTCGGCGAGGATGGCGTCGATAATGGTGCGCGCCTTCTCGCCGTCATCGTCGTAGCCGATGCCGAAGACCATGTCCACGCGGCGGGTGTCGTTGCCGGTGACGTTGGTGATAACATCGCCCCAGATCGAGTTGTTCGGCACCACGACCGTCTTGTTGTCGAACGTCTTGATCGTCGTCGACACAAGGCTCATCGACTGCACTGATCCGGTCGCCCCGGCCACGTCAACGACATCGCCGACATCAAACGGCCGGTAGATCAGAATCAACAGACCGCTGGCGAAGTTGCTCAGCGTGCCCTGAAGCGCGAAGGCGATCACAAAGCCGGCTGCGCCGATGGCGGCCATAAGCGGGCCGATGTTCACCTCTAATTGCGCCAATGCGACGATCAGACCGACGAGCATGATGCCTCGCCGCACCCCGGTCGTCAGGAAGTCGCGCAGTAAGTCGGAGAGCTTCTTGCCCATCCCCAGCGCTTTGGCGACGGCCCGCGAAGCGATTCGGGAGAGAATCCAGAAACCGATGATCGTCACGATAAACCAGATAATATTCTTGACCCACCGGATGCCGCCCTCTTCGGACTTGAGCCAGCCGCTAAACGCCACCCAAGCGGCAGAAGCATCGGACACGTCGATCTTGATGCCGGAGACAGCGGTGACGTATAGCTCGTAGCCCTCCGTTTCGCCGCCTTTGAGCTTCAAGGCCGCGATCACGGCGTTCATGCGGTCGACGAGTTTGCTGCGCTGTTCGCGAAGCTTGACGATGTCGTCGACGACCGCGGCCTTCTCTTCCGCCTTCTTCTCCACGACCTCCTGGGCGGCCTCTCCCTCGGTGGCGGGCTGTCCTTCGGGTTCTACCGGCGCGGCGGCAGCCTTCTCCTCCGCCTTGGCGATCTCGACGTTCTTGTGCTTCACCCTGATCTCGGCGTCGCTGATCTGCTGCACCTTCGCCTGGAGCAGCAGAAGCCACGCCTCGGCTTCGATGACCAACTCATCCTGCGTGAGCGGTTCGAGCAGCAGCGTGAGCTCATCCACGGGAATAAGTGGGTCTGCCACGGTCTTCGCACCGGGCGCTGGGTCCTGGCCAAGCACGGCGGGCGTGCAAAGCACCCCTGCGATCGCAAGAGCAAGAGGAAGACTCAGGCGAAGCATGTTCTGCGTTTTCATCGGTACACCACCCTGCGAATAGAAGCCGAACCACACCGCCGTGCGGTCATGACGCCCGGAAATGCATGAGCCACTGCATGATGCAGCCCAGCGCGAACAAACCTGCCGCAGCCATGCGGTAGACCGACACCGGCTGCTTGCTCCACCAGTCAAGAACCTGATCGGACACGCGTCCGCGCACGAGCAGCAGACCCTTGAGCAGCGCTATGCACGCCACGAGGATCAGGATCCATCCGAGGATTCCCGGAATCCCACGCCCCACCTGGAACACGACACCGGCTACCGCAAAGAAGACCACGAATAAGATCCATCGCATCTTCTTCCGGAAGCCCTTTTCGAGCCGCCGTTTGATCCCAGCCGGTCGAAAGAACCACCAGATGCCCAGCAGCATCCAACTCCAGCACAGGATGTTCAAAAGCAGCATCATCTGTTCGGCTCCGGATAGGGCTTGCCAATCACGACGCGGCCGCATCCTGCCAGATGCGGCGTGTTCGTGTCAACCGCGAAGCTGGAGTGATGGTCAACCTCACGCGGCGACCAGCTCAAGCCGCAGACTCAGCCCAGCATCAACCAACGCTTGCCACGCACGTTAAGATAGGTCAGAGCAACGCCTGCCAGCGGCACGGTTGTACCCGGCCGAGCCCAAGCCCGGGTCTGGCTGAGGTTTGAGTGGACGAGTGGCCGTGTCCCGTCGCCCCCCGAGAGACCGCCACGCGAGGCAGATCCTGTGGGCCGACGGCTCTGCGGGTACGCCGCACGATCACGTCAAGCCCAAGTCCTCGCAGAGCCAGGAGTCACGCTTGACCTCGTGGATGGGCACACCGGCCGTCTCAGCAACCGCCACGCGGACCCTAGTCCAACAGCTCCACGGCACGGGAAGCTCGGCCTCGCGGAGCTTCACGCCGACCAGAAAATGAAGTTCGCCGGCGGTCATGTCGCCTCGGGCACGGCCTTTCGCGGACTCGAACCAATCATCGTTGTCGAGTGTGACGCCGAGGAGCTTCTCGATACGGAAGGTGAGATCGAGGAAGTCGATTCCCACGGCGTGGCTCCGGAGCGACGACCGTTCGGTCCGTGATCGCAGTCGAACGAATCCCTACGGATGACACGCCGCTCCGGCGTTGGCGCAATCGAGCGGCGGACAGTACGGATAGCTCCCGCCCTGGAAGCCGCTCACTGCCATGTTGATGTCGGTGAAGTTGATGTCGGAGAAGTCGGGCGCCTCGAGGTCCGAGGTCGGCCCGGCCAGGTCGATCCACACGCGCGGCACGGTCTGCATGCTCTGGAAGCCGGCGACCGCGCCCGAGATGTCCTTGAAGTTGCGCACCGTATCAGGCGGCGTCCCGGGGGTACCACCGACGACATCGCCGTACTCCAGAGTCGTCTTGAGCGTAAGAGGCTCGGAATAGGCATTCTCGTCGACGAGGTTCGCGCCCTCCGCGATCGCTTGCACGATGAAGGTGTACCCCGGCGAGATCGCGCAGTCGCCCGCGTGTACGCTGGCGTCGACCCAGGGCTGGCCGGAGTCGTTGACGGCCCAGTCACGGTAGTACGGCGCATCTACGATACGCGAGAGCAGTTGCGGCGTCGGCTCGGGCGTGCCGTCCACCGGCCCGGTTACGTTCGTCTCGACCGGCGCGCCGACCCAGCCAACTAGGCTTGTGGAGCCACCGCCCAAATCGAGGAGCACGCGACGAGCGGACGTCTTGCCGCTGTTGGCCGCGTTGGGATTGATCGAGATGTACCGGTTCCTCTGTACGTAGCAGACGCCGTCGCCCGCGCCGCCGGCCGGAGGCAGTACGCAGTAGGTCAGTGAGTTGGCGCTGATACCCAACAGGCAATCCAGATCGGTCGTGCAGGTGCGTACGGTGCCGTCTACGTCAAAGGCATCGTCAGCCATCGGGCGCCCGCGAGCGATGTCTGCGCAGCACGATCCGCCCGCGTCCACGGTGATCGTCAGGCTGCTCAACGTGCCGGTGCCCACCGGTTCGGTAAACCACACCGGCGTACCTGTCGCCCCCGCCTTGATGGCGGTCGCGACGACACGGGTCACCTGCAGCGTGTAGGTGCCGGGGGCCGTCGGCGCGGTCACCGTGCCGATGACGAGCACCAGCGGCGAGCCCTGGTCCGCCACATCCTTGGTCACCGTGCCCGTCCCCAAGCCGGTAAGCGGCGAGCAGAATTGCCCGTCGCAGATCGACTTGCCGGGGCAATCGCCATCATCGACACAAGCCCATTGCCCGTGATGAAACAGGTTCTGTGCGCCGCCGACTTGAAGCAGGCTGTTGCCACTTGGCGTGCCGCCGAACCCTTCCGGGTTAGAGCTGAAACCGCCGGGTGGCAGGAAGTTGGTCATCGGCGCCAGTGTCGGGTCATCGGCCTTGGCAAGCGGTCCACCGTCGAACTCGACGTCGACAAGGAACAGCGCCAAGCCGTCGCCGGCTGCATCGCTTAGTTCGCCCCAGACACGATAGCTCACGTCACAGCCCGGCCCTACCGTAATGGTGGACGCCTCGCACCCGATGGCTTCGAGGGACACGTTCAGATCGCTCGCCTGTGCCGGGAGTCCGTGGCCGCAGACCAGCGCCAGCGTCAAGCCGAAAAACCCGTGTCGGACCCGGCTCGATCGGGTAGCGCGGCACAATGCCGGCACCACAGGACGATAAGCCAACGTCGCAGCCACCATCACGAGCAACACCATGATCGCCAGCCCCCAGTCGGACACCGCGGGAATCACGCCCCTGCACGCAGCCAAGTTCGGGATCGCCTGGTCGCCGTTCGTCCAGGCGCTCACGAAGCCGTCCCAGTCCAGGCAGTCGATGTCGCCGTCGGAGTCGAAGTCGCCCGCCTCGCACCCGGCTCCGAGCGGCACGTTCGGGCCGGAGAAACAGCCCTCGAAGATGACGAAGTCGGCGCCGTCGATATCGTTGTCGTAATCCATGTCGCCCATGAGCGGCGCGACACGCAGGTAGAAATGCTCTTCCGAGCTGAACAACGTCGTGCTGCCGGCGAGCTTCCCCGCGACCGCGAAGACCAAGTCGTAGTAGTCGACCGGCGCGCCAGCGAGCGGCTGAATGTTGTACGTGAAGGTCGTCGGTCCGCTGCCCCACACATAGGCGAGCCCCGGATCGGTGTAGTACTTGCCCGGTTCGCCCCAGTAGCCCCACACGCAGTCTGCGGTGTAGACCAGTTCGCCACCGGCCTCGACGCCGGGGAATCGCAGTCGCTTGAGCTCGACGGCGTAGGTATCGCCCGGCGCAAGCCCGGCGATCTCGACCTGCAGGTTACCCGATGCGCCGACCAGCACCTCGAACACGGGCAACGGGCCGCGATCGGGCGCACCGGTGGCCGTCTCGTCCGGATCGGCAACGTAGCTCTCGCCCATGACGGTGACCAGGTCCGCCTGCCACTCGCTGTGACAGGAGAGACAGTTCACGCCCCAGGCCGGCTCAGCCTCTACCCTCGGCGTAGGGCAAAGCACCATGGCCGCCATCACCGGTAGAAACACAAGACGCTTCATGACGATTCTTCTTTCTTGCTCGGGCTCACACACCGACAAGTCAAATCACGATTCGTTTCAGCCGGCGCCGCACCCACACGACCCACGGCCGACGGCTTCTTCCTACGCGATCCCCGGTGGGATCAAGAACGTCTTTCCATGCTTACGCTTACCCGGCCGAACCATGTGTACGGCGCACGCCAGGCACGGATCGAACGAGTGAACGATCCTCAGTATCTCGACCGGCTCATTGATGTTCAGGACCGGCGTACCCAAAAGGGCCTGTTCCGTCGGGCCGAGTTGATCGAGGTCGTCTCGCGGTGCCGTGTTCCAGGCCGTCGGCGTGATGACCTGGTACCGGCTTACCGTCGAATCGGTCACGTCCATCCAGTGGCCCAGCGCGCCGCGCGGGGCTTCGGTCAGGCCGGCGCCGGTGGCGGTGACGGGCACGGCACTGGGTGCATAAGTCGGGTCGCCCGGCACGAGTTGGTCGAGCCATCCGTCCATGGCGGCGGCGAGCATCTGCGTCTCTAGCGCCCTAGCCACCACGCGGTCCATCATGGAGACGCCGTTGGTGTAGTGACCGTCGATCCACATGCGGGCGAGCGGTCCGACCTCATGCGCGGCACCCGTATATCGCGGCGCCTTGAGCCACGTATACCCCGTCGGCTTGTCCGGCTCAGGGTTGGTCTCACCCTGGGACGGATGAAGCGTGCCCGTGGCGTCAGTGAACCAGCCGTGCTTGACTGACTCGGTGATCTGGGCCTCATCGAGCGGCCCGGCTGTGCCGTTGGTGTAATGCCCGGAACCGAAGAACTTGCTAGTGCCGGCGGCATCCTGATCGAACACACCAAAGGACAGCATGTTGCCGTAGCCCACGCCCAGCGAGTAGTAGCTGGGGAAGGCAGCCGCGATCGCCATCGCGTCGGGCACATACACGTTGTCGACAAAGGCTCGGATCTCGGCGAGCAGCGCGCGGAAGTCGGCGACGTTCTCGGCGGTGACGTTGGGAGTCAGTCCGCCGACGACGTACGAGCCCGTGCAGGGAAGCTTGCCGCTGTAGATCGCGCCCATCTGGTGCGCTTTGCGTCGGATGTGCAGCGCCTCGACGTAGTGTCCGACCAGGGTGGCCGCGGTCGCCCCGCCGATCAGATCGGGCGGGTTGTATCGCGGCGTCCACGGTGACATGTCCAGGATGCCCGTCGTGTCGATGAAGTCCGGGGCCGACAGATGATAAAAGTGGAGCACATGCGATTGCAGATAGTTCGCCGCGAGCACGAGGTTGCGCAGGAGTCGGCCGTTCTCCGGCGGAGTCACGCCGAAGGCCTGGTCGAGATTCATGCAGGAGGCCAGCGCATGTGACACCGGGCAGACACCGCAGATGCGCTGCGTCAACTGAGCCGTGTCGCGCGGGTCGCGTCCCAGCAACAGGATCTCGAAGCCGCGGAACATGGTGCCCGAACCCCGGGCATCGACGACCTGGTCCTCTCCACCGACCGAGTCTACGGTCACCTCGATGGACAAGTGGCCTTCGATCCGCGTAACCGGATCAATTACGATCGTCGTTGGCACTGCTACCACCCTCCACACGAGGTTTGCTCGATTGAACGTTCAACTGGACGACCTGGTCGTTGGCTCCGCCGTTTGCACCCTGGGCGCCGTTTGTGCCGTTGCCGCCGTCCGCCCGGCCCGGCGGCGGGAACGGCAGCTCGACGTAGAACGGCGACATCGCATCGGGGAAGGTCGGGTTGACGCATCCCAGGCAGGGGCTTCTGGCACCGATGCACCAGTTCACACCGAACTCACCGGGCCCGCCGGCGTTCCACTTGCGAACGGGGCACTCCGAGTAAGTATGCTTGCCCTTGCAGCCGAGGCGCTCCATGCAACCATCGTCGCCGAGTTGCTCCGCGAAGTTGACTTCGCCGCAGAACTCGCGGCGGTTGGGACACTGGTCGTGAATGCGCTTCGAGAAGAACATCAGCGGACGCTTGTGCTCATCCAGCGGCGGCGCGTGACCGTTGGTCAGGATGTAGACCACGAGCCCCACGAGCCAATCGGGATGCGTAGGACACGCCGGCAGGTTCACCAGCCGCGGGTCGTCGCCGAGAATCTCGCCTACGCCCTTCGCCTCCGTCGGATTCGGGAAGCCGCTCGAGACGCCGCCGTAGGTCGCACAGGCCCCTATCGCCACGATATAAGCCGCGTTCGCCGCGAAGCTGGTGACGGCCTGCTCCATGTTCATGCCGGGCCAGAGAATGCAGTACTTGCCGGCCGCCCCGATCGGGATCGCACCTTCAACAATCAGAACATAGCCCGGCTCGGCGGCGGCGGCCTCGGCGGCTGACACCGCCAAGTCACCGGCGGCCGCCTGCAAGTTGCTCTGAAACTCGACGTCAAGCGTATTGACCAGTAGGTCATCCACCGTCGTGTAGTGCACGCTATTGAGGAACGACACGGCACAGCCGTCGCACCCGGCGCCCTGAAGCCATATCACGCGCGGGCCGCCCTCGTGGCGCATCATGTCGCCCACCTGGGCCAGCGCCTCCGGCGTGATCCGCCCGGCAGCGGCAGCCGCTGCGGCAGCTTTCAGGAAACTACGACGCGTTACGTTCATGGGCGCACCTCCACTTGGGTCGTCCCTGGTTCATTCGTCTCTTGTGTCGCCTCGACCGGAGACCCTTCATCGGGCAGCGAGCCGCCGTCCGGAGCCCTGAGCCACGGCGTGATCCCGAAGAACAACTCGGTCTCCGCCAATAGCGCGCGTGAATAAAGGGCGTTGTGGGAACCGAATGAAAGGTCGGCCGTCACCATCGTGTAGTTGTAGACCGCCATTTCATACCGGGCCAAGTCAACCGGGCTGAGCGTGCCCGGATCGACGTAGAGCGGATCACCGGGGTCGAGGTACTTCGCGATCTCGGCGTAACGAGCCGTGAACTCCTCTTTCGTATCCGCCACGAGCGCCGTGGCCGTCGCTTCGTCGTGGCACGGCATGCACGCACGCATGCCGGCTCTAAACGTGTGCCCACTGTTGACCGGCTGCTCCGGACCGCCATACGGCTCGATCAGCACGTGGCACGTCCTGCATTCCTGCGGCACGCCCCACCAGTGTTCGGAGTGCGGGCCTTCCATCGGCGTCCCATCCAGCATGAACCCGCCCGTGGCATGCAGGATTTCGAACTGTGGCTGGTCGGGTGCGTCAGTCGGCAGCAGCGTTGCCATCGAGTGGCAATCCGCACAGAGCTGCTCGATCGGCATGCGAAGTTGGCCGAACCACTCGCTACCGTGCTGATCATGGCAGACCACGCACTCGACGCTTTGGACGGCTTCGAACAACGTCGGCTTTTGCCCCTCCGCGGCGAAGCGATAGTCGGCTGAGTGACATTGCAGGCATTCGTCCGCGGCCTCAGGATCGGCCCAGAGCCTGTTGAGGGTGTCATGGTGCCTCGACTCGCCCCACTGCTCATACTGCGGGTGATGGTCTTCGCCGCACAGGCCGTGGCACGACTGGTGGCAGCTTCCACACAGGTCGGAATTCAGATTCATCGGCAGCGGGAACTCGTCCGGATCGGCCACGTGGTTGCTGCTCGGTCCGTGGCAGTTCTCGCACTGCACGTTGACCAGGTGTGGCGTCGTCGTGGCGTCGACGAACCCGCTCGCCGCGCCGAAGCCGACGGTATGGCACGGGAAGCAGAGCAGGTTGTTCTCGTCCCCGCTGTCGATCAGTGTCTGAAAAGCGATGGCGTGTCGCGTGCCGAGCCACGTACCGTGGTTCTCGGTGTGGCACTCGATACATGTGTCGAGACCGACGTAGGTCGCCGGATTCAACAGCGCGCCGGTGAGGTTCAGCGTGAGCGCCAGCGAGTCGTCCATATCAACATCGCCGTCGTCGTCCGTGTCCGCCTTGGTGAAGTGGGTCGGATCGCAACCGATCGGCGGAGTCGTGACACCTGGTCCGCTCACACAGGCCGTGAACAGTTCCACATCCCATTGATCCACGTCACAGTCCAGATCGATCGCGCCGATGGATCGACCGTTCGCATCGACACCGCCCGGAGCGAAAACCTCCGGGCAGGGATCGCACACATCGCCGAGGCTGTCCGTGTCCGTGTCCGCCTGATTGATGTGGTGAAGGATGTCGCAGTTGTCGCACGCGTCGCCGTAAGCGTCCTCGTCCTCGTCTGCCTGATCAGGGTTATAGAGGGTCTCGCAGTTATCGCAGAGATCGCCCGCGCCGTCCGTGTCGCCGTCCTCCTGGCCCGGGTTGTACCGAGTCGGACAGTTATCGACGCCGTCGAGGAAGCCGTCACCATCGTAGTCGCCCGGCGCAGACACCAGCGGCCATACGCGAACCGCGGCCTGATAGACGTCGCTCATCCCGCTGTCCACCGGGTGATGAGCCCACGCGATGATCCTGATGTCTTCCTGCTGGGCCCAGCTATCCGCGTCGAAGGTAAAGACCTCTTCGACGATCTGCGACTCGCCCGGAGCGAGCGTGATATCGTGCGTCGGAGCCGCCTGCTTGAAAGCGTTACGCGAATGCTCGAGTTCCGCCGGCCAATGATCCAACACCTGCACCATATAGATGCGGAGCGTCTTGCCCTCTCCGGCTGCGTCGATGCCCACGTTCGCGATAGCCCGGTACGTCTGCCCGGCCACCAGCTCAACCGTCAGGTCGAGCGTCACGTCGGTCGGCAGCGAACGCCGGGGAAGAAAATGGATGGTCCGATAGAACTCGTACTGGTCGTCGTCGTCTTGGAGCGCGCCGACCACGGAGACGGCACCGTTGAAGACGGACGTCGGAGTCTCTACGGCATTGTAGAACGTCTGCCTCTCATCGCCCCAAGGCGTGGTGAATTCGTCGTACACGTGGTGCTGGACGAAAGCGAGGGACTCAGGGTATACGTCGAGAAGTCGATCGAGCGCACGGCCCGCGTAAGGACAGATCAGTCAGTAACGGTTCGTGAATTCCTCGCACAGTACGACGCGATCCGCCGCGCGTGCGGCGGGCGGAACACCAATTGCGAGGAGCGTACTACCGACGATCAGTGCCGCAGCTATAGGCACAGAGCGCCGGGAGTAAGCCTTCCGGGACGGCCACTTATTCATTAGCAGAACCCCAGCTTAGCTTCTTTCTGTCGGAACGTACCGCGCTTGCGGTTCGCCTGCAGAATCCCTCCGTCGGCCCGAGACGCATCTCAACCCCGATAATGCTATTTCACTAGGATCAGCCACGTAAGTCAAGGATAATGTAGTCGTGAATATGTCCATGCGCTTAAGTGTTAGCAACGTTTATTTCACTAAGAGTTGATTGACGGGCGCAGCGGACCGGCTGAGTGATGCGTTTGCGCGCCTTAGCGGCGATGTAGGCCGATTCGTCGGGCGGCGCGGCTCGGTTCGTCGGTCGGTACTGCTGAGTTGGCGGTAAACCGGACTCCGGCGCGGCGCATTGGATTCGCGCGCATGCGACAGGCATGCCTGTCATCGCTCATCAGGGCGAGCCCAAAGACACCGTTCCCACGTCGGCACTGGGCATGAGTGTGGCACTCGGGAGTCGCTGCGCGCCGTACGGACACGAGGCTCCCGCGTTAACCGGTGCGGCAGCCGGTCGTGAGGGACCCGCTGGCGCTCACCGGCGGCCCATCGTGATCCGGAATGTTCGCCGGGTGCGCCCGCAAGCCAGTCCGCCCCTGCCCATCGCCCTCCCCCAAGAACGCGCCTGTGGGCACCGATATGGCCGCCTAGCGGCCCCGTATCCGCCCTTTTTCACAGTTGGGCTTTTCCTGGGCGGCTGGTTCGGGTAGGCTCCGCCCCCTTGTGAGTTGCGGGCCCATCCGGCGAGCTCATTTGCGGGCTCATCCGGCGGGTTCATATAGAAGGAACGTTAGTCAATCCCTGGATGGAGGTACGAGATATGCAC
Organism: Phycisphaerae bacterium; assembly: GCA_029260055.1. Classification (GTDB taxonomy): domain Bacteria; phylum Planctomycetota; class Phycisphaerae; order UBA1845; family UBA1845; genus JADFOB01. The sequence continues at coordinate 22,806 of JAJDDX010000471.1, forward strand.
AGGACAGGCATCACGCTGATCGGAATGGTCGTCGTCGGCTTCATGCTGGCCGGCACCGCTAACGCGCAGCAAGGCGACGCCAGCGACGCACAGGAGCTCAAGAAGGACATCGCCGAGCTCAAGGCGGAGATCGCGGCCCTCAAGACCGAGGTCAAGGGGCTGCGTACCGCCATCACGCAGGCCGTCGCCGCCATGCGGTCGGCCGCCAAGCCTGCCGCCAAAAAGCAGCGCCCCGCCATGGCGTTGGTCGGCAAGAAGGCGCCTCAGTTCAGCCTGACCAACGTCGACGGCGGAAAGCACACCATCGGCGGCACGAAGGCCAAGCCCCAGGTCGTGTTCTGCTACGCCTCCTGGTGCGGCTACTGCAAGAAGTCCCTGCCGTGGATCGAAACGCTGCACACGAAGTACAAGGACCAGGGCGTCGAGGTCCTGGCACTGAACCTGGACGCGCGCGGCGAGGGCGCACGCGGCGCCAAGACCGAGGAGCAGTCGCTCGAACACTTCAAGGGTCTGAACCTCACCATGCCGATGACCATGAACACGGGCACCAACAACACGAAGGCCGTCGGAACCGCCCTCAAGGCGCAGAGCTTCCCGACGCTCTTCGTGGTGGGAGCCAGCGGCAACGTGGAATCCGTACACGTGGGAGCCAAGGCCGGCCTGGCCGACATCGTCGGCAAAGAGCTCGACCTGCTCCTGGCCGGTAAGACGCGAGCCGACTTCCCGAAGTAGCGGCTCGATCAGTACATAACGCCGTCCGGATCGACACCGCAAGGGCGATCTCGGCCGGCTACCGCGCAAGCCCCCTTGTCCACCCCGCACGGCGTGGATGAGGGGGCTGCGTCGTTTTGAGGAGTGATCGCTCAGTCGCCCGTGGCCTTCTTCTGAGCTTCGCCGGTCATCGGCACGAACCGCACCGGGGCCAGCACCTTTCGATCCAGCGTACCGTCCGCCCTCTTCGTCGCGACGACGAGTCGCTCGAACGCGTTGGCCTCGGTCACCGGAATGCAAATGCGTCCGCCCGTGGCAAGCTGTTCGATGAGCTTGGGCGGAATGTGGTCCGGGGCGCAAGTCACGATGATCGCGTCGAACGGCGCATGCTCCGGCCAACCGACGTAGCCGTCGCCGATGCGCGTCGAAATGGTGTCATAGCCATGACGCTTGAACGCGGCGGCAGCTCGTCGTGCCAGCGGCTCGACGATTTCGATC
>JAJDDX010000472.1 GCA_029260055.1 Phycisphaerae bacterium
CGAGCGCCATGCCCGTCAGGCTTTGCACGCGGCCGGCACCGGCGGGCGGCCGCATGCCCACCGCTCGCAGGTCGAGCGGACCCGTGCTGTCCGGCGGCGACAGGCTCATGAGTGCCAGCAGGCTCTGCTGCTCGTGCCGACTCCAGACCTTGAAGATGCCCTCGGTGCCGCTTCGCTCTGTGTATGCGGTATTCGAGGCCGTTGACGCGATCATCTGCGTGATCGCATCGCTCTCGACGCCGTTACCCTCCGTCCAGACGGCATCCAGGACCGCGCCGAAGCATACGTTCGCGATGATCGCCAGCGCGGCGATCCCGAGCTTGTTGTGGTCAAGCGTGAACTCGAGCACGCGGAGGATGTGTGGCAAACCGATCGCATCCAGCCAGCCGTGAGCGTCCGTACCGCGCGATTCGTGCGCCATGGTCTGCTCCTCGTGAGTCGTCGTCGCCTTTAGATCCATCCACTCGGCAGTGCAACCCGGTCCAAGTGCTCGTGACCGCTGCCCCGCACTTCCCCGCTGCCGCAGTGGCGCCGGGCATTATAGACGCGTGATTGCCGCGGGAAAAGCCGTACCCGCCGCGGGATTCGATCACGACTCGACCGTGGCGGCCGCCTCGGTCAGCGTCCCGATAAAGGCGGACACGGAGTCCGCGATCTGTGCGTGATCCGCGCCTGCCTCGATACCGTCGCCAATGCGACGGACGATTCCGCTGCCGACGATCGCGCCGTCGGCCACCTTGCAGACGCTCCGGACGTGCTCAGGGCGACTGACGCCGAAGCCAACGCATACGGGAAGGTTGCTGACTCGGCGCACCGCCGCCACCTCGCTTGAAAGGGCATCCGCCACCATCGCGCGCTCGCCCGTCGTCCCTGACACGGCGATCTGGTAAATGAACCCCGTCGATGTCCGAGCGATCGCCTTGGTGCGCGTTTCGCAAGTCGTAGGTGCGATCAAACCGATGTGACACAGGTTGGCACTCGTAGCTGCGTGCAACGTCGCCGCGGCTTCCTCAGCCGGTACGTCGGGCAGAATGACGCCGTCAAGACCCGCGGCGCAGGCGACCCGCATGAACCGGTCGAGCCCGTAGCGGTGGACGATGGAAAAGGAGACCATCGCGACCAGGCCGCAGGTGACCGACTCCCGAACCTGTCGCACAAGATCAAATGCATCGTCGAGGCGGTACGACCGCGCAAGGACGTAATTGAACGAGTCCTGGATCACCGGTCCGTCGGCGATCGAATCGGAATATGGGACGCCGATCTCGATGACGGGTGCGCCGAGCGCGTCAGCCCGGCGGATGAACTCCGCCGCCGTCGCGTTGTCCGGGTAGCCGGCCGTGAAGTACGGCAGGACGGCGCCGACCTTAGCCTGTGCCTTCTCCGCAAGTCGTGCTACCACACGGTTGGTCTTTGAGTGTACCACTTGCTAGAACCCGTAACGTTCTTAGGTCAAAAGGGTTACGAAACGGCCGATGAATCAGGCTCGCACACCGCACAACGCCGTGCATTCCAGCAGTTTGGATCGCGACGATCGTAACGTCCTGACCTGACGAATCTTACGAAACGCCGCGAAACCGCCGGTGCCGAATGCCGTGTTGTACACGCGTCAAGCGAACTCCGACGCACGCCACGCCGGCGGATCACGCTGCTACGCTGTTGTACTACCCGTGCCATGTTAAGCAAGATCAGGCAGGTAAGATTGTTTGTTCTGACGAGGCGCGTTGCTATACTATGGGTTGTCCGGCAGGTGTGACTTTCTTGTTCGGCAGGCATCTTTTCGTTGGCTGGAACCGATAAGGGAACCTAGGGCGGTTGGCATCAAAACCAAACGACGTACCGACCCCTTCTGAGGTTGGCGGTCCGGGTTTTCGCCATCCACCCACTTTTGTCTCAGGGTTCCGCCCGTTGGTCGCCACCGGCAAAACGGCGGTCACACCGTACGGACGATCGATGGGCTTGCGTGTTTGCGCAAGCCCTCTTTTCTTGCCCGCAGCGGATATCACAAGCGATTTCGCACCCAAGTCGCACGCCACGCCACCGCAAGCCGGGTACAAGTCGGCCCATGCGCGGTATACTTCCGCACATGCGAACGATCGTCCTGTTTGAAGACGAAGGCTACGCCGACCTGTTGCCGATTCTCTACTGGCGCACGGTGTTCGAACTGCGCCTGGGGCGCAAGATCGTCCTGGACCGTACGGCGCAGCGTTTGGGGCTGCCCGTCAGCGGTGTCTGGACGCGCGACTGGATCGCCCCCGTGGCCTCGGTGCGCTGCGGCGCGCCGGTGAACCAACCCGCCACCGACTCGACGGTGCTCGTGAACGGGCGATGGATCTTTGACGACACGGTGGCACTGCCCGACCGCCCTTCGGTGGGCATGATCGACGGCGAGGTCGCCTACGTCTTATGTGACACCAACTTGGCATCCAAGCTCTCCGCTGACGTGATGCTCGACACCGAAAAATGCGCCCGCGCGCTGAAGAACGTGGACACGATCCCGGCACCGGGAACGCTCATCCGATACCCCTGGGACATCGTCAGTCGCTTAGGCGATATGCTTCGCGGAGACTGGGAGGAGGACGATGCCGCGATCGAGGCGGACCTCGACACCGGCATCTCCATCGCCGATCCGCAGCGGGTGCACGTCGGCGAACGGTCGCGCATCCATCCGACGGCTGTACTCGATACGACCGGAGGTCCGATCTTCATCAGCGACGATGTGACGATCGGGGCGTACGCCGTGATCGAAGGACCGTCATACATCGGCCCGGGCACGCGTATTCACCCCCATGCATGGCTCCACGGTGCCAACGCGATCGGCCCGGTATGCAAGCTCGGCGGTGAGATCGACGGCTGCATCATCGAAGGCTACACCAACAAGCAGCACGCCGGTTTCCTGGGGCACGCCTACGTGGGTACCTGGGTCAACATCGGCGCCGGCGCCACGAATTCCGACCTGAAGAACACGTATGGTCCGGTTCGAGTCCACGTTCGTGGCGTTGACGTCGACACCGGGCAGACGTTCTTCGGCGGTGTGATCGGCGACCACGCCAAGATCGGTATCAACGCTACGATCCCGACGGGTGCCGTGCTGGGCTTTGCGGCCAACGTGGTGTCGACGCGCGTCGCGCCCAAGTTCGTGCCCTCATTCGGCTGGTGCAGCGAGGAGGGCATGAAGGACGGCGATCCACCGCGGCTCCTGGACGTAGCGACCAAGGTCATGGCACGACGAGAACTCGACATGACCGACAAGGAAGTCGAGCTTTTTCTCGACTTGGCGGGTCAGGCACGCCTGCACGAG
>JAJDDX010000473.1 GCA_029260055.1 Phycisphaerae bacterium
GGGGATGATCGCCACCGTGGATTCCGTCGGTGCCGACAACGCCGGCTTCGCCGGCGACCTGATCTACCAGGCGGCGATGCCACAGGTCGCCGAGCACATCGGCACCTACCCCGACGACCGGGTCCATGTGCTGCACATGGAGAACTTGCGGGTCACACCGCGCGGGTACGTGCCGATTCGAGGGACGCCGTGGAACGATCCGCTCGCCCCGTGGCGGCTGGAGTGGGTCCCGATCTTGCAGTCCATCGACACGCCGCCGAACATCGACATGACCAACGTGTGCGGGAACCCGGGCGCGGGTTACTGCGCCGGGTCGTTCCTCAGTCCGCGTCTGTCTTTCGAAGCGCGCTTCTATCCGTCGATTCGGCTGCGTGATCCCGAGACGGTGACGCCGGAAGGGCTGTTCGACCCCGGCAGCGACGACGCGCCGTGGGATGAGTTGCTCGCTTCCCGCCGATTTGCCTGGGCGGTGTTCCATCGCCGTCTCGGTCCCGATTTGGGGGACCTTACGGCCCTGACGGTGGATGAGGCACGCAGCGCGGTCGGAGAACGGCGCGAGTTCATGCTCTATTACGTCACGTTGCGCCGTCCCGGCTCGACGCTGCGTTTTGCCAGGCAGGATCCGTCGTCCGCGCCGAATCCGCACTCCCTTTCGACGGCACCCGCAGCGCCGGCAGCCGCGCCGCCCGCCGAGGACGTGGTGCTGCCGGAGCCGTGGCGCGTGCAGATTCAGATTCCCGCGGAACTCGGTAGCACGAGCCTGCCTCAGGTCACCACAACCGGCGTGCCCACCGAGGTGCAGGTGCCGCCGGACAACTTGGGCGGGGACCCATTGCACTCGGCCATGCTCGCGCAGATGTTCCAGCGGGGCACCCGCTTCATCGATGAGATCACCGGAGACGTCTTCCGCGTCGTGAAGCGCAGGGAAAACCCCGCGGGCGACGTGGCTTTCCTGACGCTAGATCGCGAAATCACGGTCGAGGACGTGGACCTGCCGCCAGGCGATTTGCGTTGCCCGAACTGTCGCACGGTTGCGGACCAGATCTTCAACAGCATTATCCCTCCCTTGCCGGACCCCGAAGAGCGGCTCCGCACGGTGTGGGTCTTCCCGCCGCCGGTCCAGCCCGAGCGGATGGGCACCGCGGGAAACAGCCCGCTGCCCGCGTTCGACGGGCCGCAGCCTGTGGTCGGCATCGACACGCGTACGGAGACGATCGTACCGCGTCAGTAGCCCCATAATCCCAGAGGCTGCGTCACGCCACCGCCGCTTTTCACCGGAACGCCCGAATATTCACTCGCGCTTGATCGGCCGAAAACATCTCTCCAGGCCCCTTGCGGACTGGACCGACACCTGCCATTCGCGATAATTCGTGCGGTCGGCGCACTTGCGGCGCCGCGGTGGCCTTGGTCGAGCGTTACCGAGACGATCATGCGTAAGGTACGATTTGACAACATGTTACGGTCGGTCCGCAGCCCGGCGAAGCGCAGGACGGCGTTCTCGTTGGCCGAGCTGGTGGTGTCGGTCGGAATCCTCGTCTTGATGCTTGCCGTCGCGGGTGAGGTCTTGCGCCTCACCGTGAACACGACGGGCCAGGCACGCGGTCTAACGCAGATCAATCAGCAGCTTCGCGTCTTCGAGCAGATGCTCCGCGAAGACCTGGACGCGATGAACCCGGACGAGGACCGAAGGTTCATGCTGATCCAGGGCAACACCATCAATGCCCACTGGACCGAGGACGGCAAGGACGCGGACGAGAACGAGCGCGCGGACGATGGTTACCTCCACGCGGCCGACCCGGAACGAACCGATCCGCAGGACCCGACGAAGCTCGCACTCCCGCGTGCCGACGTGCTCATGTTCTTCATCGACCGCTCGGATGTCAGCAACGTCCACGCCGGGCGTTCCCCGCGGGGGCCGCAGCAGATCGTGTACGGGCACGCGAACCTGGGTGAGTACGAAGCCGACGACACCCAGGACGATCCGTGGACCTACACGAATCGTTGGACCTTCCCGGATGATGCCGACGAACCCTTCGGCCTGGCGGCGGAGTTCTGGCACTTGGCGCGGCGTAACGTGCTGCTGCCTAAGCACGTGGCTGTGACGCCCCTGGACAACCCGCCGGTGACGAGGCTGGACGACCCGCGCATCCTCCAGGGCGAGACGGATGTGTTCGAAGGCTTCGACATGGAGGCGATGGTCCTCGATCCCGGCGCCAAGACGGACAACAACTACGCCGCGGGGACCTTTCCGACCTACCTGCCCCTGATCTTCCGGGCTCCCGGCGGGGCGCAGACGCTCATCGCGACGCCGCACGCGCGCTGCGAACTCGACGAGGATCCGCCGCCGACCGTTTCTACCGGCGTGAACCATTACTTCCTGCCGAAGTGTGCGTCGTTCAAGGTGGAGTGGGCGCTCGATCCGGGCGACGCACGAGGCCTGCTCGACGGCGAGTCGGAGGTCTTCTGGTTCGATCCCGGGGCGTTGGCCATCGGAAACGCGAATCCGGAGCCGCTCCAGACGCTGTACGATGCGACCTATCCGCCGAACGGCCCGGAGAATATCGACCTCGAGAAACTGCGGATCGATCCGTTGTTCGGTCAAGGGGCCGAGGCCTATACGCTCGAGGAACGCTTCAACGGCCCGGATGGTGATCCCACGTGGCGCGAAGAGGTGCCGGACAACCTCGTCGTCTTTACCGCGACGAGGCCCAAGCCCGGCACAGCCGAGCTTCCGGGCGTGACGTTCCCGCCCGACGACATCTTTCCGGGAGCGCTGCGGATTACGATTGACGTGTTCGACACCCAGCGCCGGCTGCAGCGCCCGATCCGCCACGTCATCGTGGTGCCGGTCGGGAAGCGGTGACCGAAAGAGCGGGAAAGACGACGGGTTCGGCCTTGGGGGGCTGTGGCGAGAGGGAGTCGATGGAACGGGAAGGTGGACGACAGGGCAAGCCCTGTAGCGATCTGTGCTTGGATAGACGTATGTGGGAGCGAATGACAAAACCTGGGCATCTTCGAACGGCCGCGGTGCCACCGAGCGACACCGGTGACGCCAGACGACGCGGGTCCGTGCTCGTGCTGGTGATGGCGATCCTCGGGATCCTGTTCGTCACCGGAATGACCTTCCTGACGACCATGAACTTCGAAGCGAATCTGCTGCGCCTCGAGGAGAACAGGGTGGACCAACTGGCCACCCTCGACGCCGTGCAGAACCTGTCAGAGTCACTCCTGATCAATGGGTTCGTCGAAGGCCCCGGCCACGCCGGCGGCGGCGACTCACTGGGCGGACTGGAGCAGGTCGACAACGCTGTGGTGTTTGTCGCCAATACACGGACCTGGGCGGAACTGCCGCACGTCCACGGGCTGTTCGGTCAGCCCGAACCCGTGGTCGACCCGACCAACGGCACGGTGCGTTTCAACTCGTTCACCGACTTGCAGCAGATGCGCACCGGTGTGTTGGACATATGGGTCGACGACAATTTCGGCTACGAGATTCCCGTGGAAACCACGAACGATCCTTTCCAGGCTGCCTTCGACAGTACCGATCTGTGGAACGGTGCCGTGGTCGACGCCGACGGCGACGGGATCTTCGACACCAGGCTGTACCTTCTTTCGACAGACGACGGCCTGTCGGGTGACGAACTCGCCAACCTGGCGGCGTTCGTCAACGACTCGGCCGCCGCCGATCCGAAGACCTACGCGGCGTTGAAGGTGGTGCCGCACGGGGGGATGGCGAACCTGAACGATTCGCACCCGAATCTGATCGCCGCCGCCATCGGGAAGACGGAGTTTTCGAACGGGGGGGCGATGGTGCGCATGCAGCATCCGGCCATTGACGAAACCAACGGATCGGATGTCCGCGAGGGCCCCTATCCGCCTTCACAGGAAGAGCCGACTCTGCGGCGGCGCTCGTTCCTCCCGCCGAGTATCGTGCCGGTTTCAGCCGTGCAGGGCAGCCCGGAGGACCCCGAGGATGCGCCGCCCGGCGGCGGCGATTTCGGCGAGTCGCTGTTTCCTCAGGGCGACACGGTTCGTACGGATCAGCATCGGTACTGGCAGTTCGACCCCACCAATGATGCGGACTTCGCGACCTGGCAGACGCGGATTGACCCGACGTGGGCAGGCGACGGCTACGATCGCCGCCGCCTTGTCACCACCATCAGCTATGACGACCAGCTTTGCCGAGGGGCGATGGTGCAATTCGGCGACCCACCTCGCAACGTGAACGTCATCGACCTGATGTTCGAAGAGGCCGTCCGAAGCGCCGAGGAGGACAACGGCTGCAACGCTCAAAACGGCGCCGTGGACATGGAGTACCTCGAGTATCCGCACACGCTCGTGAGCGGCTACGATTCCACGTCGCAAGCGTTGGATTGGTGTGGGTGCTTGCAGCAGCAAGGCTGCCGAGAGGATCTGCGCAGGGGACGCCTTCGCCTGAGCCTGCCCTGGCTCGATAACAACGGCTTGACTCCTGATCAGAATGCCCAGTTGATCCAGGAAATGTTCGTGATGTTGCTGCTCAACGCACGCGACGGTCACCAGGGCAACGTGAACGAGGGATACGAGAGTTGGGGCGAGTTCGACGGCGAAGACTGGACGCCGAATTGGACCGAGATAGAACTCGCGGCCGCTTCGCTCACCGCCAACATGATCGACTTCATGGATGGCGATGACGAGCCGACGCGGGTGGCAATCCGGAACTACCGCTTTAGGCCTCAACAGCCGGGCGAACGCGGAATCGAGGACCTTGGCTACTTTGACCTGCAGGACGGGTTGTATGTCTACGGCATCGATCGCCAGCCCTACATCACCGAGATCGTCGCTCATACGCCGGAAGACACCACCAACGGCGGCCTCGATACGGGCAACGCGGCGTACGGAATCGAGCTGTTCAATCCCTACGGCCAGGTCATCGATCTTTCGAAGTACGCCATCAGCGTGGGCGGTGGCCTTGCGATGCCTTTCGAGATACCCAACGGTCAGACGATCGGTGTGAACAGCTACCGTGTCATCCTGAACGACCCGAACTCGACGCTCGGTGTGCCCTCCAGCGCCAACCCGATCACGGCCAACGTGACCTTCCAGAACGACGACACGATCTACCTGCTTCGCGGGCACGCGGCCAGCGGTGAATGGATCGTCGTGGATCAGTTCGACGTGGGTGACGCGGGTTATGAGATCGGCACCGTGATCGCACCAGTACCGGGCCAGTCCGCCACGTGGACGCTCGAACGCAGCGGCGTGGCCGAAGTGGCGACCCCTCCGGGGAGCACCGATGTCTGGTCGCCATGGTTCGCGACGGTGCCCGCCAATCCTGAGAACGAAACGGACGGCACGAATACGCTCGGACAGCGCAACGCGCTGCCCGCGGACCTGGGCGTCTATCCCGTCGAGGCCGTTCTCGCGGACAGTGGGTCCTACGCGTCCGCCTTTCCGACCACCGGGTCGCTGTTGCTGCTGATGCGGCACGCCAACCGTGCGCTGAGCGACGCCTCTGTGGAGTATGGCTTCCAGCAGTTTGCGTTCACCGCGCGTCTGCGCGGCGAGGTCACCACGGCGGTTGGGCTCGTGGCGTTGGAGGGCGAGATCGACAACGGCCGCATGCCGGTGTTCGACGTGAGTGGGCTGCACCACGTCGACCCTTCGGTTTGGCCGGCGTTTGTGCCGGGCGAGTTGAAGCATCTGCCGTGGGGGCAGTTGGTGTGGGACTTCTTCACCGCGGTGCCGCTCAGCAACCCCGGTCCCTACAGGATGCCGGACGCCCTCGTGGACGATGGTGCGAAGCCGCGCGTCGACCAGGAGGGCCTGCGGGTCCACGGACGGATCAACCTGAACGCCGCGCCATGGACCGTGATGCAGGGCCTGCCCTACGTCCCGATGGACGAGGTGCCGTTTTTGTACCGAAGCACGTTCAAAACGGCCTTGGGGCTAGACAGCCTGCCCGAGGATGCTGCCGGGATGCTCGGCGAAGAGCGAGCCAAGGCGATCGCCGCCTATCGCGAGATGCGTGAGATCGGTGATCTGGGCGCAACGACCGGCAACTACGGCGAGGATCCGAACGTGCCCGGCACTCCACCGGACGGAAGGGCGTGGCGGCACACCAATCCGGGCTTCCGGCGCGGCACAGGCTTCCTGGCCGTGGGCGAACTCGCCAACGTGCGCCACGGTAACGCGGATGCGGTGTACCGCATGGACCGGGGTCAGGTCGGCTCCGCCCAGGTCGAAGACAAGAGCTACCTCAAGGCGATCGCGCCGCTGGCCTGTTTGGGCGATTGGATGGCCGTGCGGTCCCATGTGTTCACGGTGTACGGGACGGTGCGGGGCGACGACCCCGAGCCCGACCCGAACATCGCTCGCGCCAAGATCAACGCGCGGGCCCTGCGTTTCCAGAAAACGATCGATCGCTTGCCGGTCTTCATGGGCGAGCGTGATCCGAGGCGCATCGGCGAGAGCGTGACCGGGAAGTACACGGACGTCGTGAACGACTGACGCGGTGTGCCGCCGGGAGCCAGAGCGCGTGGGGTGTGCCTGGTACGGTGCCGACAGGGGCGTGACCGATCCAGCCGGGGCAATTCTTGGCTGGCGTGCGTCCGTTTTTCTCGCCTCAGATCGGCCGGGAACCTATCGGACCGTGGGGTGTCGCGAGCGTCTGATAATGCTCCCCTGACGGCCTGATGGTGCTGACGTGCCGGCCTTGTGCCGGTAAGTTCCCCGGTCGTGCGGCGTCCGCAGCGAAAAAGCTTCTCTCGTTGGTAACGGCGTGTGTGTCTGGCTATAATGCGGGGGAGCCCTTGGAGGGGTTTTGGGGTAAATGGAACCGTTCCAGCCCTCGCATACCGGTACCCACCGGGGTGCCGACTACCTCCTGAACGAAGTCATGGAGTGGGATCAATGCGCAAGGCTCTTATTGGTAATTGCTTGGTATCGGTATTCGTGTGCTGCGCGGTCGGCAACCTCGTTTGCGCCGCTGGATCGGTTGACGCGGGAAAGGCGGCGCTGAGTGAATCAGGCGGCGCCTACGTCGCTGTTGACGTCCCGATCGACGCGGGTGGTGGCGCGGCTGCGATGCCCTCGCCGCCCTGCGCGCTGATAGGCGACTTTTCGCAGGTGTTCAGCCCGCGGAGCGATCGATACCGAGGCAACTTCTTCCGGATGGACAAGCCGGCTTCCGTAAGCGAATTCGGCTTCGAGTTGGACATAGAGGTGGGCGAGGCGGTCGACCTCTACTTCTCGGTCCACGAGGCGCCAACGGGCGTGCAGCCGTTCAATCGTGCCATCCTCGATGTGGTGGTGCCGGTCGTCGGTGTCAGTGGTCCGGCGGTGTATTCGACGGGCCGCCTGCCGCAGTTGCTCGAGCTTCGGTCCGGCACCGACTACACGTTCGGCGTATCGTGGGGGCTTCATCTGATTGGCTACGGGCGCAACCCGACCCAGCATCCCAACATGCGCTTTGCTGACTTCGACGCGGGCATCTTCCTCGGCTCCGTGTCGCAAGCGTTTCCCGACACACCGTTTCCGCCGATCGACCCCACCGATGAAGGCGTCTACATGATCCGTAGCGCCGCCGGCGGACCGTGGTCGATGCAGATTTGCCAGGCCGGTGCGTGCTGCCTGTCCGGCAGCGCCTGCAACGGCGAGGCCACCGATCCGTGCTGCCGGAACCTGGTCGAAAACGATTGCCTGACCCTGGGCGGCGCTCCCGCCACACCGGGCGTGACGTGTGCTCAGGTCGAGGCGGACCGACTCGGGTGCCCCTTCGTCGACGGCGCCTGCTGTGGAACCGAGGGTGGCTGCGGCGCCGGCGGAAACTGTACCGAAACGAATGTGTACGCGTGTGACGATGCCGGTGGCACGTGGTTCCGGCAGGAGGTGTGCGACGCGACCATCTGTTGTCCGAAGGGCGCGTGCTGTCTCTATGACGGCAGTTGCTTGGATGGCGCAATCGAAGATGACTGCCTTGCGGCCGGCGGCACCTATCGCGGCGACGACACCACGTGCGGCGAGGTCGATCCACCGTGTAACGCGGGTGCCTGCTGCCTGATTCCGTCGGGTTGCGACGTGCAGACGGAAGCCCAGTGTGCTGGTTCCGGCGTGTTCCAGGGCTTCGGCGTGGCCTGCACGCCGAATCCGTGCGTGGTGACCGGCGCGTGCTGCGACGGGACCAGTTGCTACGAGACGACGGAAGCCGACTGCACCGAAGCCGGCCATAGCTACCGCGGTGATGACGTGTTGTGCGCGGACCTGCAGACTCTATGCGGCTCCGGCGCCTGCTGCACCGGCACCGTGGGGTGTATCGACTCGACGGCGTTCGTGTGCGACTTCGTGCCCGGCGCCGTCTTCCAGGGCGACGGGACGACGTGCGACACCCTCGATCCGCAGTGTGACGGCGCCTGCTGTTGGGCCGGCGGCTGCATCGATCTGATCGATCCGGCCTCGTGCAACAGCTTGCCGGGCGGCTCGTTCGTGGGCTACGGCTTGGCATGTCCGGTCCTGCCGGAGGATGACGAGATATGTGTCGGCATCACGACGGCCGCTTGTTGCTTGGCGTCCGGTGGCTGCGTCGATGGAACCGCGAGTGCCTGTGCCGACCTGGGCGGGGTCTATGACCCGGCGGCGGACGGTTCGCTTTGCGCTGGCGTGACCTGTACCGCACCGGAGCCGACAGGGGCGTGCTGCGTGATTCCGGGCTTGTGCGTTGACGGCATGCTCGCGGTCGACTGTGACACGGCAGGCGGGTACTACAACGGCGATGGCACTGAGTGCGCCACGTCGGATTGCACGGCCGGTGCTTGCTGTCTGCCCGAGGGCGGATGCACCGACACCATCGCCGTACTTTGTGACGCCGCTAACGGCACATTTGACCCGGCTAACGATTGTTCGACCGCCGGCTGCGAGGCCGGCATCGCGTGCTGTCTGCCGAGTGAGACCTGTCTGGAATTGACGCCGACGCTTTGCGCGGCACTGGACGGCTCGAACAATGGCACGGGGACGGATTGCACCCTCGACCCGGTATGCACACGCGGCGCGTGCTGTGTCGCCGGCCGGTGCGAATGGCTACGCGAGATAGACTGCACGGCCGCCGGCGGTACCCGCTGGGATGTCGGCGTGGCGTGTGCCATGGACGCGTGTACGTGGGGAGCCTGCTGCAGCGACAACGGAGGCTGCATTGAACTCGAGGGTATGGACTGCACGGGATCTCTGGAGAGCTTCGTGCCGGAGGGCGATTGCCTTGGCGATTCCTGCCCGCCGGCGGGGGCTTGCTGCTCACCTTCGGGGGCTTGCCTGATCAAGACGGAACAAGCCTGCGTGGACCTGGGCGCGGTGTACGGCGGCGACGCCACGACGTGCAACGGTGTCTGCGACGTGGGTGCCTGTTGTGGCTTCCTCGGCGACTGCGCGAATGACCGGTTCAGGTTCGAGTGCGAGGAGTTCCAGGATGTGTTCAGCCCGGGGCAGGTCTGCTCGAGCATTACCTGCCGCGAACGTGGAGCGTGCTGTCTGGTCGATGGCGGCTGTGACATCCAAACGCCGGAAGATTGCCTCGGGGCGGGGAATAGGTACCGCGGAGCGGCGGTGGTGTGCGTTGGCGGGGCGAACTCCTGCGTCCTCGGCGCCTGCTGTCTGGATGACGGCACCTGCCAGTTCCTTGACCCGATCGATTGTGATGATTCGGGAGGCCATTACAACGCCGGCTTCACGTGTGACGACCCCGTGTGTCCCGTGGGCGGTGCCTGTTGCCTCGGCGAAGATGAGCCGTGTCAGACCCTGACGCAATCGGCGTGCGGGCTGATCGGCGGTGCCTATGCCGGGGATCACGTGGATTGCACGGCGGCTGCGTGTGCTCGCGGTGCTTGCTGTACCCTCGCCGGTAATTGCGAAGACGATCTGCTGGGGTTGAACTGCCTGGCGCTCAGCGGGCTTCCGTTTACGGGGTTTGCCTGTGCGGACGGCGTCCTCTGCTCGCCGCGCGGTGCCTGCTGCGTCGCCGGAGTCTGCTCGATGGAGACTGAGGCCGATTGCACGGCGGCCGGCGGCTCACGATGGGATCAAGGCGTCGTCTGCGTCGCGGACGGTTGTCTGTCCGGCACTTGCTGCGGCGGCGACGGCAGTTGTGCCGAGATGCAGGGTCTGGATTGTACTGATCCGCTTTCGGTCTTCGTGGCGGAGGGTACCTGCGCGGGCAGTTCGTGTCCGGCTATGGGTGGCTGTTGCGACGGTATCGGGGGCTGTGTGTCGCAGACGCAGTTTGCGTGCGAGAGTCTCGGAAACGTATACGCGGGTGAAGCGACGTTGTGCGACGGCGGCTGCGCCGTCGGATCATGCTGCGAATTCGATGGCACGTGCCTCGACGACGCACTGCTGTTCGAGTGCATGGATTATCAGGATGTCTTCCAGGCCGGTGCCGTGTGCGGTCCGGATTGCGAGCCGCGCGGCGCGTGCTGTGCGGCAGGAAGCTGCTCCATTGAAACGGAGGCCGATTGCGTCGCGGCGAGCGGAACCTGGCGCGGTGCGGCGGTTGATTGCATGCCGGATGGTTGCGCATCGGGTGCCTGTTGCGGTGGCGACGGGACCTGTGCGGAGACGCTTCGCTTCGATTGCACCGACGCACTTTCGGTGTTTGTCGCGGGTGGCGACTGCGCCGGCGGCTCGTGCCCGGCCGCGGGTGCCTGCTGTGATGCTGCGGGCGCGTGCCTTATCCAGACCCAGTTTGCCTGTGACAGCCTCGGGAACACGTACGCCGGCGACGACACGCTGTGCGAGGATCTGGTTTGCGATCTCGGGGCGTGCTGCGAATTCGCCACGGGCGTGTGTGCGGACGGCTCCTACCGGTTCGCGTGTGCGGGGCTCGAGGATGTCTTCTACCTCGCAGAGGCGTGCGACGGCGGCCTTACGTGCGAGGCTCGCGGCGCATGTTGCCAGGGGGACATCTGCTCAATCGAAACGGAGGCCGACTGCCTCACAGCCGCCGGCGAGTTCGCCGGGGTGGGCGTTGCCTGCGATCCCGACCCCTGTGCTCTTCCGACGGCGGTGATCGCGTCCGATCCCGTCAGCGGGTCGGTGGACGCGCGACGGCCCTGGGCCCCAGGGGTGCCGGGAGTGCTGTTCGGATGGGATTCCGTGACGATCGAGTTCAACAGCGATGCTTCGGCGATCACCCCGGCGGAGTTCACAGTCGGCATCGTGACGGGAGCGGCGCCCACGAACGGTGTGGCCCCGTCCCTCGTGAGCGTGACGCCTGCCGGGGCCTTCGCGACGCTGCAACTCGACGGACCGATCCCGTACGGCGCGTGGACGCAGATCACCTACGATCCGTCGGGCGAGAGTATCTGCCTCGGTTACCTCCCGGGCAACGTCAATCTCGACACCGCGACCGACCCGTCGGATATCATCGCGGTAATCGACTGCATCAACGGCATAACACCGGAGCCCTGCATGGTGTCGAGTGCTGACGTGGATCGAAGCGGTTCGATCGATCCGTCGGACATCATCATGGTGATCGACCTGCTCAACGGTGCTTCGGGCTACGACGTGTGGTTCGTGCAGTCGCTGCCGCCGTCGCCGTGTGGTCCGTAGTCCGCGACCGAGCGGCCCAGGCCGAATGATGATACGAAACAGCCGGCTC
>JAJDDX010000474.1 GCA_029260055.1 Phycisphaerae bacterium
CCCGGCGTCTTGTGCCGTAAATCGTACGGCCATCTGCCGGACAGCAATTCGAAGGCGATGACGCCAAGGGCGTACACGTCAGTGCGCGTATCGACATCGTGTGGATCATCCGCGAGTTGCTCGTAGCTCATGTAAGGAATGGTTCCAGCGCGCCGATCCGACACGCCACCGGACGCGTCACCCGCCCCACGAGAATCCGTCGCGACCGCAATGCCGAAGTCCAGTATTTTCGGCTGTCCGGATTCGTCGACGAGTATGTTGCTCGGTTTGAGATCGCGATGGGTGATGCCCTTCCGGTGAGCGTGCTCCACGCCTTCGCAGACTTTGGCCAGCAGTTCGAGGCGGCTGCGCGTGCCCAGGTCGAGGGCGTCGGCGTACTTGGTCAGCGATACGCCCGCGATCGATTCCATCGCGAAAAACGGTTGGGGACCGGCACCGGTGTCCGCGGTGCCGGCCTCGAAAACCTGGGCGATACACGGATGTTGCAGGCGTGCCAGCATCTGAGCCTCGTGCTCCATGCGGCGCAGCGCCGCCGGCGATGTGGCTCCCGGCTTGAGGACTTTCAGCGCCACCAACCGGTGCGGATTCGCCTGCTCCGCCCGGTATACGACACCCATGCTCCCCTCGCCGAGCACGCCGAGGATCCGGTACGAGCCCACGTGCATCGCAGTTGGCATTCCGGCGTCAGCGACGGGCTCCGCAGGCTGGGTGGGAGCCTGTGTGGAGAGGTGCCCGTCTTCTTCATCGGTATGACGGGCGATCAGCCGCTCCACCGCGATGCGGAGCGAGATGTCGTCGCCGCATTCGCGATCGAGGTAGGCTGCGCGCGTATCGGCGCCGTGCGTTCGACCGACCGACGCGATTCGTTCTATTCGTTCGTCGCCTTGATTCGCCACGAAACGCTCTCAAAAAACGAATATGTTGCGGCTCCCCGTTGCCGTGTCCGGCGATGCATATTATACCGTTGGATCAGGTCCGCGTCCGGTGTGGCTGGGCGAGACGTTTTTCCACGAAACGCTTGGTGCGCCAGAAGACCGGGGGGCAGAGGCTTCCATCCTGAGGGAGCTTCCGCATTCTGCGCAGGCTGGGTAAACATGAGCACCGACAGCACCAAAACGCCCGATCTGGAATTACGTGCCACTTCCGGGCCTGCGCCCGTATCGTTCCATTTAGGGGCGACGGATACGGTCGTCGTCGGACGGCGGTCGACCAGCACGCTTCAGCTCAATGATCCGGCTGTGTCCCGAGACCACGCAGCCTTCACCTTCCGTGGCGAACCCGGTGCCGGTGGAACGTGGGTGTTCGATGATCGAGGCAGTACGCACGGCACTTGGCTCAACGGGGTCAGGCTGCGTGCCGGACGCCAGTACCATATCCGCCCTGGTGATCTGATCGCGATCGGCCCGTGGACGCTGCTGGTGGTGGATCGGGCCGGTGGTCCGAAGGCGGAGACGACCCTGGCGACCGTCGATGACATCGACGCGCCCAAGACCTTTGTCTCACCCCACGAACCGGATACGGGGCACGGCCTGTCAGAACAAGCGCTGCGGCTCTTGGAACAGTGCCTTCAGCGCGTTCACGCCGCGGCGGACATGGCCGATGTCGCGACTGCGGGGCTGGAGGTTCTTCTTGAAGGGACATCGTTCGGTGAGGCGGCGTTCGTACGCCTGGCGGGCGACGACGAGTCGATCGAGCTCGTGGCATCGTGCGGACGCGACAACGAAAGCGGTTCACCGCCTCGCTTCAGCCGAGCCCTGATCAAGGCGGCTTCATCGGGAGGTCCGGCCTGCCTCCAACGCGGCTCGCCCGCCGGTGCGCTCGATGTGCGACGGGTGACGTCGGATGTGCTGGCCTTGTGCTTGCCGATTATGGCCACCTCGACGCTGGTTGGGTTCATCTACCTCGAGGCGCCCTCGCCGGCGGCAGCCGGCGAATCGGGGTCTTCTATCGACGGGTTCCCGTTGGCGGTGGCGAAACTCACGGCGATGGGTATCGCCAACCTCATGCGGATCGATATCGAGCGCCGACAGGAGCGGTTGGATGCGGAGATCCAGGCTGCCACCGAGACCCAACAATGGCTCTTGCCGGTCCGCCGCGGCCAAGTCGGTTCCTTCAGATACACAGCCGAGACCCGCCGGGGACGGTACATCGGCGGCGATTTCCTGGACGTGATCCCACTTGGGGATCGCCTCGCGATCGTCCTTGGCGACGTCGGCGGCAAGGGAGTGCCGGTGTCGGTGCTGGTCGGCGCGGCTCACGGCTTCCTGCACGCGAGCTTGCTGGCCCACGGCGATCCGGCGCGTGCCGTGCAGGATGTCGATTCGTTCTTTCAGACCCGCACTGCGCACGGCAGCTTCTTGAAGCTGTGGGTTGGCGTGTTTGATGGCGCAACCCGCGGGCTGACCTACCTGTCAGCGGGGCATGACAGTGCGATGATCGCTCATCCCGATGGTCGGTTTGATATGCTCGACGTGGGACGGAGCCGGGCGGTAGGCGCGGAGGGAACCGCGTTCGGCGAGGCGGCGACGGTGGCCTTGTCGCCCGGCGCGCGAACACTCGTACTGAGCGACGGATTCATCAGCCAACGCGCGTGCGCGCAAGCTGACGATTCGGGTGACGATGAATCCACGCCGGCCGATGAACGTTCGGGCTTCGGCATCCTTCGCGTTCAGGAATGCGCGCAGAGCTTGCGATCAGGCGACGACGAGGTGGGTGCTCTGTTTGCGGCACTCGTCGCGCATGCCGGAACGCCGGACTTGGATGACGACGCCAGCGTGGTCCTCGTGCGTGCCTGATTATAGACCCCACGGATAGGCTGCTCCCGCCCGATCTCTACGTGCCGCTTCCGCCGGCCTCACGACCCACCGCAGACGCGTGTTTGCCACGTATTATTGAACCCGACGTTTTATCGCAAACCGGCTGGCCGACCCGCGAAACGTATTGGACATTGTATGTTGCACCACAGTCGCTTGCTGCGGGCGGCGCGCGCCGTCCGCGCGGTCGAGCTGTGGAGCCGTAGACTTTGGGGGGTAAGAAGCATGGGTACGCAATCCGGAAGACGCGGTCGGCTCGCCACACTTATCGCATGCCTGGCATCGGGGGCTCTGGTCGCTGTGCCGAGCTGCAGTGGAGTCGTGACGGGAGGGGATCTGCTCGACGCCAAGACCCTGCCGGCGTGCTGCAATTGGTCTGACACGCTGTCGCACGGCCTTCTATCCGTAGATCCGGACTACGAGTTCAACAACGGCACTCCGCCGGAGTGACCATCGGCGCCGGCCACCCGTCGCATGAGGTCGACGGCAGCCGGCGTAACTCAACAGCCCGTCGCATCACGGTGGACGAGCCCGCAACCGCCCGGCTATCATAGGCAGGGGCGGCATGCCCGGGCCGGGCGACGCTGCACACCGCCCGTCGCACGCCCGCTGTCCCCGCGCAGATCGTGGAGACGGGCGGCCACTGCCCGTATCGGAGCACAGCCATGACCCTGGGAAAACTCGCGTATGCGCTGGCGATCATCCCGATTGCGGGGATCGGGCTGAAGCTCTCGTATTGCTGAGGTCATCCACTCGACATGCTCGGTACGGGCATGATACTCGCGGGCCTACCGCTTCTCATCTTCGTTGGGGACCGCCGGCCGAAGGCCTGACGTTGTGCGCAGCGCACACCCTGCACCGATCGCCGTGTCTTAGCTACTTCGCGTATTCCTATGCGCGCGGATGAGCTAGTGCCCGGTCTCATCGCCGTTGCCGCCACCTTCGTCATCGAGACGATGCGGCATGCCGAGCAAGTCTATGTGGTACCGTTTCCCGAAGAAGGTCTGGTTGGTCTCCGAGTAGTGGCCCAGTACGCCCAGCACCAGCGCGGACACCAGGGCGAACAGCCCGATGCCGACCGCGATCGGGCGCTTCCGCGGGCTACGCTCTTTACCGCGATCGAGGAACGGCCAGAAGAACAGAAGCGCGAAGGGAACCGAGCAGGCGATGATCCCGAGGATCGCGCCGTAGGGCCCTTCGAAGTACTTCAACAACTGGTAGCTCGGCAGGAAGTACCACTCCGGTTTGATGTGCTGCGGCGTGACCAGGGGGTCGGCTGGATCGCCGATCTCCCACGGAGACACGACGGAAAGCGTCACCAGGAACGCAAGCAGCAGCATCGAAATGGCGCATTCCTTCGCCACGTGAACCGGGAAGAACGGAATGCCGGATTCCTTCGGGAACGGCTTCTCGTCGCCGACGCGTTCAGTCGTGGAGAGGTTGTTCACCCGCATGAGGAACAGGTGGATCCCGACGAGTCCACTCAGGAACCAGGGAAGGATGATCACGTGCACCACGAAGAACCGCGACAACGTTTCGCCCGTGACGGCATCACCGCCGCGCAGGAAGTACTGTAACCACCCGCCGATGACCGGCACCTTGTTGGCTGATTCCGTCCCTACAGTCGTGGCCCAGAACGCGATTTGGTTCCACGGTAGCAGGTAGCCCGTGAATCCGAACGTGATCGTGATGAGAAAAAGCAACACGCCGGTGACCCACGTCAACTCGCGGGGCTTCTTGTAAGCGCCCGAGAAGAAGGTGCGGATCATGTGAAGCACGACGAGCAGGATCATCAGCGACGCGCCCCACGCGTGGACCTGCCGATAGAGCCACCCGAAGTGAACGTCGGCCGTGATATACTGAATAGAGCGGTGCGCCTCATCGGGAGTCGGACGATAGTACATGAGCAACAGGATGCCCGTGAGCGTCTGGCTGATGAACAGCAGCAGCGAGAGGCTTGCGAACACGTGCAGCCACCCGGTGTGCGGTGGCAGCCGCTTGTGTACCTGCTGGTCCACGAGGTCGCGCGCGGTGTCCATGTCGAACCGCGATTCGAAGAACCCGTTGATCGAACTGCGAATGCTCATCTAGCCGCTACCCTTTCATTCGCGTCTTCGGCGCCGCGCCGTCGAACTTCCCGGTCGCCGGGGCGCCGTTTATCTGCTCGAAAAAGAACCGTCAGGCCGACACGAAAACCTTGTCGCCGATCTCTTTGACCTTGTATGGCGGCAATGCGGACGGGGGAGGTCCCGCCACCACGCCGCCGTCGGCGCCGAAAATCGCCGCGTGGCAGGGGCACAGGAACTGCTTGTTACCCGCATCCCATTGGACAAGGCAGCCGAGGTGGGTGCATGACGCCGAGAAGGCCTGAAAGCCGGACCGGTCGCGCACCACGATCACGGCCTTGCCGCCGACTTGAAGCGTAACGCTCTGCCCTACCGGAAGAGCGGAAGCGCCGGCCACCTCCACATTGTCCGCGCCGCCACCTTTGGCCGCGGGCCACAGATAAGCCAATGCGGGCACCGTCATGGCCAAAGCCGTGATCGTCGAGCCGATCGCAATTAGAAAATCGAGGAACCCGCGTCGTGTCGGCGGTTTGATGTCAGGAATCGTCGTCACTCTCAAACTCCCGTTTTCGGCAGCGGTTTCACGTAATGATGCTTGAGCTGCTTGTACTTGACGTAGAGCAGCCCACCGAACACGATCGAGAAGATCCAGACGGGCCACAAGGCCGTGTGGCGATACTCGAGTCCGCGCTCGAGTGCGTCGAGTTCGGCGTTCACCTTTTCGCAGACAGCGTTCAACTCCGCGACCTTCGCGGCGACTTGTTCATTATCCAACGTGTGCTGCAACGGCGCCAATTCGATCAGGAAGGTTTTGGCGTCCTCGAACTCGAATCGTTGCCGGTCGACCAGCAGCAAGCCCCGGCCGACCTCCTCGAGGCGTTGCCCGGTCTTGACGTAGTTGCGCTCCGCCTCGGCGATGCCGTCCAACAGAGCGAACAGCGTCGGAAGGCTTTCGTCCTCCTCGAGTTCATCGTGGCATTCGAGGCAGGTCGGAAGCGCCTGCGTGATGATCTTCCGCGGGTCGGGATGGATCGATCCGGTGATCTGCTCGTCCGTCGGGTCCGGTTGGAACTCCAACAAATGGGCGTACCGCTGGACAAGCACGCCGGCTGGCTTCGTAATCCGATCGATCTTGTGGAAATGCCGGCCTTCGCCGCCGCCGTGGCACTGTACGCACTTCTTGTGGTCCTCGAGCGTCGCATGAATGCTCGAACCGAAATGGCCGGCGGCCGCCTGGTGGCACTGGCCACAAACCGACCCGACCGTAGCAAAACCCGGAGGCATCGCGGAGTGGTTGCCGTGGCACGTGGCACACGTGGGAGCACCGGTGTCCTTTTGCTCCAGCAGGAGTTTGCCGTGGACACTCTGTCGGTATTCGTCGACGATTTCAACCGGAAGGTCGTAGTCGCCCATCAACGCCACATCCGCGTGGCACATCGCACAAGTCGACGGCACGTTGAGTGGGTGCGTTCTGCTGTCCGGATCGGCGGCCGCCAGCACATCGTGGATGCCGTGGCAGTCCGTGCATACGGCGACCCGCTCGTCTCCCTTCTCGGCGAGCGTCTTGCCGTGGTTGCTGGTCCGGTACCGTGCGAGTTGGTCAGTCCGCAGGCCGTACGGGTTCATCCGCTCGACGTCCGCGTGGCAGTCCCCGCAGAGCGACGGGATCGCGGATCGCGTCGGCTTCCCGGCGAAGCTCGAGCCGTGGTCAAACGACTTGCCGCCGGCCCTGCTCGTGTATTGCTTCAGCTCCGTTTCCGGGACCGAATACGAGGCCTCGCCTTGGTGACAGTCCTGGCAGGTCAGCGACGAGTGCACCGAGGCGGCAAACCGTCCGGCTTCGGTCGCATGGCAATCCGTACACTTGGCTTCTCCGTCAGCGGCCAAGCATACGGTCGAGATACTGCCAACGATGACGGCGTATAGCGCGATTCGTCTCGCGATCAATGGTATGGCTCCCAGGGTGGACGTTCCTCCTACCAATCAGGGCCGGAAATATACCGGCGCTGCGATGGCATGTCCACGCCTGATTGGCGATATTTCGATGTTCTTTTAAGTTTGCCTGTCGCGCATCGCGCAGAAGCGCTCGATGCCTGTGAAGGACGCGCCGGGCTCGCGGTGGAGGACGGATTGGCCGGACCGGTGTCCCGTGAATGGCTCAGGACGGAGCGACGCGTCAGCCGCCACTTGTGTTGAAAACACAAACAAGCGCCAACGCGGCGCAAGAGAAGCCGGCATGTCCGCGCTTCGCGCGAACATGCCGACTGTTGACACCAGGTTGCCGGAGTGAAGGCCTACTCGCGGAGTTCGAGCGCCGTGTGCTCGTGGATTCCGGATTCCTTCATCTTCTCGAAGTCGAACGGGGCACTCGCGTCGTACGTCGGGCTCTTGTCGTTGTGACATGCCGTACACGTAGCCGCTTCGATCTTCGTCACGCCCGCGGCGTACATCTCGTCGACCTTGTACTTCCGCTTGGCCTTGAAGATCTCCTCGTGCAGCGCCATGAAGGCTCCGCCGGCACCATGACACGACTCGCACCCGACGCCCGCAAGTGCCTTCGCCTTGCGAGCCGCCTTCTTATCGTCGGCGGGAGGCGTGGTGTAACCGCCGTCCTTGCCGTGGCCAACCGTATGGCATGCCAGGCAGGCTGCGTCCGTCGTGTAGTCCTTGGCCGGATCGAGTTTGTACTTCTCCTTGGCCTCCTTGGCTTCGCCCGGCTTGAGCAGATCGAGGGCCTTGGCGTGCTTCGTCTTGCCCCAGGCCTTGTTCTGCTTGCTGTGGCACTTCTTGCACTTCTTGGAGCCGACAAAAGCCGCCTCGTCGCCGCCGAGCGCCGCAGCCGCGACGGCCGTTGACCCCGAGACCGCCACATCGCTCACGGCAGGCGGGCCCGCCAGCAGTTGTACCGAGAAGCCGATCCCACCAAGAACGATCGCTATCGCCAATACGCATTGCGTCCGCTTCATGTCCATCTCCCGCAGAAGCAAACCTAGTTGAAGCCGCCGCGAGCACCGCCCGCAACGCCGAGTCGAAAGTCCTCCATGTCCGATCGCACCATGTGGATCGCCTGGAGCACCCTGTAACGCCTACAAGATCCCTCTCGTCGCCGTTCCCTCCGCGCGGATTCCTAAGCAAAACCCGCGCCAGCTCGGCAGCGGCGCAACCCGCAAACCCCTGCCCAAAGGACGGGTAGGCACTCCATACACGAGGACAGGTAGATTGACAATAGGTTAAACGGATTAACAGGGAAGCTGGTTGCGAGCTTTTTTGACTTCACAATCTCACGAACCGGCGGCGGGCGGAGCCGGATGTCCCGAATCGCGTCACCCGGTCTCGATAGGGCGGGATGGGTCCGCGATCCACTCGCTCCACGAACCTGGATACATACGAGCGCTCGTTAGGCCGGCGTGGGCGAATGCCAGAAGGTTCCGTGCGGCTGTAACGCCCGAACCGCAATAGAACACGGCGCGGTCGGGAGGGCTATCGCCGAGCACTTGCAGGAAGTGATCCCGCAATTGCTCGGGGGGCAAGTACAGACCGTCGGCGCCGACCGAGTCGACGTGGGGCGCGTTGATCGCGCCGGGAATGCGGCCGGCCACCGGGTCGATCGGCTCGTGCTCGCCGCGATACCGTTCGGATACGCGTGAGTCGATCAGGCGCCACGCCGGATCAGCCAGGCACGACACGACATCCTCGGTTGATGCGACCATTTCCGTCTTCGACTCACCGCGGAAGGTGCGAGGCGTGCGCTGTTGCGGCCCATCCACATGGATCGGGTGATCACCCCTCGTCCAGTGGTCCCAACCGCCGTTCAGCACGGCCACCGCGTCGTGGCCAAGCCAGCGAAGCATCCACCAAAGCCTGGACGCGATAGCGCCGCCCATATCGTCGTACGCCACGACTTGCACCTTTCCGTCGATGCCCCAGCCCGAGAGCGTACGGCGGAATGCCTCGGCGTCGGGCAGGGGGTGCCGGCCCGTCTTGCCCGGCACGATCGGACCCGCAAGGTCGTCGTCAAGATGAGCGTAGATGGCGCCCGGTATGTGGGCGCCCCGGTAGGCAGAGCGCCCTTTTTCGGTGTCGCCGAGCGAAAACCGACAATCGACGATGGCCCAGTCGGGATCATCCAGGCGTCGCGCCAACCCTTCGCATGAAACGAGCGTTTTGAAAGACATGGTCAGATTATAGCGGAGCGCGCCGTGAAACGCCCGCGCAGCCTCCCGGCGATGACCGATCGCGCCGAATGCAGGTGCTCGCGGCGACAGATCGACCGTCACCTAGTGTGTGTCAGCCGGGATTCCCATGTTCGGACATGTGACGTCCTTGCCGGGCACTGGTGGGTGTGCATAGAATCAAGTGTGAATCACCCACTGTGCCGGGAAGGTCGACCGGCACTGGAGCAGGTTGACGTTTGTGTCTCGTTGAGCGTACGACGACGCGCGCGCAGTTGGCCTGGCGCATCTTCTACGGAGGCCCATGCCATGTGGCGACGATGTCTAACCACGTTTCCGCTCGCCTTCGCGGCGGCGACCAGTGTGAATGCCGGTGCGATTGTCGACTTTGTTCCAACTACGCCGGGGCCATACGCACCGGGTCAGCACGTGGAGTTTGACTTCCAGATCACGCAAGAACCGGGTGGACAAGACCGGTACTTGCGGTTGATACAGTTCAACTTCGCTCGTACCGATCCGGCGATCACGCTGGACGACGCGTTTCGGTTCGATTACTCGGCGCAGGGGGCGTGCTCTCAAGATCCAGCGCTGTGTGGAAGGGGCTACGTCGAGTTTTCTTCGTTGTACCCAGCTGGCGTGCTGGTTCCGGCTGCGACGGTGTACCTCGGCTTCGGGCAGGATTCTGACCTTCAGATCCGGTTGCCCGAGGCGGGACCCA
>JAJDDX010000475.1 GCA_029260055.1 Phycisphaerae bacterium
GTCGTCCTGGTGCCCGGCCCGCACGAACGCGAGTTTCGGTCCGCCGCCGGGATGCTCTTCGTCGAGCCAGAAGGCCGCCATCGGATCGGACGAGACGCCGACCTGCGTGGGCGGGAGGCAAGCGAAGACGCCCGTGCCCTGCTCCAGGGCCTTGATGTGATGCAGGTGGTTGAGCATCACGCATTGCGGCTGCGGGCTAAACTGCCGCTGAGTCGCCCTCTTGCTCTCCGTGCGAAGTTGGTACTCGCTTCGAAGCGCAGTGCGAGAGCCCTTGTCGGGGGGTGTCATGCGGCGCATTTCCTGGACCGTTTGATCCCCCGAATCCACCGGAGCGTCGTACGGCGGTCGATCGCGCTCGAGCGCCTGCGCGATGCGGTCTGGTATGTGGGCGACGGAGAGCGTCCGCTCCATCCATTCCAGCATGGTCGCCGCCTGATAGGAGGGAGACGGCGCGTCATCCCACGTCGACGGGATCACCGTTTCATCCCAGATCATGGGCGAAGACCACAGCCCGTTTTCGTCGACCAGGAAGTAAAGGTCGATCCAGTCGCGCGGCGCCCCCGACAGGGTCAGAGGTGAGGGCATGGCCACGGTCTGCACGTCGCGACGCTCGCCATCCTCAGTCCACGCCGCGACCGGCGCAGCCGAGTGGAACGCGACGTAGTCGGTAAAGGGTCGTGCCGCTTCCGACCCCAGGATGGCACCGAACGCGCCGTCCATGCGCCACAGGGCATCGGCGAGGTTGCCCTGATGCCGCCGAAGCGCATGGGATCCGGCCACTTCGAGTTGCAGTACGGTAGCCCATGTCATCCCACCGAGCACCACGGCGGCGGTCAGCACGAAGACAATGACGGCGGCTACAGCGCCTTTGCGCATGCGTGTCATGGCGTACCCTCGTCAGCGCCTCCCTTGTCCAACTGTATATCGGCTCCGAGCATGTAGCCCTTGCCCCGCACCGTGACGATCCACTCGGTCGGCGACTCTTTTTCGCCGCCGGCGAGCTTCTGCCGCAGGCGGGTGATATGCATGTCGATCGCTCGAGTCTCGATCTGTCCGTCGCGGATTCCCCACACGCAGGAGAGCAACTCCTCGCGCGACACCGTTCTTCCGGCGTGGGCAGCGAGCCGCCCGAGGATGGCGCCCTCCATCTCCGAGAGTGCCGTTCGTACGTCGCCCGGGCCGATGACTTCTCTGCGTCCACAGTCCACGGTCACGTCGCCCGCGGAGAGATTGAGAACCGGGTTGGGGCGTTCCGGACTCCGACGCAGGACGGCCTCGACACGGGCCAATAGCTCGCGTGCGGAGAAGGGTTTTACGACGTAGTCGTCCGCGCCGCGCCGCAAGCCCTGGACGCGATCGTCCTCGCCACCGCGCGCGGTCAGAATGATGACGGGTAGCGACGCGTGCGTGGCTCGCAGTTCCACGAGCACTTCGATCCCGTCCATCTTCGGCATGAGTAAGTCGAGCAGGACCAGATCGACGCCGGCTCGCCGGGCTTCGGTCAGGCCCGCCAAGCCGTCGGCGGCCTCGACGACCTCATAGCCCGCCATCTTGAGAATGTCGACGATGCCGCGGCGGATGGCGTCTTCGTCCTCGACGACCACGATTGTTCTTTTCCTGGGCATAGTTGGCTCCGAGGTGCGCAGAGCCCGACCGCATCCCGTGCCGGACGCTCCACACCGCTACTCTATCATAGCCCATCGCTGTCGCCATGACGCGGCTTGCCCGTCGCGCCGGTTGTTATCAAACCGTTACACGGGAGAAGCCGAGGTCGGGCGGATCCGGTGGTCTAAGAGCCGGTATTCCTTCTGTGAGCGGCGATTGCCAGGCCCGTCGCCGCGATCACGCCGACCATGTCTGCCGCAAAGTCGCCATAGCTCGGCGTCCTTCCGACGTACCGCTGAAGCCACTCGTCCAGCCCGGCGTACGCGGCGTACACCGCCGTCCACCTGAGCAGCGTACCCACGCGATCGGCGGCTCCCCGAAAAGACACGCAGCGAGCGCCGAGCCAAGCCAACAGGAAATAGAGTCCCGCGTGAGCGATCTTGTCTAGCCAGGGTAGTTTCGAGCCCGGACCGGGTGGGAGCGGCACATGCATCACGACGAACAGAGCGAGCCAATACGCCAGCCAGGCCACGCGCCACAGCGCCAGCCGCCGCCTTGGAGCGTTCCCCGGGGCATGCTCGGTCGGTCTTGCCGCTGCTACCATGATCTGGTGATGAACCTACGGCGCGGTTGTGACGGCGTCTTCGTGGCGAACCGAGGACGCGTTGTCGGTCCGGTCATCGACGGACACGTCGACCGGAGTCTCCTGGAACGTCTCAGGCGGTCCTACCGGCGCGACTACGGCGACCGGCGCGGGATCCGAGGCGACGCACGGAGCTTCGCGCGCCGGCGCCGCCTCGCTCGGGGCGGCTGCCTCGCACGGCACAGCGGGCACGACGGGCTCCGACGTAGCTGGGGCGACCTGGGTTACGGCGACTCGCGGTTTTGAATCCGCGTTGGCTTTGGGCTTGGGTTCGGCCTTCGGTTTGGCTCGCTTCGGGCGTGGCGGTTTCCGCTTCGCCTTGGGCACGGCCGCCTTTGGTACGGCGGCCTTGGGTACGGCTGCCTTGGGTGCGGCTGCCTTTGGTGCGGCGGACTTGGGCGCCTCGGCATTCGCGATTTCCGCCGGCTCGGGCGGTGGGAAACGGTTGTTCGTCACTCGGGGCTGGCTCGCCGGTTCCGCAGGCACTTGCGCCGCCAGCTCGGTGAACACTTCCGCAGCCAACCGCATGTAGTCGGTCGCCCCGTTGCTGCGCGGCGCATAGTCGAAGATGGTCTGCCCGAAGCTGCACGCCTCAGCCAGTTTGATGTTCCGACGGATGAACGTTGAAAAGAGCCGCGCGTTGGCCCAGGGGACGTCGCTGCCGCGCGCTCCCTCCAGGAACGACGACAGATCGTCTACGACCTCGCCCGCGAGCTTGGTCAACGGCTCGTGCATGCAGAGCATGATGCCCTCGACCCGAATGGCCGGGTTGATCCGCTGCCGCACGAGTGTCACCGTATTGAGCAGTTTCCCGAGCCCCTGCAGTGCAAAGAATTGCGCCTGCAACGGGATGAGCACCTCGGAGGCAGCAACCAGCGCGTTGATCGTAAGCACACCGAGCGACGGCGGGCAGTCGATCAACATCACGTCGAAGTCGTCAGCCACCTTGTCGACGGCCTCACGCAGAATGACCTCGCGCCCCATGACGCTGACCAGTTCCGCCTCGACGCCGGCAAGATCGATGTCGGCCGGTAGCAGCCGCACCCGCTCGCGCGGTGCCTGCATGACCTCGGAAGCCGGCATCGAGGAAGTAAGCACGTCGTAGACGCTCGGTTGATCGTCGGTGAGTTCGACGCCGTAGTGCAGGGAGAGATGCGCCTGAGGATCGAGGTCGACCAGAAGGACGCGTTTGCCCGCGCGGGCCAAAGCCGCGCCGAGATTGGCCGTCGTCGTCGTCTTGCCGACGCCCCCCTTCTGATTGATCACGGCGATTCTTCGCATCGGTCCTCCTTTACCGAACCTTCGAGCCAGATCGCTCGACCGGCATGTGCCGCATCCTGCTGCCTTAAGACTACCTATATTATACAGGAGGGCCACGATAGATGTAAATGAGCGATTGCGAGCCAAAAGTCACAGGGGCGTTGTGCCGGATGGGCGGCGCTGAAGCACGTTGTCCCGCCCGCGCCGGCACGCTAGACTTGGGTTCGCGCGACTCAGGGAAGGTCTAGCGCCGAAGGCAACGGGTACGAGCCCGGCCGCCCCGCTTCTTATGAAGGCGAGCATGTGAAAAGCTTCTTCCGCAAGCCGCTCGACGACGTGATGGGCTCGCTCAAGCACCTCATGACGACGGCCCACCCCGCGCGCGTCATGATCCCATCGATGATCGCGATGATCGTCACCTGGTTCATCTACGTGCCGATCCATGAGTTGCTGCACGTGTATGGCTGCATCTGGACCGGCGGCACGGTGACGGAACTCCACATGCAGGCCCACTACGGCGGGGGCATTCTCGCCGAGTGG
>JAJDDX010000476.1 GCA_029260055.1 Phycisphaerae bacterium
GGTCGTCGCCCTGACGAAGGGTTCCGCGGATGCGTTCCGGTTCGTGGCGACTTTCGAATACCTTCCCGGACGTGAGTTCGAGGTCACGCCGAAGGAACTTACCACCGTAGCTGACCCACTTACGCAGACGTACGCGGCGACGCTGGTCATGCCCGCGCCTGCGGATGTGAGCATCCTTCCCGGCATGACGGCGACGATCACGCCGTTCCTGCTGGAGCCGGCCGCCGGAGACAGCGTGGGATACGCCGTGCCCATCGACGCGGTTCCTGTGGACGGTCTCGGCACGTACTACGTCTGGAGACTCGAGGGACAGGATGGTGGCACCTGGACCGTCCGCCGCGTCAACGTGAGCGTTGGTGAGATGATGCAGAACGAACTGCTTGTGCTCAACGGGCTTGCCAAGGGAGATCGTATCGCCGCTGCCGGCGTTCACGTGCTTCAAGAGGGGCAACAGGTCAGGCTGCTCGACCCCGCAGCCAAGGAGCCCCAGCCGTGAATGTCGCCGAAGCCTCGATACGCTACAAGACCATCACGCTCGTGATAACGGTCCTTATCATCGGCGGTGGCATTCTCGCCTACGAGCGACTCGGACGGCTCGAAGACCCGGAGTTCACGGTGAAGGCCGCACAGGTCTTCACGCGCTACCCGGGTGCCACAGCCATGGAGGTCGCCAACGAGGTGACCGATGAAATCGAGACGGCCGTGCAACAGTTAGGCCAGCTCAAGCTGGTCACGAGCATCTCACAACCGGGTCTATCTACGGTCCTGGTGGAGATCCGCGACAAGTACGACAAGCACGGCCTCCCTCAGGTGTGGGACGAGCTGCGCCGCAAGGTCACCGATGCACAGTCGAAGTTGCCGCCGGGGACGTCGCCGTCCGTCGTCTACGACGACTTCGGCGATGTGTACGGCGTGTTCTACGCGATCTACGGCGACGGGTACTCCTATGCGGAGTTGAAGGCCCATGTCGACCTGCTGCGTCGCGAGCTATTGCTGTGCGACGATGTGGGCAAGATCACGATCTATGGCGATCAGGCTGAGGTGATCTACGTCGAGATATCGCGTGAGCGGCTTGCGCGGCTGGGGCTCTCACCGGAGGCCCTTTACGCTTCGCTGTCCGGACAGAACCTCGTTGCGCCGGCGGGCGATGCGCGGGTCGGCAGTCAGTACATCCGTATCCGTCCCACCGGTGAATTCACCTCGATCGATGAGCTTGGCGAGCTTCTGATCCTTCAGAGTGACGCTACGGCTACGAAGCTCCGGCTAAGGGACGTGGCGAAGATCACGCGCGGTTACGTCGATCCTCCCGGCAGCATCATGCGCTTCAATGGCCGCCCGGCGATCGGGCTGGGTGTATCGACCGTGGCCGGCGGTAATGTTGTTGTCATGGGAGAGTCGCTGAAGCAGCGACTGCGCGAGCTGGAGGCCGAGACCCCGATCGGGATGGAACTCGGCGTCATCGCACACCAGGCCGACGCCGTAACCGTCGCCGTCAACAACTTCATCATCAGTCTGATCGAAGCGCTGGCGATCGTGATCGGTGTGCTCCTTGTCGCCATGGGCTTGCGGAGCGGAATCCTCATCGGTGGCATCCTGATGTTGACGGTGCTGGCCACCTTCATCGTCATGAACATGTTCGGCATCATGCTGGAGCGAATCAGTCTGGGCGCGTTGATCATCGCGCTGGGTATGCTCGTCGACAATGCAATCGTCATCGTCGAGGGGATCAACGTCAATCTGCAGCGTGGCATGGATCGCATCCAGGCGGCGAGCAAGATCGTCGGGCAGACGATGTGGCCGTTGTTCGGCGCGACGGTCATCGCCGTCTTGGCGTTTGCCGCCATCGGCGTGAGCCAGGACTCGACCGGCGAGTACTGTCGTTCGCTCTTTCAGGTGATCCTGATTTCGCTCATGATGAGTTGGGTATTGGCGATCACGGTGACACCTCTGTTCGGCGTCATGTGCCTCAAGGCCGGTAGTCAAGACGCCAACGCTGATCCCTACGGCGGGCTCTTCTTTCGTGGCTACAAGGCGCTGCTGACGGCATGCATCCGAAAGCGGTGGCTGACGATTGCGGTCCTGATCGGACTGCTCGCGGTGTCGATGCAAGGTTTCGGATTCGTCAAACAGAGCTTCTTCCCTGATTCGACGCGTCCGCAGTTCATGGTGCACTACTGGCTTCCGCAAGGGACGCACATCTCACGTACGGAGGAAGATCTGAAGCAGATCGAGGCGCATCTGGTCGGGATCGACGGCATCACCGACGTGTCCACCTTCGTCGGCCGCGGTGGCCTGCGGTTCCTACTCACCTTCACCCCGGAAGATGCCAACAGCGCCTACGGCCTTCTGCTCGTGAGCGTTGACGACTACAGCCGGATCGATGAGCTGATCCCGGTCGCTAAACAGTACCTGGACGAGAACTTCCCCGACGCACTCGCCTTTTCCAGGAAGTTCATGCTCGGCCCCGGGGATGCCGCCAAGATCGAGGCGAGGCTCCGTGGACCCGATCCGGACATGCTCCGTCGCCTCGCGGCGGGGACCCGCGAAGTCATGCTCGCCGAGCCCACCGCTACGGAGGTGCGCAGCGATTGGCGACAACGAACGCCGTTGATCCGCCCCGTTGTCGCCGAGACCCAGGCGCGCAATGCGGGCATCACGCGCGCCGAAGTAGCGGACGCCCTACAAACGGCCTTCACCGGCAAGACGATCGGTGTCTACCGCGAGGGGGACGATTTACTGCAGATCATCGCGCGTGCGCCGTTAGCTGAACGCTCCGCGGTGGAGAACCTGCACAACGCGCAGATATTCAGCCCGGTCGCCCAGCGGGCCATCCCCATTCGACAGGTCGTCACCGGGTTTGAAACGGAGTCGGACAACTCGATCATCCGCCGGCGAGACCGGCTCCCGACTTTGACCGTGCAGTGCGATCCGAAGGTGGGGCAAGCGAGCGAGGTCTTCGCGCGGCTGCGACCGAAGGTCGAAGCCAAGTTCGAAGAGCAACGTGAACAACTTCAGCTCTCCGGGTACACACTGGAGTGGGGCGGCGAGTACGAGAACTCGAAGGACGCGCAGGCGGGCTTGGCCGGCAAACTACCCGTGACCGGCTTGCTCATTGTGTTGGTGGTCATCGTGCTGTTCAACGCCTTGCGACAGCCGCTGATTATCTTCCTGACGGTTCCGTTGGCGCTCATCGGTGTGACGGCCGGTTTGCTCGTGACCGGCCAGCCATTCGGGTTTATGGCCATACTCGGCTTCCTCAGCCTCGCGGGGATGTTGATCAAGAACGCGATCGTACTCATCGATGAGATGGATACCCAGATTCGCGACGGCAAGGAGCAATTCGACGCGATCGTGGATTCCGGCCTCAGCCGGCTGCGCCCCGTGTCAATGGCGGCGCTAACCACCGTGCTCGGTATGATCCCGCTCGTGACGGATGCGTTCTTCGTATCCATGGCGGTTACGATCATGTTCGGCCTGGCCTTCGCGACGGTCCTTACCATGGTCGTCGTGCCGGTGCTCTATGTGTGCTTCTTCAGAGTAGCTCCCCCGCGCAAATGATGTCGAAGGAACTGCTATGGTCGCGATCGGTGACGTGAAGACGGAAGCGTTGGCTCGCTCGCGACCTACCCCTTAATCACACCGAGTGGCCGCAGCTTGGCGACCTTGCGGCTGATCTCGGCGGAGTGCAGCACATCCACGACGTTCGTTACGTCCTTGTAGGCGTCGGGCTGTTCTTCTTCCAGACCCGTGCGGCCGCGGGCTCGGGCGATCACGCCGCGGGCCTTCAGCTCGTTGCGGATGTTGCGGCCTCTGCTCGCGCGGATGGCGGCGTGGCGTGACATGCGCCTGCCGGCGCCGTGGCAGCAGCTACCGAAGGTGTGCTCCATCGAGCCGGGCTGTCCGGTGAGCACCCAACTCGACGTACCCATGTCGCCCGGCACGAGCACCGGCTGACCGATCGACTTGTAGCGGTCGGGCAGTTCGGGATGGCCCGGCGGAAAGGCCCGCGTCGCACCCTTACGATGGACGCAGAGTTCGAGCCGCTTGCCGTCCACGTCGTAGGGTTCCATCTTGGCGATGTTGTGGGCCACATCGTAGATCAGTGACATGCCGAGCTGCTCAGGCGGTACCTCGAACACCTCCTCGAACACGCCGCGGGCCAGGTGCGTCATGACCTGCCGATTGCACCACGCGTAGTTGGCGGCCGCCCGCATCGCACCGAGGTACT
>JAJDDX010000477.1 GCA_029260055.1 Phycisphaerae bacterium
AAACCATACACGCAAAACTTATCGGCGACGCGGTAGTGCCTACTGTCGCTAATGTCGCTGCCTGTCAGTGGCCGGGGAAGCGCCCGGCGCACGCGCAGCGCGGCTGCGCCCGGCTTCTTTCGCCCTCGCCGCGTCGTGACGCCTCGGCGAGCGGCCAGTTCATCCAGATACCCCCGGCGAACAGGGACAGCTCCGTGGCCATCACCCGC
Organism: Phycisphaerae bacterium; assembly: GCA_029260055.1. Taxonomy (GTDB): domain Bacteria; phylum Planctomycetota; class Phycisphaerae; order UBA1845; family UBA1845; genus JADFOB01. The sequence continues at coordinate 210 of JAJDDX010000477.1, forward strand.
GTTCGATCGACGTCCGGAAACGCCACGCGCCAGCGCTACCGGGGCCGATCCGCCTTGCGCAAACCATACGCCAAAGACGTTTGCGTCGCTACGGGGCGCGGCTCACGACTTGGGTGATGCTGTGTGGAGAGACTTTGTGCAGTGAGGACGGAAATCGGGCCGGCCGACGGCTGTACGAAGGCCGCCGGGGTGCCGCGCGCGTCTCCACAGTGACGAGCGAGAAGAAAAGCGGTCCAATTGACGAATCCAACGTCGGCTGCGCCCACAGTCGCGGCGCTACTCCGGCGGCCGCGCCGGGCTCGCGGAGGGTGCATCGATGTCCGATAACTCCCGTGCGAGCGGAACCGCCGGGAAGTGCCGCGCCGCCCGGCGCCGCGCTAAAATCGGTTCTTTTCTGACAGGCGGCTCGGGTGCCCGTCGTCTGTCTGGATGCATATGACGATGGCCATGCCCAACGAGTTCGACCCTGAATTGCCGGTCATCGACGCCATCCGGTCCGGAGACCGTTTTGCGTTCGGCGAACTCGTGCGGCGCCACGATCAGTGGGTCCGCGGCGTGATCTACGGTGTCTTGGGCGATCACGATCGCGTGGATGACGCGGCCTCGGAGGCATGGGCGGCTGCCTGGCGGCGAATCGGCGAGTTGCGGGACATCACCCGTTGGCGCCCCTGGCTCTATCGAATCGCTCGTAACGCAGCCATCGACGCCGGTCGCGATCTGACACGTCGGCGCCGCCGCGAGCCTCAGCGAGAGTTGGACATGGTGACGATGGACACGGTTTCAGCCGAGCGAATGGGCGACAGGACGCCCGACGGCGCCGTGTCCGGCAGCGAGCAGCACGGCGAGGTGCTGTCGGCGATCGAAGAGTTGCCGGCGCTGTACCGCGAGCCTTTCGTCTTGCGGCATCTGAACGGATGGAGCTACGCGGAGATTTCGGACGCGATGAGGATTCCGGTCGACACGGTCGAGACTCGGCTGGTGCGGGCGCGTCGCAAGTTGCGTGATTCCCTGAAGCACATGCTGGGATAACGGTGATGGCAGGTAACGAACAGACAATTGAAGAGATGATCCTTCGGTCGCTGGACGGACGGCTGAGCGAGGAAGAGCAGCTCGAGCTCGATCGCGAAGTGATTCGCAACCCCGAAGCTCGGCGGCTGATGGATTCCTACCGGAAGCTGGACGAACTGGCGGCCGGCGCGCTTCAAGCGGCTGTGCCGCAGCGGGAAGCTTCGCTCGATCCCGAGGGCTGGATCGCAGGTGTCGATCAGAAAGCGCCGCGGTGGCGACATCGGAACTGGTGGCTCGCTCCCGGCGCCGTCGCAGCCGCCGTACTCGCGCTGGTGATCAACTATGCGACGCTGCCGCAAGTGGGACCGCGGGGATACGTGGACGGCAACGACGTTGCCCGTCCGAAGGTCGTGATGCCGGGCGGTTCCGTCGGTGCGTTCGGGCCCGAGGGCCCGGTGCGCCGGGTGTCGAACGGCCCACAGGAGCGTATCAAGCGCGACACGGCTCGCGATTATTACGGGATTCAGGGAGAGGACGGGCGGATTTACTGGATCGAGGTTGACCGGACCCGCACGATCAAGAAGCCGACGGCCGAGTCGCTTTACCGCGCGGTGTCCAGAAACGAGTTGTAGCCCCATACGGGTCGACGGGTAGACGTGACTTAACAAGGCGATCTTTCGAGGCGCCGGAACCCATAACGGAGTGCGAAGTGATGAAGAAGATTCTAATAGGCATGCTGATGGCGGCCATGCCGCAATGGTTATCGTCGACGCTGGCGCTCGATACGGATGACGACAACAAGGTGACTGTCCACGTCGCTCGCGTGGCGGACGGCGACGCGGTTGTCGAGATCAACGGCGAGCCCGCCGGCGAGGCACACGCGGGCCACGTGTACGTCACGAGAATCGGTGAAGGCGACGGTCACGCGCTCGTCAAGGTCGTCGAAGGCGACGGCGAAGCGCACGCGAACTGTAAGTTCGTCGTGAAGACGGCTGACGGCGAGGAAGACGAGCATGTCGTCATGATCGGCGGCCCAGGTGCCGGTGTCGTCGGCGCGAGCGCGTTCGTCGTGTCCACGACCGATGAGGACGGCGAGGGTGAGCCGAAGGTGCTTCGCTGGGTGACGGAATCCGGCGAGCCGAAGGGCTGGCTCGGCGTTTCGATCGGCAAGGTCGAGGGCGCCTTGGCCGAGCAACTCGAGATGAGGGGCAAGGGCGTTGCCGTGGTGAACGTCGTGAAGGCGAGTCCCGCCGAGGTAGCGGGTATCGAGGCTCACGACATCATCGTGTCGGTGGGCGGCGTGGTGGTGACCGGCGACGTGGCGAAGGTCGTCGAGTTGGTCGGGTCCCACGCCCCGGGCGATGAGATCGACGTGATCGTGCTGCGCCAGGGCAAAGAGAAGAACCTGACGGTCGAGCTCGGTACGCGCGCGGGGGCGAAGAACTTCGAATGGAAGTTCGACATCGAACCGCTGGCCGAGATCGAAGAGAACGTCTTTACGCGTGGCAAGATGATCCAGCGCGATGATGAGGGCAACTGGATCGTGAAGGAACTCGGCGACTTGCACGAGATTCCCGAGCTGGCGGAGAAGCTCAAGCTGATCATGCCCGGGGGCCACAGCCATTCCTCGCAACTGTTCGTCGACGGCAACCGCCAGACGATTACCATCGAGACCGAGGACGACGGCGGTACCCTGATCATCTCGCAGGAAGACGGCGGCGAGATCAGCGTGACGCGCACGGACGACGGCGAGGAGACCACCGTCACGTACGACGACGAAGAGGCATTGGAGGCGGGCGACGAGGAAGCGTTCGTGCTGTTCAACCGCTCCGGCAAGCCGCTGGACATCCACATGGACCTCAGTCATCTCCAGGGTATCTCGGGTGCGAACTTCGACATCGAACTCGACCTCGACGATCTGCACGAGCACCTCGAGGGACTGGGCGAACACCTGGAACTCATCGGGGAACTCGACTTCGACTTCGATTTCGATCACTTCGGCGAGGCGGGCGAAGCCTATCGCGAAGCGATGGATCAGGCACGTGAGGCGTTTGAAGCGGCCATGGAACAGTGGAAGGACGCGAATCCGGACGGCCGCAGTGACGCGATGCCGTCGATGGAGCTTCCGTTCGCCCACGGCAAGGGCTTTGCGTTCGGCATCGGTGCCAAGCCGAAGCACTCGTTCAAGCTGAACGACGACGGGAGCATCGTGGTCAGCATTCGCCGCGGCGACTCGGAGCTGGTGCGTGAGTACACCGGCGAAGGTGACCTGGCGAAGCGTGATCCGAAGTTGTACGACAAGTATGAAGCACTGAAGGCGGCCGACGACGAGTAGCCGCAATCCATAACCTCTCAGGCGGATGGACTGATCCGCGTGATTCCTCGAAACGCCGGCAAGTAGCCGGCGTTTTTTTATGGGCCGGGGTGCCCCGTCCTTTGGGTACTCCCGAAGGGTGGGGGACGAACGCCTTCGATTCCGTTCGTCGCCGCGGCACGTCTCGTGCCTCGACGTGCCCTACGACCTCAACGACGTGATCGCTGCGCCCGATCGCCACCCATCCGATAACTTCGCCCCGGACAATTCATCACCGTGCCGTGATCGGACGTGCGGCATAAGTCGAAGCGGTTCTGTCACGTGGGTAACCTGGGAAAGTTTTCGATTGCCCGGGCGCCATCTGTATTGGACGCTTGATACTCGGGGAACAGGTCGGGGCCGCGCCGAGGTTCCAGGGTGACGCCCGGGTGCGCCGTTTGGGCACGCCGTAAAGGAGGGACCCGTGAGATTTGCATTGAAGAGATTGGTAACGTCTTTCCGGCACGACCACAGCGGGGTGGCGGCTACCGAGTATGCCGTCATGCTCGCCTACATCGCGCTGACCGCGATCGTTTCTTTCGCCGTCTTCGGCGATCTGGTGCTGGGCATTTGGACGATCATTGCCGAGGCGGCCGGAACCATATGACGCTCCGACCGCCGTTCTCGATCTTGTTTGGATCAGCGCCCGCTTTGCGGACGTGGAAGGTCCGCACGGTCGCAGACCGCCCGATAAGTGTGCCACGGAGTGGCACACTGAGGAAAAAGTACACTAATTTCGGATCGTGGTTTGCTTGCGTGCGATCTGTTTCTTACATTGAATCTGTCGCGGCAAGGCGAAGCGATTCGCCGGGCGACATGAGGGAAGGCAAGCGATCACATCAACGCTTGACAGACACCCGAGACAGATCACGCAACGGACGCGCGGCGAAGAAGTCGCCGAGGCGAGCACGTTGCGATGAGTCATCGTTTGGACTCGCTACCCCAGGAGGTTCGGGTTTTGAAAAAAAGGGGGAGCTAGGCGAAGTATTACGCCACAGCCACCCTCAATTACAGTTTTGGGCTGCCCTAGTGCGCCCGACAACGGGAGAGGAGTCACCTCATGAATGCATTTTTGACGCGTGCGAAGAACTTCCTGAAGTCCGAAGATGGCCCGACCGCAACCGAGTACGCGGTCATGCTGGCACTGATTATTGTGGTCGCGATTGCCGCGATCGGCACGCTGGGTGGCACGGTGAACGAGATGTTCACGTCGGTAGAGACCGGCATCCGGGCCCAGCTCTAGTACTGACTGCTTCGGTGGCACGCGCGTCCGGTCGGCGTGTGTTGCAACTCTTTGGGCATAGTGCGACCTGCCGGGACACCGGCGGGTCGCCGAGCCCAGACCGGCTATGTCGCTTGGCGCACGGTTTCGCCGGGCGCCGGCGAAGAGCCATCTAAATCCGGTGGGTGTTGCCGACGCGGCGGCACCCACCGTTTTTTTTGGGTGGCGCTGAAGGGTTTGCGCGCCGCGGGACGCTGAATTGTAGAATCTGACAGCACGTCGCGATTGGACGCGGCGGCGCGTGGCACTTTCAACGCAACTGCGTGGGGTCGCTTGGAGCTGTAACGAGATGGAACTGGGATTCTGGCAGGTAACTTGTGCGTTGTTGGTCCCCGGCGTCTTGCTGGCCTCATGGATCGACTACGCCGAGCGGCGCGTACCGAACTGGCTGAACCTGACGCTGATCGTGCTGGGCTTTGCGGTGCAATTCGCCTTCTTCGGCGTCGAGGGGCTGGCGATCGGCGGGGCAGGCCTGCTGACGGGGTTCGGACTGCTCATCGTCCCGTGGATGATGCACGGCATGGGCGCCGGTGATGTCAAGCTCATGGCGGCGATCGGCGTCTGGCTCGGTCCGCTGCTGACGCTCTACTCGTTCGGGCTGGGCGTGGTGATCGGCGGCGTGACGGCGGTCATCATGATCGTCTCGAGCGGCCGACTCCAGATGGCCTGTGCTAACCTCGGCGTGATCCTGACCAAGTGCTCGGACCGCAAGACGTGGTTCACCGAGTTCGGGTCCGCTAAAAGCTTCGGCAATACCTCGCAGTTGCTGCCGTACGGGGTCCCGCTCACCGGTGGGACACTCGTGATCCTGGCTGCGAAGACCTTCGGGTGGTGGGGGATCTGATCATGAAGCGCTCAATCATGGCGCGCCGGCGTCGTCGCGGTGACTCGCGACGGCTCGCAGGCGCGGTCGTCGAATTCGCGGTGGTTCTGCCGCTGCTGATTACGATTCTGTTCGGAATCATCGAATACGGGTGGGTGTTCATGATCCGCCAGACGCTGCAGCACGCCGCGCGTGAGGGATGTCGCACGGCCGCCTTGCAGACGTCCACGGACGCCCAGATCGACCAACGGATCAACGAAGTCATGGCCACGACGAACGTGACCGGCTACACGATCGGGAAGACCCATGCCACGGGGCCGGACAACCCGATCGAATCGGTCACTGTGTCGATTCCGTACAACGCGGTCTCGCTGCTGGGCGGCTACTTCGGTCCTCATGATTACGACCTCATCGGAAGTTGCAGCATGAGGAAGGAGGGTATCGGCGGGGTGAACTGACCTTTCTCCGTCGACAGAAAGAGGCTCAAACGGCTTTTCAATACTGGCAGCCGCATCGAGCAGCCCGCGCTATCGCGCAGGGGCTGCCGCTGTCGTATGGCCCGCGGGTGGAACTGAAGGCATTTGGCCGATGAATACCGATGGGCACGGGAAACAGATGCAGGACGGATTGACGTAAGTTTTCGCGACGGAGATGTCCACGCGGTCCGGAAACCTTCCGATAAGCGGTTAGGTTCTGATAAGTGGGGCGAACCGTCGTCTCCCGGGGTGCGTCACAGCCGTGACCGGCTTGCGAGACAGCGGACCCGTGGCGAGATGTAAGAAGGCCTGCAATGACAGGGGGCGACCATGAAGGGTAAGGCAATCATACCGTTGGCACTCGGCCTGTGTATCGGGCTCGTCGCGGTCAAGTTCGGCGTGGACGCGATTAGAAAGGCGAGAGGAGAGGTTCAGGTCCAGACGACCATCGAAGTTGTCGCCGCAAAGGTCGACATCGGTGCCTACCAGATCATCACACCGGAAATGGTGGACCTGATCGAGACGCCGGACTCGCCACTCGTGCCGGCCGCGGAACGGTTCACGTCGCTCGAGGATCTGACCGGACGGGTCACCGCCAAGGCGATCCCGCAGTTCTCTCCGGTCCTGGCGACGATGCTGGCACCACCCGGCACGCCCGGGGGTATGGTCGGCCGCATTCCGGACGGATACCGGGCGGTGTCGGTGAAGATCGACGAGGTCACCGGTGTGGCCTATCAGATCAATCCGGGCGACTGGGTCGACGTCATTGTCGTGATGGACGTGCAGCAGGGCGGTCGCGGCTCCAAGAAGCAGACGATCGCGGAAGTGATCCTCCAGAACGTACAGGTTGCCGCGATCGGGCAGGAGACCACGGGGCAACAGCAGACCGGCGGCGCGGCGAAGGTCAAGCCGGCCCGGTCCGCCACGCTGTTCGTGACGGATAGGGAAGCGCCGAAGCTGCACCTGGCGGCCACGCGGGGCAAAATCACGCTGGCGATGCGCGGTGACGAAGACAGATCGAAGTCCGCATCGCCGATCATGATGACCGACGCACAGGCGTTCGAGTCGATCCATGGCGAACCGGAACCCGAGCCCGCGCCGGCGCCGGCGCCGGTCAAACACGCCGCGCCCCAAACCGAGGTGGAACCGGAACCCGAGCCGCACAGCGTCGTTGTGCATCGCGGCTCGACGGTGTCGAACGTTGCGTCGGCTATCGAACGGATCACATTCGAGAACGCGGATTCCTCCAACGTCATCGGCGTCAGGGACGGGGTCGCTGGCGGGGCCGATGGTATTTTCAAGGCCAAGCAGCCCAAGCGCCTCCCGAGGTTCGAGCCTCCGCCGAGGGACGATGACTACGGGACGGACGCGGACTCAGACATGGATATGGAGTAAGGAGACCCACTACGATGTTAACGAAAGTCAAGGATGACCGCCGCGGTTCGAGTCGGCTAATCACATTGCCGTTGATCGCCGTATTCGCCGTGTTTTCGTCCGTCGCGGCCGCGCAGACCGGCGCATCGGACACGCCGTTCAGCGCGAAAGTGTTGGACCTGTCGGACAGCACCACGCGCATCATGGTCCCGGTGGATCGTAGCGTCACGGTCGAGACGACCGTCGAGACGACGCGCGCCGACGTGATCGCCACGCACATCGTGGATGTGCAGGTGCTTTCTCCGACGCGCATCCTCCTCACCGGGCAACGCTACGGCAGCACGAGCATTGTGCTCATGGGGCCTGCCAACAAGCAGTATGTGTTCAATGTGGACGTGGAATTGGACCTAGAGCAGCTCAACAACACGCTCGCGACGCTCGACCCGCTCGGCCATGTCGAGGCGGTGTCCGTCCGCGGACACATCATCCTCTCCGGCACGGTCAGCAGTGCCGCACGGGCCGAGAAGATGGTCGAGCTGTCCACTTTGTTCCTGCCTACTTCCGACACCGGCGAGCCGGCGACAGGCGTCCAGAACCACATCGAGGTGGCCGGTGAGCAACAGGTTCTCATCCGCTGCCTGGTGGCGGAGATGAGCCGTACGGCCCTGCGACAACTGAGCATCAACGGCTTCTTAGCCGGCGACAACTTCAAGGACGCGTTCTTCGTCAACCAGCTCGGTGGGGTCAACCCGATCAACATCGGCACCGCCGCCGACGCGCTGGTGTCTGCGAACATGCCGTTTCTGACCGGGACCGAGGGTATCCCGCTCGGTCAGGCGTCGACGCTGTCAGCCGGGTTCCCCCGCGTACAGATGCAGCTCTTCCTCAAAGCGATGGCTGAGAACTCACTGCTCAGCATCCTTGCCGAGCCGAACCTGACCGCGATCAGCGGCGAGACGGCGACGTTCCTCGCCGGTGGTGAGTTCCCGGTTCCGGTGCCCCAGGGCAATCAGACCGTCACCATCGAATTCAAGAACTTCGGCGTGGAGCTGAACTTCACACCCGTCGTCAAGGGCGGGGAGATCATTCGCCTGCGCGTCCACCCGTCGGTCTCCGAGCTCGACTTCTCGACGGCTGTGCAACTCGAAGGTTTCGTGATTCCGGGTCTGACCTCGCGCACGACGGAAACGACGGTCGAACTGGGTAGCGGTCAGACGATCGCCATCGGCGGGCTCTTGAACGAACAAGTGCGTGGCATCGCGAGCCGCATTCCCGCGATCGGTGACGTGCCGGTGCTCGGGGCACTCTTCAGGAGCGTGGACTTCCAGCGCTCGCTGACGGAACTGGTGATCCTCGTGACGCCGGAAATCGTCGCGCCGCTGCACACACAACAGATTGCGCGTCTGCCCTTTGATGGGCGGACCGACCCGAGTGACTTCGAGCTCTACGGGCTCGGGTTGCTCGAAGGTTTGAACTGCGAAGAAAATCAGGACCAGCCGGGCTGCGGTGAGCCGGATGGTGCTGTCGACGAACCTCCCGCATTAGGATCACAGCCTCAAGAGGCTTCGATCCACGGCCCGTGGGGGCTGGAGGGAATCGTCGAAGCGCGGTGACATAGGGCGCCGCGCGCGCGGGCTGCTACCGGATTAGTCCGTGGCGGACCCCGCGCCGGGCAGGGCTCGGCCCTGCCGGGGATTGGGGGAAAGCAAGTGTCACTCGTGAGGCACCCGTCTGAGGTGCGCGCAGCGGTCGTCAATCGGCCGCTTGTCGCGCTGCGCCGTAAACGACCCCGGGTTCGAGCCCAGTTTCGGGCTTTGGGGCGATTCCGCGCGCGCAGCGTCAATTCCACGACACATTCGAGCTTGGCAAATCGGCGCGATGGGGTTGGAACCGCGCCGTTAGTTCATTTTCTATTGGGACTTTCGTCCCGGGGGGTGGAATCATGAAGCTGCTACGTAACCGGCGTTCGCGGGGTAGACCTGATCGTAAACGCGGAATCGTGGTTGTACAGGTGGTCGTCCTGCTCGTGGTCTTGGTCGGCTTTGCCGCGCTGACCGTCGACGTGGGGGCGATGTACAACACGCGGGCGGACTTGCAGCGTACAGCCGACGCAGCCGCCATGGCATCGGCGGCGATGCTGGCTAACTACACGGACGGTGATCCGCTCGTCCTTGCCACGGACGCTGCGATCAACTACACGCAGCGGAATGCCGTGTTCGGCAAGGAGATGACGCTCGATGCCAAGACGGACGTGGAGTTCGGGCGTGCGTCGTACAACGCCGGAAGAGGCGAGTACGTCTTCACGCCGACAAACGTGCTGCCCGATGCCGTGCGCGTCCGGGTCCGGCACACGGCGGATTCGACGAACGGCTCGGTGCCGCTCTATTTCGCCGGGATCTTCGGCATCAACAGCACGGAGATGAGCGCCGAAGCGATCGCCATGATGACACCGCGTGACATCGCGATCGTGGCCGACCTCTCCGCCTCCCACAACGACGACAGCGAGCTGGGCGCCTACCTCGACACGCCGATCAACGTGTTCGACGTCTGGTCCGGGCTGCCCATACCGAAGGGTAACAACGGTGTCGGCAACGGCATCGATCCGCCGCCGCCGGGTAACCCCAACAGCCCGAACGACGGCCCGGGGACCGGTCCGGGAAGTCCGGGCAATCAGGGCGGAAACGGCGACCCGGGAGCCGATCCGCAAGGCGGTCAGGTCGGACCGACATGGGGATGGATGTACTACTGGGGTGATACGATCGACGAGAACTACGATCCGGCGACCGACCCGGGCCTGATGCACTTCCCGCGCTATCAGAACTGGAACAATGCCGATCTGGAGACGTGGTACCAGGCGGTCGGATACTCGGCCGACGAGATCGACGCGCTCACGGCGGACGCCTACGACGGCAGCCGTGACTCGTGGGGGCAGTACGGTTGGACCAACCGTGTGGCTGTCGCACTCGGTTTCGCTCGCTGGGACAGCGGCCTGCCCGGCGGACTCTGGGAGTCCATCCCGCGAGGACGACGGAACAACGGCAACAACAACGGCTGGGTCGCTGCCAGCGAGTTGACGTGGCTCGTCGACTATCCGTTCGACTCCGGGTCGTGGGAAGACTACATCTACAATTACATTCGTCGCAGCAACTCGAGAATGGCTCGGGCCAACAGCGACTTCCAGTACCGGTTCGGCCTCAAGACGTTCGTCAATTACACCATGGTGCGAAAGCCGTCGGCCGCCCAGACGCCGGAGCTGGCCGACACGCCGCATCAGCCGATGCAAGCGGTCAAGGACGCCGTCGATTTCATGGTGGCGTACGTCGACGATCAAGACACCAACGACCTGTTGTCGCTCGAAATCTACGGCACGATCGGACGTCACGAAGTTGACCTGACCGACAGGTACACCGACGTGAGCGGGCGGCTCGCCGTGATGCAGGCCGGTCATTACGACGGTTGGACGAACATGGGTGCGGGGATCGAGCGGGCTATCGAGGAGCTGTCGAGCGGCCGAGCACGCGATATGTCCTCCAAGATGATCATCCTGCTGACCGACGGCAACGCCAACGTGAATGAGCAAGGTCAGGCCGGTGACTACGAAGGTGGTCCGGAATACGCGCTCGCGCAGGCCCAGGTCGCGGCTTCGCTCGGCATGAAGATCTTCGCCGTCAGCGTCGGTAGCGGCTCGAATCTGAGTCTGATGGATCAGATCGCGGCCATCGGTGGAGGCGAGCACTTCCACGCGGAGGGGACGATCGAACAGTACAGCGTGGAACTCGCGCAGATCTTCGTGCGGCTCGGCGGGACCAGGACCGTGGAACTGATCCAGTAGCCGTACCGGGAGGTGACAGGAGCGCGGCGCAGGTCGTCGCGATGACCGAGAGGAACGAACGCCCGCGCGCCAATCGCGTGCCGTGTCGCCGCGACCGTGGTTCCGAATGTAACCGGGTTGCGGCGGTGCGGCTGCGCTGCGTGACGGCGGGTGATCCGTGGTCCGCGCGTCGCGCGGGCTGTGACGACAAGGTTTCAGGACCCGGGCGGAGCCATGCTCTTGTGTGGGAGTACGGTCTTTGCCCATTGATGGAGGACTCGGGGTAAGACAGTTTGGATGCCGTTTAAACTGAACGCAGTCGCGAAGGTCCGGTACGAAAGGAGCAGCAAGTGCCGGCCGCCAGCGCCCGGTTGACGGGCATGAGGGTCATGGAGCCCCCAGCCGACGTTCCGATCTCGTTCGGGATGCGGCGACACTCTTGTAGGGTGATTCTGTTCGTTTTTGGGGGGAAAGTAACGATGATTCTACAGACCCGTACGCGGGGCGGAGCTCGAAAGAAACGAGCCGTCGTGGCGGTCCAGGTGGCCGTCCTGCTGATCGTATTGATCGGCTTCGCCGCGCTGACCGTCGACGTCGGGGCGATGTACAACACCCGAGCCGACCTGCAACGCACCGCTGACTCAGCCGCTCTGGCGGCCGCAGCCATGTTGGCTAACGCTGATGGCGGCAATCCACTGGACCTTGCCCGCACTGCCGCAGTTTCCTACACAGGACGCAATGCTGTATTCGGTCGTGAAATGACGCTGGATACCGGCACCGATGTTATTTTCGGGCGGGCCACACTTAACGCGGAAACGGGGCAGTTCGACTTCGTGCCGACGACCGTCGCACCGGACGCGGTCCGTGTTGCCGTCCGCCATACCCGGCGCTCCGTGAACGGCTCGGTGCCGCTCTACTTCGCGAGTATCTTCGGGATCGGTTCCACGGAGATGACTGCGGAGGCCACAGCGGTGCTGCAGCCGCGCGACATTGCCGTCGTGGCGGATCTTTCCGCATCCCACAACGATGACAGCGAGCTGTTCGGCTACCGCAACGGTGACGTGAACTTGCTCGACGTGTGGGCCGCCGTGCCGGTCGAGCGCGGCGTCAACGGCGTGGGCGACGGCGTCAATCCTCCGCCGCCCGGCGATCCGCTCAATCCGGCGCCCGCGCCGGGGCGCGGACCGGGTTTTCCCGGTGACGGCGGACGCGACCCTGGAACAGCCGACACGGGCGGACAGCGCGGTCCGACGTTCGGCAGACTCTACTGGTGGGGTGACAGCCTGGACGACACGTACGACCCCGCGACCGATCCCGGGATGATCCATCTACCACAAAACCAGGACTGGTCAGACGAGGACATCAGGGTGTCGCTCAGGTACATCGGTTACACGCCGGACGAAGTCGCGGCACTGATGAGCGACAGCTTTGATGGTTCCCAGGATTCGACCGGGGAGTACGGCTACACGAACCGTGTGGCAGTGGCGCTCGGATTGGCTCGCTGGGACAGTGGTCTTCCCCGCGGTTTGTGGCAGCAAGTCGGTGTCGACCCGACCGACGCCGGCAACGGCAACAACTGGGTTGGCGGCGGCGAGCTGACTTGGCTTGTCGACTGGCCGTTCAACGGCGGCTCGTGGAGTGACTACATCTACAACCACGTGCGCCGAGAGAACACGCGGTCGGTGCGTTCGAATCCGGACTTCCGCTACAAGTTCGGTCTCAAGACGCTCTATAACTACGCTCTGGATCGGCGAAGCTCGCATGCGGACGCGCCGGACCTGGCGAACACGCCGCATCAGCCGATGCAGGCCGTCAAGGATGCCGTGTCGTTCCTGGCCCGATATGTCGAGGCGTTGGATACGGACGACCTGATGTCTTTGGAGATCTACGGCACGGTCGCGCGACACGAGGTCGACTTGACGCCCGAACATGTCCAGGTGTGGAGCCGTCTCGAGCACATGCAGGCCGGTCACTATGACTCATGGACCAATATGGGTGGGGGTTTGGAGCGAGCCATCGAAGAGCTCACGAGCCCGCGTGCCCGATCTGCGTCCGGTAAAATGATCATTCTGCTGACCGACGGCATCGCGAATGTGGACGCTAACGGACAGACCGGTAACTTCCCCGGTGGCGCTGCGTATGCGCTGGAGCAGGCGCAGCGAGCTTCCGACCTCGGGCTGCGCATTTTCGCGGTCAGTGTAGGATTTGGCGCCGATCAGAGCCTCATGTCCCAGATTGCCGATATTGGACGGGGAGAGCACTTCCATGCGGAAGGCTCGATAGAGGAGTACAGCGCGCAGTTGGCGGAGATTTTCCGCCGGCTCGGCGGTACGCGACCAGTAGAGCTGATCCAATAACCGCGCCCGGCGCGGAAGGGACCGGTGCGTTTGTCGCACGGGCTACCCGGATCGGCTGTGGCGCGGTGCCGCGGCGCAACCGGTCCTTTCCACGCGGGGGCATTGGCATCGTCGATGGGGCGCGACGTTCGCTTTCTAATCTTGAATCGTGACGAGGGCTGCTCCAAGGAGCTTCAGGCCACGCTGCTGAAGGCTCCGCGAGCGAAGGTAGTAGCCGAACTCGACGAACCCGCCATGCTCGAGCAGGCGGTGCGCCAGTTCCACGTCGATGGGGTGCTGATCAATCTGGACCCCAATCCCGAGACCATGTTGCCGATTATCGGGCAACTCGTCGAACAAGGCATCGAAGCCTCCATCTTCGCCACGTCGGAATCAACGGACGGGCCACTCATCCTCAAAGCGATCCGCATGGGCGTCAAGGAGTTCCTGCCCAAGCCGATCGACTCCGACACCCTGATCGAAGCGGTCGACAGGCTGGCTCAAAACCGCCTCGATACCGGGAAACAAGGCGACATCATCACCGTGATGGGTACAGCCGGCGGGGTGGGCGCCACGCTACTGGCGACCAACATAGCGGTGGAACTCGCCGACATGGTCGACGGCACCGTCGTCGTCATGGATCTGGATTATCGCTTCGGGCAGGTGGCGACCGTCCTGGACATCGAACCCACCTTCACCCTCGCCGACCTGTGCGAATCTCCGGAGCAGCTGGAGCCGCAGGTCATCGAGCGAGCACTGGTCAAGCACAGCTCCGGCGTGCGCGTGTTGAGCCGGCCCTCGAGCTTGGCCGAAGCGGACACGATGACCGCCGCCTCGTGCGTCGGGCTATTATCGGCCTTGGCGCAGTGCAGTGACTACGTGGTCATCGATGGGCCGCATCGCGGCGACCTGCGCGCCAAATCGGTACTCGACATGGCGGATGTGAACCTGCTGCTGGTTCAGTCGCTGGTGCCGTGCGTGCGCAACGCAACGCGCATTCTCAACGGAATCAGGGAAGCCGGCGGCGCCCTCGACCGAACTAATCTGATTGCCAACCGTGTGGGACGCGGCTCGACCGACCTGACCAACGACGACGTAGCGACGACGCTCGATCTCGAAATGTTTGCGTCGATTCCGAACGATTGGGCGACCGTGAGCGGAGCCATCAATCTCGGGGAGCCACTCAAGACCTTTAGTCCGAAAAGCAAGGTGCGCTTGGCGATCCAGGAAATCGCCGAGCGGTTGCATCGCACCGAATCCGAGACCGATGAAACAGATGCACAGAAGAAGGGGTTGATAGGAAGGATCTTCGCGGCCGGCTGACCGGCTGACCGCGTAGCTGCGCGTCTGGGAGCGGCCCACTCTCCTCACGCGACGGCCTGAAAAGTGCGATAAGGTCGGGTGAAAATGCCCGGCCCGTCGCAGGGAGCAGTTTGTACACATGTTTGGAAAACGTCTAACCGCTACTCCGGGCGCTACTCCGCCGCCGCCGGCGCCGGCCAAACTGCCGGGCACGTCGGGAGGTTCATCCGGCGTGGTGGACCCGCCGCGCCAGACCGGTAAGAGCGCGCCGAAGGCCAAGGTTTCCGAGGAGAAGATCGAACAGATCAACGCGCTGAAGATGCGCTTGCACCGCAAGCTCATCGATAAGCTGGATCTGACGCGCATGGTCGGCGAGGAAGAGACCCTCCGCGCACAGGTCAAGGAAATCGTCGCCCAACTAGCGGATCAGGAGAACACGCTGCTCAACTACAACGAGCGGCAGCGGCTCATCGACGAGGTGCTCGACGAGACCTTCGGCCTCGGACCGCTCGAGGTCATTCTGGCTGACACGTCGATCAGTGATATTCTGGTGAACGGGCCGAAGCAGGTCTACGTGGAACGTCGGGGCAAGCTCGAACTGACGGAAGTGCAGTTTCGTGACAATGCCCACCTCATGCACGTGATCGACAAGATCGTCAGCGCCGTCGGGCGGCGCTGCGATGAGACCTGCCCGCTCGTGGATGCCCGCCTGGCTGACGGCAGCCGTGTCAACGCGGTGATCCCGCCCCTCGCGATCGACGGGGCAAGCATGTCGATTCGCCGTTTCGGTGCCGACCCACTGCAGTGGGATGACTACATCAACTTCAAGTCGGTCACGCCGGAAATGCGTGACTTCCTCGCCGCGTGCGTCAAGGCGCACCTGAACATCCTCGTCATCGGCGGTACCGGATCGGGAAAGACGACGTTGCTCAACAACCTCTCGAGCTTCATCCCGATCTCCGATCGCATCGTGACCATCGAAGACGCGGCGGAACTCCAACTTCGACAGCCGCATGTCGTGCGGCTCGAAACGCGCCCGGCGAACATCGAAGGCAAGGGGCGCATCACGATTCGCGATCTCCTGATCAACAGCCTGCGTATGCGCCCGGACAGGATCGTGGTTGGTGAATGTCGCGGTGCCGAGACGCTCGACATGCTCCAGGCCATGAACACCGGACACGACGGGTCCCTGACGACGCTGCACGCCAACAGCACGCGGGATACCACGGCTCGTGTCGAGACGATGGTCATGATGTCCGGTTTTGAACTTCCGGTACGCGCTATCCGGCAGCAGTTCGCCTCGGCGATCAACCTGATCGTTCAGGCTCAACGGCTGACCGGTGGTCCTCGAAAGATTATCAGTGTGACAGAGGTGACCGGCATGGAGGGCGAGGTCGTGACCATGCAGGACATCTTCGCGTTTGAACAACTCGGCGTGGGCGGCAACGGCAAGGCATTCGGGCAATTCGTAGCTACAGGCATTCGTCCGAGCTTCCTCACTCGCCTCGAGTCCGCCGGATGCGCGGTGGACCCCGATCTGTTCACGCGGCAAGTGCTCATGACGGACAATGGTGATTAAGCGGCCGGCGAAGAGGTGAATCGATGATGCCAAGTCCATCCATACCAATACTCGCCGCCAGCGACCTCCTGGTGCTCGCGCTTCCGGTCGTCGGGTCGATGCTGTTGTTCTACGGCATCTACCAGATGATCACGGAGACACGATCGCAGAAGCGGAAGAAGATCGAGGGACGACTCCAGGAGCGCAAGCCGGCTGTCGCCGACGGCGTGGCGCAGATCATGCGGCGCGGCGCCATGGGCGACACGAAGACGTTCGCCGACTCGGTCATGGGGAAGTTCAAATTCGTGCCGAAACTGCAGGGGAAGCTCGACCAGGCGGACCTGCACTGGTCGGCCGCCCAGACGCTGCTCAATCTCGCCGCCGCCGCGGCGCTGACCGCAGTCGGCCTGTTCGTGATACAGGTCAACATCGTCATCGCGGCACTGTGCGGCCTCGGCGTCTTCACCATGCCGTTGCTCTGGATCAACATCCGGCGAAAGCGGCGGATGTCGAAGCTCGAGAATCAGCTTCCGGACGTGTTCGACATGATGGGCCAGGCCCTGCGGGCGGGCCATTCGCTCGGTGGTGCGATCCAACTCATCTACGAGCAGATGCCGCCACCGGTCGCCACGGAGTTTGCCCAGGTCTACCACGAGCAGAACCTCGGTGTGAAGATCGAGGATGCCCTGCAGGCCATGGCGAACCGCGTCGACTCGCTCGATGTGCGGTTCTTCGTGACGGCTGTCAACATCCAGCGCCAAACTGGTGGTGACCTGGCTGAGGTGCTCGACAATATCAGCGGTGTCATCAGAGAGCGGATCGAGCTTCGTGGCCTCGTGCGCGGCCTGACGGCCGAGGGACGCCTGTCGGGTTGGGTGTTGTTCGCGTTGCCGGCCGTGGTGTTCTGCGGCTCGCTATTCTTGAATCCTGACTACGGCATGGTTCTTCTTGAAGACCCCCTCGGGCAGATCATGCTGATGGTCGCTCTCGGTTTGCAGCTCATGGGTATCGCGATGATCCGCTGGATCGTCAACATCAAGGTCTAAGGCCGTGCTCGCAGATGCCCACCGTTTGGATGAGCGGCAGCGCGGCAGTCGAAGGAGCATGACGCAAGGCCCTTAGCGGAGCACAATCGTGTCATTGTACATCGTCGGCATCATGATCGTCTTCAGCGTCGCGCTGATGGTCTATGCGCTTTGGCCCAAGCAGAACCAAGAAGACGATATTATCAAGCGGCGCATGACCGGAAAGCGGGCACAGGACACCGTGGCCGCGCTCCGTCAACAGGCGAAAGAATCCGTGACGCAACGGGTGATGAAGTCGGTCGCCCCGATCGCCATGCGCCCGGTCATGATGAACAATCCGGATGACGTATCCAAACTGCGGATGCGGCTGGCGACGGCCGGTTTCCGCAGCGATCGTGCATCGACGATGTTCCTGGCGAGCAAGACGGTCGTCGCTGTAGGCTGCGGGATTGTCGGGGCGATCTACGCACTGGCGAGCGCGACCCCCTTCATGGCGGGTCTCGGCATCGCGATGTGTGGCGCGGGTCTCGGTTTTCTGACACCCAACATCTGGCTCGGTATGGCGATCAACAAACGCAAGGCCCTGGTTCGCGACGGCCTGCCCGACGCGCTCGATATGCTGGTCATTTCGGTCGAGTCCGGCCTGGGCCTCGACGCCGCGATGCAGCGCGTCGGTGACGAGCTGAAACTCGTCCATGCGGTCCTCTCTGAAGAGCTGCAAATGGTCACCCTCGAGTCGCAGATGGGAATCCCACGGGCCGAAGCGATGGGAAACCTGGCCAATCGAACCGATCTCGACGAGCTTCGCGCCGTCGTCGGCACCGTCAATCAGGCGGAGCGGTTCGGCACCAGTGTCGGCCGAGCGCTTCGCAATCAGTCGAACGCCCTGCGCATCAAGCGCCGCCAGGCGGCCGAGGAAAAGGCGCAGAAGACCACGGTCAAGTTGATGCTACCGCTTATTCTGTTCATCTTCCCGGCGATTCTGGTGGTGCTGGCCGGACCGGCAGCCCTGACCATGATCGAAGCCCTGGGAGATACGAAGCTCACCGGCTGATCGCCGTACACGTACGTTCGCTACCGAACCTCCGGCGCGCCGCCTGGCGCGCCGGAGGTTCGTTCTTGTCCGCCGATCGATCCCCCTCCTTCGTCCGTTCGCGCCCTGTCCCCCGCTGCTTGGCTGGTGCCCGGTGCGCGTTGGCACTGGTGAGGGTCCCTTCCACAGGATAGACTGGACAACAGTGTGCGCCGTAGCCTCGCCGAGCGTACGGGCAGGCGCGCAGCCGAGCTGTGAATGCCGAGGGCTGAACCGATTCCGGGAATCCGCTGATGGACTGGGATTCATCGTACAAGCCGTGTCTTCGACACCTGGAGGCGTTTCCACTGCCACCTGGGCAGGGGGCGGACGTGGGAGTCCGCGATCCTTCAGGCCTCTCCGATGTGGCGCTGACTCTCTCCCAGGCCGCGCTGCACGTTCTGGCGCTGATGGACGGCACCAGCACGTGCGAGCAGATCCGGCACAAGTTCCACGATACATTCGGCCAGGAGCTTGCCGAAGCCACGCTCCGTGGCATGCTGGATTATCTCGAACAGGCGCATTTTCTGGCGGGAGAGTCCTTCGACGCTTACTACCAGGGACTCTACGACGAGTATCGCGCGCGACCCACGCGCGTGTTCCACGCTGCGGCCGACCTCGGCATCGTCGATGACTCGGGCGATCTGTTCGACGAGATGCTCGCGGGTGTAGAGCTGCCGCCACTTTCCGGTCCGGTGGTCGGGCTCGTGGCTCCGCACCTTGATTACGCGCGCGGAGCGCCATGTTATGGCAAGGCGTACCGAACGCTCCACGGCCGCGCGACACCGCAGAGGGTCGTCATTCTCGGCACGAATCACTTCGGGCGGTCCACCTCGGTCGTGGCGACCACCAGTGATTTCGAGACGCCGCTTGGTGTGACGAGGAACGACACCGAGTTCCTGAAGCGTCTGGAGTTTCGGTGTGGTGATCTGCGGCCGTTTGAGTTCGATCACGCGCGCGAGCACTCGATCGAGCTTCAGGTGGCTTGGCTCCAACACATTTTCGGGCCGCGCACGTTTTCGATCGTGCCGCTGCTATGTCCCGATCCGTGCGGTCCGACCGGTACACTGCCCTACGACGGACACGGCGTCGACCTGAGGGAATTCGCCGTGGCGCTGGGCGAACTGGTCAAGTTGGACGCGGCTGACACGCTGATCGTGGCGGGGGCCGACCTCAGCCACGTCGGCGGCGCCTTCGGCGACGAGCGCCTTCTCGACGAGGCGTTTTTGCACGAAGTCCATCAACGTGATCACAAGACCCTCGCCAGCTACGCAGCACACGATCCCGAGGGATTCCTGGCGTGCGCGGCGGAAGATGACAACCCCACGCGCGTGTGTAGCTTCGGTTGCATGTTCGTACTCGCGACGGCGATGGACGGAGCCAAACCGACGTTGTTGGGGTATCACCAGGCCGTCGACCAGCCTTCGCAGACATGCGTGACCTGTGCGGCCGTCGCGTTTACCTAACAGCCCATGAGCGAACCATCGCTACATCGCCGGATCATCGCGGGCCGCGCCGGGGCGTGGTTCTCGCCCGTGCGGGGATTGCTGCGGGCGGCTTCCGTGCTGTACGAAGCCGGCATCGCTCTTCGGAACAGGCGTTACGATCGCCCCGCGTCGGTGCGACGGGTGGCGATCCCCGTCATCAGCGTCGGGAACATCACCGTCGGCGGCACCGGGAAGACGCCGTTCGTGATCGAAATCGCGCGGCGTTTGGAGGCGC
The DNA here is from genome assembly GCA_029260055.1 of Phycisphaerae bacterium. Taxonomy (GTDB): domain Bacteria; phylum Planctomycetota; class Phycisphaerae; order UBA1845; family UBA1845; genus JADFOB01. The sequence continues at coordinate 20,352 of JAJDDX010000477.1, forward strand.
TAGACTACAATCCGGCCGTCGTGGCGCGCGGCTACAACGCGGCCCAAGGGGAGCCGAATGACGAGGAGCGTTTGATCCGACGGAATCGGCCCGGCGCGGCCTACGTGGCCGATCCCGACCGCGTCGCCGGCGCGATGAAAGCGTGCGACGAGTTCGGAGCGAGCGTGATCGTGTTGGATGACGGCTTTCAGCACCGTCGGTTGGGGCGCTCGCTCGACATCGTGCTGATCGACGCGACGTGCCCGTTTGGCTACGGGTATGTACTACCGAGAGGCTTGTTGCGCGAGCCGGTGACTTCGCTCCGCAGAGCCGATGTCGTGGCGCTGACACGATGTGATCAGGTTCCGCGAGCCGAACTCGCGCGGATCACCGACAGGCTCCGTACCATCGCACCCAGAGCGAGGCACTTGCAGTGTACCCATCGCGTTTCCGCCATCGAACGCCTAGACGGCACGGACGCAGACACGCCCGGCCCCGACCTGTCACAACGAACGGCCGTGCTGTTCGCCGCGCTGGGAAACGCGAGATCCTTTGAAACGACAGCCCGAACACTGGGCGTCGAGGTGGTCGGCGAGCGGTGGTGGCCCGATCATCATCGCTACACCGAGCGGGACCTGTCCGGCCTTCTTCGGCCCGGCGCGTTTCCCGAGCATGACCTTCTTTTGACCACGGAGAAGGACGCCGTGAAGCTCGTCGACCTGCCCGCAGCCGCCGAAGCCGACATCTACGTGGTGAAAGTGGTAATCGACTTCGTCGCCGATGGCGGTACAATCCTCGACGAAGTGCTATCGGAAGCTCTCGCGAAACGAACGACCACATGACACGACCGTACAAACCAATCGATCCGGCGCGAATCGAGACATACAGTGTGGGTAAGCGGCGACACAAGGCGGCCATTGGATCGTCGTCGCCGTTGCCGGATGTCGGCGCATCGGCGGCTGATCTGCTCGATTCGATGCCGGGCTACCTCGGGGCCGTCGCGTTTCGCAAGGTCGCCGCGGCGGTGGTCGAGGCGGTAAGGCACGATCGACCGGTCGTGGTGGCGTTCGGCGCCCATGTCATCAAGGTCGGGTGCGGCCCGGTCTTGATCGACCTGATCCATCGCGGCGTGATCAAGGCGATCGCCTGTAACGGTGCCTGCGCTATTCACGATGTGGAACTCGCGACGGGCGGCGAGACGAGCGAGGAGGTGGCCGAGACGATCCGCGACGGTACGTTCGGCATGGTCGGTGAGACCATGGCGTTCTTCGACGAGGCGGCACAAACGGCCCACCGCGACAAGGTCGGCCTCGGCGCTGCGGTCGGGCAGCTACTCGTCAAGCGAGACGCGCCGTATCGAGAGCAGAGCGTCTTCGCCGCCGCCTTCGAGGCTTCGATTCCCGCGAGCGTGCACGTCGCGCTGGGGACCGACACCGTTCACGCGTCAGCCGGCGCCGACGGTGCCGCGCTCGGTGCGGCATCGATGCACGACTTTCGGTTGATCTGCGATGTCGTATCTGATTTGGGCGCTGTCGAAGGATCAGATGCGGGCGGCGTGTGGCTCAACATCGGCTCGGCGGTTCTCTTGCCGGAGGTGTTCCTCAAGGCGGTGTCGGTAGCGAGGAACCTCGGCGCGAACCTGGATAGGATGACGACCGCGAACTTCGACATGATCCGTCATTACCGCCCGTCGCAGAACGTCGTGATCCGCCCCGTCGCTCCGGGTCGCGGCTTCGAGGTCATCGGGCATCACGAGATCCTTCTTCCGCTCTTGCGACAGGCGATCCTCGAGGGATTGGCGGCGACTTAGACGATGAAGAACAGGGCTGTTTTTCTCGATCGCGATGGAACGCTCATTGAGGATTGCGGATACATCCGCGACCCCGACGACGTGCAACTCATCCCCGGCTGCGTCGAAGCCTTGCGCCGTCTCTGTGACGCGGGTTTCTTGATCGTTGTCGTGTCGAATCAGTCGGGCATCGCTCGCGGGCTCTTTGACGAAGAGACGCTCGACGAGGTGCATGCCCGGTTCGAGGAACTCCTCGCCGAGGGGGAAGTAGGGATCGACGGGGCGTACTATTGTCCCTATCTCGATGGCCCGGACGCGAAGATCAAGACCTATCGCCGCGACAGCGAACTCCGCAAGCCGAAGCCGGGCATGTTGCTTCAAGCCGCCCGCGAGCTGAACATAAGCCTGAAACGGTCGTGGATGATCGGCGACTCGCCGCGTGACGTGCAGGCCGGCCGGCGTGCGAACTGCCAGTCGATTTTGCTCTCCGGCGATTCCGATCCGCCCGATGCCCGGTCGGTCGAAGCCACCCATGTGGCTCTTGACCTTTGTGAAGCCGTCGACCTCATACTCGGCCCATCGAGGAGTAGTGCCAAATTGTCGACACCATCGAACCGAACCGAAGCGCCGCCGACGCGTCGCGGCGTACCCGCCGGCGATGATGAAGCGGTGCGGACACTCGGGCAGATTCGCGACCTACTCGAGCGTGCTCATCGGATGCGACGTCAGGACGACTTCTCCATCTTGCGTCTCTTTGCCGCTCTGCTGCAGATGTTCGCGATCGTGTCGGCGGTGTGGGGCGGGTCCGCGCTATTAGACGAACAGGCCGACATGGCCACGGCTCGATTCGTGATGGCGTGTTTCCTGCAGCTTGCGTCACTCGGCGCGTTTGCGGTGGATCGTTTCCGCTAACCGGCCCTTCGCGCAGGAAAGAGGCGACGACAAGACGCGAGTCTTGCCGCCGCCACCGCTTTCTTTCCGCACCAAGACGGGCAGGACTTCTTAGACCATGTCCTTGAGGCCCTTGAGTGCCAAGACCTTGACCACGTTGCGCGCGGGCTTGGCCTTGAACATCATCTCTTCGCCCGTAAACGGGTTGGTGCCCTTGCGTGCCTTCGTGGCGGGCTTGCGGACGACCTTGATCTTCATCAGGCCGGGTACGGTGAAGACGCCGGGGCCCCGCTTGCCGAGGTCCTTCTTGATCATGTCTCCGAGGCCCTCAAAGATCGTGGAGACCTGCTTACGGGTCAGTTCCGTCTTCTCCGAAAGCTCACCGAACACCTGCGATTTGGTCTTGGCCTTCGCCGCTGTAACCGTCTTCGCTTTCTTCTTTGCCATGAGTCTGTTCCTTTCAGTTTCATGGATGCCTGTCCATCGGCAACTCGGCGCAGAATCTACGGTCGGTGGTTTACGAATTCAAGCACTTTTTCCCTATAAAATAGCTGGAAAGTTGCACCCCGGAATCGTGACCTTCGCGGGTGGCACGCCGCGCCGCGCGCCGACGGTCGCCCGACCACCGCGCGAACGTGTACCGGATCGCCTCCGAAAACGGGGCGATCCGCTCGCCGAACCGGGTAGCAGTCAGCCGGCGGCTAGGCCGCTGCGTGCGTCGACGGCGCCGCCGCCCATGGCCCTAATCGCGCGGATCGTTGCTCCCGCAGGAGCACCCGACGGTCAGCCCGGGCGGCGCCAACGGCGGACGCACAGCCCCCGGGTTGTCACCCATCGTCGTCGTTTGTGGGCCGATCGAACCGACGTCTTGGCGGGCCGGGGCACAGGATGTCGAGAGAATTCGCGACGCTGCCGTGCCTGTGGTTTTCGCAGGTCCGGGGCCGGCGAGTCGGCTGTAAGTACTGTAAGAATAGGGGTTTCCGGCAGCTTTGAGCCCGCGGTGCGCGGCGATCAATTCGGGCGTGGCCGGACGTGATCGGAGCGGCAGCCGGGGGCGTCGAACCGAATGTCGGGCGCGCTGCGTCAGGCGCTGCCACGGCCTGCTGGCAAGCGGCGGCTGCGCGGCGATGCCCGGATTGCGTCCCGCCGGGTCTGGGCACTTCGGAGGGGCATACGGCCTTCTCGTCCGGTCATCGCCTCGCGCCGCGCCCATGGGCGATCGCTCGATCGAGGCTTGCCGATCGCGAGAAACCCTGCCGGGTAAACCCGTTGCATGATCTCACGTGGAAGCGCCATCGAGCCGGCGAGATGAGGCGATTCCCGGCCGATCCGCTCACCCGCGGTGCCGCGCGGCGGGGCGAAATGGGGCGAGCGGGGCCGAAAAAATATCTGCGTCGAAGGTCGGATTATTCGAAAATCACCCTGAATTCGCCCTCGCCGGTGCCGCCGGCGGCAGGCGTCCGGCGCGGGTGGGAGCGCCCGCCCGCGCTGTCTTTGCGGCCGAAATGGGTACAACTACAATTGGTCTTGCAGCGGGATCATGGCTTTACGCGGCGGGCGCACCGGGCGTTCGGCCTGCGGCTGGGGCACATTCGGACACGGGAGCAGCACATGGGTCGATGTATCGAGGGACAAACCAGCGGCACGACGAGCGTGCCGTTACGTGTCACGCGAAGGAGGCTCGGGCTCGCCGGGTGCCGTCTGCCTGTCCTCGCGCTCGGGATCGTGTGGGCCTTGTGTACCGTTGCGTCCGTACCGGCGCGAGCCGGTGAACAGACCAACTCACCGAAGCCGGCCATCCCCTCCTGGGCGCGCGATGCGCGGTGGTACTGTGACGACGCTGTTTGGCTGCTAGACTCACCCGTGCTTCGTGTGGAAGGCGACCCGCAGAGGCTCGTGCCGAGGATGGACCGTCTCGAGCGGCTCGGGATCAACGCGCTTCTCCTTTCCTACATGCCATCGGGCGATGACTTGGTCGCGTTGTGTCGCCTGGCACACGGTCGAGGGATCCGTGTCGTTCCCTCGGCATTGCCGAAATCGGAATCCGGTGCTGCCGCCCAACGGGCGATAGACCTCGAAGGCGCAGTCGCGTGGTTTGACCCCAATGGCGATGGCGATCCGAGCGAGGGAATCGACGGCGTGCTCTGTTCCAGCGCCGATTTCGTGGCACTGATGGACGGCTTGAAGCGGCGCGACGAAACGTTAGCGAAGAAAGTTGCATCGCGAATCCTCTGGGTTGCAGAGCGACGGCTCTCGGCGGCTTGTCCCGACACCGATAGGACTGAGCCGACCGCGAATACCCGAAGCGGTGTGGCGATGTGTCATGACGCAGGGGTGGCGATCCGTCTGTTCTTCGCCGGGCTCGGCGAGGACTACAAGCTCAAGAAGTTCGTCGATGATCTGGTCGCGTTTCGCGGACGATACTCGCTCGGCGCTCACGTGGCGATGTTGAGCCCGCTGGAAGGACCGGCACGCTCGCGGTTCCCCTTCGACGCAACGTTCGAACGGAGTGAGAACGCGGGCAAAGAACCCGGATCCGAGAGCGATCGAGACAAACTCCGTCTTGCGACCGTGTTTCACCACTTCTTCCTCGGCGCGCCGCTTACCTACTTCGGAACTGAAGGGGGCGTGCTATGGCCGACCGGTGTGGCTACCGATGGGGAGAAGCCAACGGAAGGCAAGGATGCAGCGCAAGAGGCGGGTGGCGACTACTACGAACTCCTCCGCCTACTGAACAACCGTCGCGACGAACATGCGGCGCTGCGGCATGGTGACTTTCGCCCCGTGATGCTCGACGAGGAGCGGAAGATTCTGGCTTTTGCGCGGTCGCTGCCCGGCGACGAGGTCATCGTGGTGATCAACTACGGCCCGGACAAGCATCGGATCAAGCTTCCGACAAGCTGGCCGCGGCAGATGGTCGGGCTGCTGTCGCTACAGATCCGCCCGACGCCGCACGGCGGTCCCGCGTTCCGCGTGGCCGGGGCGAGGCAAGAATCGGACCAATGGGGCGACGTGTTGTTCTGGATGAAGCCGATGTCGGTGCGGCTGATGCTCGTCAACGATGTAGAGCCGCGATAGTACATCCACGGGGCGCCGGCAGCTCGTCAAACGACCGATATGGGTGGCATGGGCAAGCAGCAGCTTGCCCGTGTCCCTCGGGATTCGCCGGGTGGCCCGCCTCCTTCGGAGGTGGGGGACGCGATGCTCACCGACGGTTGGTGCGGAAGACGGCGGGGCTTCGGAATGCCTTTCATCGTCTCCCCCATGTCCAAAGGACATGGGCCACCCGTCCAAACTCGTTTGCCCATGCCGCCCGTCAGATCAGCGTTGACGCAGCCCTAGTTCAGGTTCGGGTCGGGGCCGTCGAGGTGGTCCTTGTCCGTGCGGCGCTTTGCCTCGGAGATCCGTGAGCGCAGCCACCGCAGTAGTATTTGCGTGCGGATGCTCAAGGCCGGCTCTTCGAGGACGCGGTACTTGAGTCCGGAATCCTCAGCGGGCATGAGGTGGTAGGTCAGCAGGTCGACGACGGTGGGAAGGTCCGCTCCGCCGTCGAGCATTTCGTCGAACACCTTGCGAGCCGTCGACGAACCGTTGTCCAGGTCGTCAATCAGCGCGCGAACAATGTCGATGACCTCGGTGGAGCCCTGGTTCTCGAGATCGTCCCGCATCTTCACGGGTGCGAGGCGTGCTCGGCGGTAGGGGCGGCGGTGGTTCTCCATTTCGATCTTCGCGCGGGCGCAGCCCATCAGCATCAGGTTGTATCGGCCGTCGTCGAGCTTCTCGAAGTCGATCAATCGACCGATGCACACGACCTGATGAATCGGCGCGCGCTTCGTGTCATACAGTTCCTCGTAGTCCTGCTTGAGCAACGCCAGCGCCAGGTAGCGCTTGTCTTGGCCTTCGGTCACGAGTCCGTCGACCATCAGCCGATACCGCGGCTCGAAGACGTGCAAGGGAATGACCACGCCGGGAAACAGGACGCACGACGGTAGCGGGAAGAGCGGGACCAGCGTCCGGTCGGATTGGTGCGGTGAATCGGCCACACCAAAGTGTAGTCATTACGCGAGTTGAATGTCCACATGCCGGCGAACACGATGCAGATCTTTGACCGGCCGGTGTGACGTGGATACCATTCTTCTAGCCATGCTGTACCTGCAAGCACGATGTGCCGATCCGGCACAGGGTGGGACCCCATGACGATAACTCGAAAGCGATCGAACTCGGCTGCCGCGCTGTTCCTGCTTGCCCAGCTTGGCACGTTTTCAGCCAGCGGGCAGCCGCTTCCATTACCGGGCGCGCCGGAACAGGTTACCCAAACACGCGAAGTTACCAACGCCGATGTTGAAAAAGCGATCGAGCGGGCGGTCATGGCCATCACTGCCAGGCAGGCGCGCGACGGTCGATGGCTCAGCCCCGCCCTCGACAAAGATTACCCCAATGCCCTGACCGCGCTGGTCGCATGGGCATTGCGCGAGTCCGGCGCCGAGGCGGCTGACTGGCGCATCGTGCGCGTGGCGGGTGCCTTTAGAGATCGAAGCCAGACCCGGACATCGTTTGCCCGCGCTTGTACGTTGTTGCTCTGGTGTTCGCTCGATCCGGTTCGCTACAAGCGTGAGATCGATGAGGACGTCAAGTTCCTCATGCGCAAGCAGTTGGATAGCGGCGGCTGGTCTGACGCGCCCGCTCCCGCCGGTGGGTCCGAGAAAGGCGCGAAGCCGCCGCAACCTCCGGCCGACAGAATCACGTCGACCCTCGTGACGCTTGCGCTATCAGAGGCCGCCAGAACCGGTACTCGCGTGGGCGCGCGAATCTGGCGTCTCGAAGAGGAGTTGTGGCTCGGCGGAGTTGGCGCTGACGGCGGTTGGGGATTCGCGCCGCCGGCGGCGGACGGCTCGATATCTCCGATGCAGCTATCGAACGGTGCAGCGACGGCCGGCGGCGTGGCGACGCTCTATCTGATCTACGATCAACGTTACCTCGCCGCGAATCTGAAGTTCAATGGCCGTTTCAAGGCGAAGTGCGGTCAGCCGAGCGACAAGAACCGGTCGATCATCGCCACGATCGAGGCCGGTTGGGGTTGGCTCGGCGAGCACTTGTCCTCGGAGGGAATCCCCGGCCTGCTCATGCTTGACGGCACGGACATCCGCCTGGCGTCCGAACCCTATTACCTCTACGCCGTCAGTCGCATGAGTGCGGCTTCGGGTCGGAAACGTGCCGGATCGCTCGAGTTATCTCGCGAGATCGCTCGTCGCCTCGTGCGTTCGCAGGGTGTCGACGGGTCGTGGGGCAACGTCTACGACACCTGTTTCGGCATCCTCGCGCTGTCCAACGTGCGGATGCCGGCTGTGTTCGGAAAGCTCACGCACGCAGGGCACGAGCCATGGCATACCGACCCGCGCGACGTGGCGAACCTGACAGAGCGATTGAGCCGGAAATATGGAAGCCGCGTGACCTGGCGCAGCGTCGGCCTCGACGAGCACATAGACGACGCATTCGATGCTCCGGTCCTGCTGATCAGTGGGCACGCCGCGCCGAAGTTGGATGAGGCTTCGACCACGAAGCTCCGGGGCTTCGTGGAGGCCGGCGGGACGATTCTGGCGATGGCCTGCTGCAGCAAAGCGGAGTTCGGCGTCGAAATGCGGGAATTGTTCGCGCGCGTGCTGCCGCGTGCGATAGTCGGGCCGGTCGACCAGAACCACCCGGTCTGGTCGATGGTGGAGAAGCTCAAGCCGGGAGAGGATCTACTAGGCGTTTCCAACGGTTGTCGGACGGTCGCCTTCCTACTCGATACCGCGGCCTGCTGCGCCTGGCAGCAGGACCTCGTGCGGGAGCACGCTCGCTATTTCGACTTGGCCGCCAACGTGACGGTCTACGCCACGTACAACCGGGCGCCGTCGGGTGGGCTCGTGCCATATCTCGACTGGCCCGAGGGCGAGCCGGCGGTCGATCCGGATGCGACTCGTCTGAGCGTGGCGCGCCTCAGGCATAAGGGTGACTGGTGGAGTGGTGAGGCGGCGTGGCGGCGTTTCAGCCGAAAGCTCGCCGGTACCGCGGGTCTTGTCGTCGAGGTGAAGCAGCCGACCAACGCCGAGCAAGCGCGCCTGTCGGGTGCCGACGTGCTGTGGGTCACCGGCCATACCTTCAAAGCGTTCCGATCCGCGGGTCGAGCTGAAATCAAGGCCTTCCTGGCGCGAGGCGGGACGATTCTGGCAACCGCGTGCTGCGGCAGTGAGCAGTTCGACGCGGCGTTCCAGGCCTTCGGTTCGAGGCTTTTCGGCTCCGCCGCCTGGCAGCTCATCCCGGCCGACGATCCGCTCATGAGCGGGGCCTTCCTGCCCGGCGGGGAAAAGTCGCTTAGCGGGATGATGTTCCGGGTGCGGCACGGCGCGCCGCCGCCCGCCAAGGCTGCCTTCCCCGTTTTGTACGGCCTAAAGCGAGATGATCGATGGGCGGTGATCTACTCGCCCTACGACATCAACTGCGGCGTGGCCGGACATACATGCCTGCACTGTGTCGGGTATCGTCCCGCGGACGCGGCGACGCTGGTGACGACGGCCCTGCTGTACGCTGCCAAACCGCCGGCTGAGGATGTAGAACAGGCTGACAGCCCGAGGCCGGCCGAAGAGGCCGCACCACTGACCGACTAGTCCCTTTGCGCAAAGGTTCCGAGGCGGTGGCGCGCAACGCGAGCCGGACGGTGATTGTCTGGGTATTTGAGCGGAATGGCCCGCGGAGCATGGCGTCCGCGGGAAACGGTTGGCTGCCTACAGTTCGATCTTCTCGACGCGGATCTGCAGGTGCTTTTGGCGATGGCCCTTGCGGAGGCGGTAGCCCTTCCGGCGGCGGATCTTCTGGATGATGATCTTGTCGGCCTTGATTTCGCCGAGGATCGTGGCTGAGACCTTGGCACCCTCGACGACCGGCTGGCCGACCTTGGGCCCGTCCACCAGGTCGCCTACGAAGAGGATGCGATCGAATTCAACCGTCTTGGCGTCTTCGGGCAGGTCCTTTCGCTGGACCTCGAGGGTCTGGCCTTCCTCGACTCGGTACTGATGAGCGCCGTCACTGATGATTGCGTACACTTTGGTGTTCTCCAACGCCGCTAGCGGTCGTGATCGCAAGGTTACGGGCGTTGCCGCCGGCCCCATGCCGGAGGCCGCTCAGGCCCGATCCCACCGGCTCCAGAAAAGCCGAGCCGGGTAATCTGGCGGATTCCGCCGGGAAAGTCAAGCCCGGCGAGCGGCACAAGCGCTGGCAGGTGACGAATGTGTAGGGCGCGAGGGGCGTTTTTTCTCGGAGCGATTGTTACAGGCGCGGCGCTACCGAATGCGGCTGCGGGTTGACAAGTGCCGATAAACTCAGAGGATACGTCCGTTCAACATGTTACGTCACAGGCGGGCGTACCCGTAACTCTTGTTTTGACAAGAGGATAGCGCGAAGTTAGAATGAAGATAGCTAAGCGTCATGTCCGGAACTAGCTTGCGCGTTGGGAAGCTAGGAGGCGGGTCAATGTCAGAAACGAAAGCCAAACGCGACCTGATTCAAATCAAAGCTGGCGAGGATGGGGACCGACAGGTCCTGATCCACCCGGCGGATGATGACCTTTTCGTGCGCACCGGCAAGGAGGTCATCAACGCGTGCCAACTCGACATAAGCATCGAGCTTTGGATGCGGGAGTTCGAATCAGCGATGGAGTCTGTCCAGCAGTGGTCGGACGAGCGCGATGCGCAGGTAGCTTCGTGCCATTGCAGCCCCCAGGGCGGGAAAATCGCCTTTTTCTTTTGCCCCACATCCGACAAGTTCGACTTTGCTCTCGCCGATGACCTGGCTCAACTGAACCTTGACCTACGGCAAACGTTCAACATCGGGATGGTTGAGGTGCAGCAGATACCTTGGGCGGAAACAGGAAGGTTCTTGCATCCTGGGATGGCGAGATGGGTCTATGGAAGGAAGCTCAAGCGCACATCGACGTCAGTGGAAGCATAATCGCGGCTTCCTCGGTTCAATCCCGGCGGACTATCCAGATTGGATCGTTACCGTTGCCTTCTACACGGCGCTGCATGCCGTGGACACCCTGTTGGCAGCGGACAAAGTCAGTTCTGTCATCTCCCACGGGACCAGAAACGCGGTCCTGATGAACACCAATCGGTACAAGAGCATCTACTCGGCCTACCATCCCTTGTACGGGCTGTCGCGGACCGTCCGCTATTTGGCGGACCCGGCAAAGTGGGTCTCCGTGGAGGACATCGAGCGACATGTTCTTAAGGGCCATCTCTATCGGATCGAGCGATCGGTCTTGAAACTCCTTGATGATGGCACAACCCTCGACGCTATTGCGATTGCACCCAAGACGGCCGAAACGCAAGCCGAGTCGACATCCCCCGCATCGCCGACCGCACGCTGAGTGATCGGACAGCCGAGGTTGCAGGGGACTGCGTTCGGGAAGAGCGGCCTGCCGCTCTTGACTTGTGCCCTCCTGTGACTTACCTTCCGCGACTCGGCTGAGGTCGCAATAGCGGCTCCCAGCCGTGAAAGCCCGGAATCTCCGGGGCATCCTTGCCTCAAAGGGCGGTCAGGCTGCGAGGGATCGCAGGCGGGTCGGACCGGCAGGGAGTGGGCGCTTCTCTTCGCGGCGGAGCGCTTAGGCCTCGATTTCGGGCCTTCAGCCGCGTCCTTCCAGAAGATCTCCGCGGTCTTGCAGGACGAGGGCGGCCGCGGCTTGTCGTCACGGGTGTCGTCCGGGGCGCCAGCGCGATAGCCGGTTGATAACCCGGTGGTGTAATCGGTAACACACCAGGTTTTGGTCCTGGCGTTTCAGGTTCGAGTCCTGGCCGGGTTGTTGCGGTGAATGACCACGGAGCGGTCTTGGCGACCGCTCGGCGGGCTCTTCGGACCCGATACCACAGCTTGCGAGGATCACCGCGTTGGCGGAGACGGCTGCGATCATTCTGGCGGCGGGCAAGAGCACTCGGATGCGCTCCGATCTGCCGAAGGTGCTGCACGAGATTTGCGGGCGTCCGATGCTGGGTTACGTGCTCAGTGCGTGCCGTCTGGCTTGTGTGGACCGCATCATCGCCGTGGTGGGTCACGGGAAGGACCAGGTGATCGATCGGTTCAGTGCCGACCTGGACGTGACTTGGGTCGAGCAGGTCGAGCAGAACGGCACCGGCCATGCGGTACAGGTGTGCCGCGATGCCCTGGAAGGCTTTGACGGCAGCGTACTGGTCGTCGCCGGGGATATGCCGCTGCTGCGTCGTGAGACGGTGATCGAGCTACTCGAGTCTCGCGAGGAATCGGGTGACGCCTTGGCGCTTGCCACGACGGTTCTGGACGATCCGACGGGATACGGGCGGATCATTCGAGACGGTGACGGGAAGCTCGAAGCGATCGTCGAGCACCGGGATTGCTCGAAGGAGCAGCGCGAGGTTTTCGAGGTCAACCCGAGCTACTACTGCTTTGATGCTCGGCGACTGTTCGGCACGCTGGATGAGATCAAGCCCTCGGCGGACACCGGCGAGGTCTATCTGACCGACGCGGTCAAAGCTCTGCGGGACGGTGGCGAGGGTGTTTCGGCCGTTACGAGCGTGCCGGCTGAGGACGCGATGGGTATCAATACGCGGCTCGATCTGGCGAGGGCCGCTCGTGCCATGGAAGATAGAATTCAGCTTCGGCTGATGAATGAAGGCGTGACGATCGTCGATCCGGACAATACCTGGATCGAGGCGGACGTGTCGATCGGGCGTGACTCGGTCGTCTATCCGTTCAGTTTCGTCGGCGTCGGGGCGACGATCGGAGAGGGTTGTCGCGTAGGTCCGTACGCCTGCGTGGAGGCGGGCGAGGTCGTGGATGACGGCACTGCGGTCAAGCAGACGGCGTTTCAAGGAGTTGGCGCGTCATGAGTGCAGCTCGAAAAGCGACTGAATCGGGTTCCGACGGCATGGTTGTCTTCGGCGGGACCGCCGGTGCGGCGCTCGCTGACAAGATCTGCGCGTATCTCGACGTGCCGCGTGGTCGCGTCACGATGAGCCCGTTTCCCGACGGCGAGACCCTCGTCAAGATCGAAGACGACGTGCGCGGCAAGGACTGCTTCGTCGTGCAATCGACCTCGCCGCCGGTCAACGACAACCTGATGGAACTGCTGATCTTCATCGATTCGCTGAGGCGAGCCAGCGCCAAGCGCATCACGGCGGTCATACCCTACTACGGGTACGCCCGTCAGGACCGTAAGTCGGAGGGTCGGACGCCGATCACGGCGAAGCTGGTCGCGAACATGCTGGCGACAGCCGGCGCCGACCGGGCGCTGACGATGAACTTGCACGCGGATCAGATTCAGGGCTTTTTCGATATTCCAGTGGATCACCTGACGGCTGCACCGGTGCTCACGCGGCACCTGCTGGATCACGACGTGAAGAACGCCGTGCTGGTGTCGCCGGACGTGGGCAACATCAAGTTCGGGAGCGATTTCGCCTCGCGATTGGGGGCGGAACTCGCGGTGATTCACAAGCGGCGCCTCAGCGGCGATTCGACCTTGGCCGTCAACATCATCGGAAACGTCGAAGGTAAGGACGTGTTGATGTTCGACGACATGATCACGACTGCCGGGACCGTGTGCGAGGCGGCGAGGCTCGTTCGCGAGCACGGTGCCAAGCGCGTGTTCGTCGGGGCGACGCACGGCGTGTTCGCCGGTCCGGCGATCGAACGGCTTCGTCAGGCTGAGCTGGTCGAGATCGTCGTGACCGACACGGTTCCGCTTCGCGACGAGGTCAGCAAGGGTTTGAAGAACTTAACGGTATTGTCGGTGGCCGACCTGATCGGTGAGGCCATTCGGCGTATTCACGAACATAGGTCTGTCAGCGCGCTGTTCTTTTAGGCGGCGTGGGAGAGTATTGACGTGGCGGAGACTTTGACACTCAAGGCCGAGGCTCGCGACCAAATCGGCACGCGGGCGGCTCGGGCGATTCGTGCGGCCGGTCGGCTTCCGGCGATCATTTACGGCCACGGCGAGGGCGTCCAGACGGTGACGTTGGAGCATCACGAGGTCGAGGTCGCGCTGGAACACGGCGCGCACACGCTCCACATCGAGCTTGCCGGCAAGAGCCAGCAGTGCCTGATCAAGGACGTGCAGTACGACCACATGAATGCGACGCCCGTCCATATGGACCTGACGCGCGTGGACCTCGACGAGCGTGTGAAGGTCACCGTGGGCATCGAGCTTCGCGGCACGCCCAAGGGTGCGACGCACGGCGGCCTGCTCGACCTGCACATGTCGGCCATCGAGCTGGAATGCCGGGTGACGGACATCCCCGAGGTCGTGCGCCCGATCGTGACCGAGCTCGAGGTCGGGGATTCGCTCTTGGTCAAGGACCTGGACCTTCCGGAAGGCGTTAATCCGACCGGTGACCCGAACGAGCGGATCGTGACTATCCACGCGCCGGTGACCGCGGTGTCCGACGACGAAGCGACCGAGGAATCGGAAGACGGAGGCGTCGAGCCCGAGCGGATCGGGCGCGTCCGCAAGGATGAAGAAGAAGGCAAGAGCGGATCTTAGGCTAAGGGCGGACTGACGCTGTGAAGCTGATCGTCGGTCTTGGCAACCCCGGTCCGAAGTACACCGGGACGCGACACAATGTCGGCTTCGCGGTCGTGGACGAGTTCGCGTCGCGATGGTCGATCGACCTGAAGACCGAGAAGTTCCACGCGTGGTTCGGTAAGGGCAGTGCTCACGGGGAGCAGGTGGTGCTCCTCAAGCCGACGACCTACATGAACCGCAGTGGTTCGGCGGTGCTCGCAGCCGGGCGGTTCTACAAGCTGGAACTGTCGGACTTGTTGGTCGTCTCGGACGACATGGCGCTTCCGGTGGGGCGGTTGCGGATGCGAGCGGGTGGTTCACCCGGCGGGCACAACGGCCTGAGCGACGTGATGCGACACGTCGGCAGCGACGAGTGGTGCCGGCTGCGGATTGGGATTGGGGAGCCGCTGGGCGACGCGTCGAGTTACGTCACGTCGCGGTTCGGCGACGACGAACAGGCGGTCATGGAGCCCGCGACGCGGCGGGCGGCCGACGCGGTCGAGAGTTGGATCGAGCACGGCTGCGATCTGACGATGACGAGGTTTAACGGAGATCCGTCCCCGGAAGGCGGGCGGACCGATGAATAATGCAACGATGTGGGAATGCTCGATATCCATAGGAGTTGAGAGACGTTGAATCAATACGAAGCGATGTTCCTGCTCGACCCGACGTTCGGGGCTTCGTTCGATGATTGCGAGACCGAGATTCGCAGGCTCATGGAGCGTGCGGATGGTGAATTGGTCTTCTGCAAGAAATGGGACGAGAGGCGCCTGGCGTACAAGGTCAAGGGACGCAAACGCGGGGTGTACGTACTTACGTACTTCAATGGCCATCCGGAGCGTATCGGCGGGATCGAACGTGACGTGAAGATCTCGGAGAACGTGCTGCGCGTGCTGATTCTGCGGGCCGATGGGGTCACGCAGGACATGATGGAGCGCGCGGTGGCGTCGCACGGTGCGGAGGACGAGGAGGGCTACGGCGACGACAGGCCTCGCTCGCCGAGGCCGGCCGCGGCCGCGCCCGCCGAGGCGCGACCTGCGCCTGCGCCCGAGCCTGCGCCCGCGGCGACCGCCGTCGCGGAGCCGGAGGCCGCGGGTGCCGAGCCGTCGGGCGATGCGCCGTCGGGCGAGTAGGCACTCTTGCGCCAAGCGTGCGTCGTGATCGGGTCGAAAGTGCAACCGCAAACGAGGTGACGATATGGCTAGTTACAACCGCATCGTGCTGATGGGGAACTTGACCCGCGATCCGCAACTGAGCTACACGCCATCGAACACGGCGGTGTGCAAGTTCGGGATCGCGACCAACCGCAAGTTCAAGGATCGCGACGGCGGCGACCGCGAAGAGGTCTGCTTCGTGGACTGCACGCTTTTCGGACGCGGCGGCGAGGTCTTCAACCAGTATATGAGCAAGGGGAAGCCCGTGCTCGTGGAAGGGCGATTGAGCCTCGATCAATGGGAAAAGGACGGCCAAAAGCGCAGCAAGCACGAAGTCATCGTCGAGAACTTCCAGTTCGTCGGCGGCGG
>JAJDDX010000478.1 GCA_029260055.1 Phycisphaerae bacterium
GCGGACAAGAAGGCAACCAGGCAACCCGCCGCCAAGAGCGGGGCTTGCAGCGAACCGGCGAAATGAGGTATAGAAGAACGATCACTACTGGCCGGTTTTAACCCGCCCAGCGGTGGCCGGTTCTAACCTGCCCAATGACAGGCTGACCCCTCTCGTCCCGCCGAACCAATACTAGTCAATTGCCTCGCAAGCGCCCGCAACCACTTTCGGGCTCCGATCGATATAGTCATCGCTCATGCCGCTGGACTTATCTCCCCCAAGACCCTGACGATCATCCCCAATGTACCGCCCTCGTTAGTGGCAGAGAACTTCCCGCCACGAATCCAACCCAGTCGGACTAGACACCGCCTCACGATTCTTGAAGTACCCTGAGTCTCTCAGCTCCGAGCCAAAACGCCGCTGCTCCTGCTGGTACAATCTCAGTCGGGTGGAGCGGAGCACATTCCAGGTATTCCTCATCATCATCGCAATACTTGATGCGCCCGATGGGAAGGGGCCGATCCTTTTCCAAGTTCGGGATTGTCGTGAACTCATTGCAAATCTTGAAACCAAAGTCCTCACCGCCGTCGAGATGTCTCTGAAACCACTCCGGGGTTTTGATGTAGAGTAGCAGACATACCTCAGGCCTGAAGCTGAACAGGCTTACAGCAGCGCCTGTCAGTTCCAGGATCGCATCTCCTTGTTCGAGCAATTCCAGAAGATAGACAAGGCGTGGATCGCTATAGAAGTACTTCGGGTCCAGCTGTGAGCCCCCCGGCTCGGGGCGGTCGAAAAGCTCTTCAAGGTACTCTCGATAAAAGTTGTTTACGACAGAGTGCTCCTGGTGGAACTCTCCGGTCGCAGGTTGAAACATGAACGATGGAATGACGTGCGAGAGATTCCTGTGCATCAAGACTGACTCTGGCCCTCGTCGATGAACGAGAAGACGTAAGCCTTCAGCGTCATGAAAGGCGAGAAGCGTAGATACTGCGATACCGGCACACCGTCCGGTTCCATTTAACACCGGATCGGGCGACGCGCTGTGAATGGAGTTTCTGAGCGGTAGGGCCGACTCTAGTCCCTTGATGCCTGCCTGAGTCCGACAGTCGAAATGCATTGATTGCGACAATAACTCCCATTCGAGGGCGTCACAGGTGTCCAGAGTATCAAAGTATGATCCAAGATAGCAGTCAAGGGAGATTCGCGGTTCACAAGCGAGCTTTCTGGACGCAAACGTAATCCGGTTGTATCCTTCTAGTGAGATGCGATGTGCGTGCATCCGATATTCATCGCAACTAACTCCGGTGCCCGGCGCGTATAAGGTTGCTGCATCCAGCGTCCCCAATACTGAGTCCGGATTCTGACGTTGACTGTCCTTGGCCGGATAAACGGCCACAGCGTAGGTGTGCCCGGCCTTCTGAAGAAGAGGATAATTCCTGTATTTCGCAGTCAAGAACTCGTGTATTGCATGTTCGGAGAACCTGTCTACTGCTTTCTTCATCTGTTCGGATGAGTCATCGGGCTTGGCTTCTTCGAGTCGAGAGGTGAGGGCCCCAAGTAGCGCCACTGCCTCGTCGAGCTTTAGACCTTGACGTCCAAGAGCAGTCTGGATCGCCACACGGGATGCAATTGGATCTTCTTGGTAAAGTCTGTTCAGGCCAAAAGCGAGCTTTTCCAGATGCGGCTCGACTTCACTCCATGGTCTTTGAAAGAAATGATCGGCGTCGTCCCCAAGCCGCGCCCTCACCTGCTCCCATCGCTCCTTTAATGAACTCAGCCAGAGCGACATTGGGGCGGAGCGGTCCTGGCACAGTGACTGTCTCAGCCGACTATGGGCGGCCCCAGCCAGATCTTGTTCTCCTGAATCGAAGATGGCCCTAAATTCAAGAGAGAAACCCGAAGGTAGCGAAGCTGCCCAATCGTCAGCAAACTTGCGGAGCTTCCGCTCCAGCTGTGGGTCAAGGAGAGGGTCGGCGAGGCGAGTGAGGGAGTACCCAATGAGCCATTCTAATACCATTTTTCACTCCATTCGGTCGTGGGCGTCACCCATGCCGGTGATCTTATGCCCGGCTAGGGTTTTCGCAATCGACTCGGACGCCCCGCCCTCGGTGGCAGCACGGTAGCTGCCTAACTCGGCCTGGGCAGGTCTGCAATCCTGTAATAGCGACGAATCGCCAAGCAGGCTTCCTTCACGAAGGCGGGGTTCTTGAGTATGTAGCTATCGTCAGCCTCCGACCCGACGACGTGGCCCATCAGCGCCTGATACTGTGCTTGCGGTGCGAAGCGGGCAGCAATCGTCGTCGCTGAATCCCGAAGGTGTTCAGTCGCTATTCTCCGCCTGATCTTTGCCTCCTTGCGAAGTCGAATGAAATGATCGTAAATCGTGTCCGAATGCATGGCTCTCCGCATGCGTGAAAGGAAGACGACGTTCTTCTCAAGCATACCGGATTCTTCCTGCTCGACGAAGAGCCGTTTGAGTTGACGGTTCGTCTCCGGCCAAAGTACTGCTACGCGGACCACGCCCTCCGTGTCGTCGGTGCCGCTCTTTTCCCGCACGAAGACGAGATGGCGATTCTCAAGATCCAGGTGGGGCTCCCAGCGTAACCGGCTGAGATCCGCTGGATACAACGCCGCGTTGAGTCCTGTGAGCAGGAGACAGCGATCGATCGTCGTTGTCGCCGCGTCGTACATGGCGTGAAACTCCTCCGGTTTGATCAACAGAGCGGTGCCACGTTTGCGTCTTGGTGCTTTGAGCGGCTGCTTCCAATCCATGCGAAGCCGAGCGTAGAGTTCGGGTTGGATTCGGCGGGCTTCGTGGGCATACTTGAGAATCGTGCGAATCATCAGGAACCGATTGCGGATGAAGCTCGTCGATCGGGGCTTGTTCGTTACCTTGGATGTTTCTTGCTGCTCGGCCTTAATCCGGTTGGCATACTTGCGGAACTGCTCGTGGTCCAAGTCTTCAACCATGCTGACATCGACATAGCGGCAGAACTCGGCCCACCAGGTCTTCGCCTTCGCCCGTTCCTTCTTGGTGATGTCGGCTTTGTCGTCGTAGTAGAGGTCTCCGATGGATCGAAGCGAGGTGGACGTGGGCTTCGGTAGCGATTCCAGCCGGGCTACTTCCGGAATACCCAGCTTCTGCGCTGCAAGCTTCGGATCGGCGAGCATGATCTTCCGGAGCCACGCCCAGACCTGAACTTCCAGAACGTCGGCATCGATCGGAACGCTTTTTGGTGGCAGCCCGGCCTTCTTCCTCTGTTTCACATCAAGCGAGAACCGAATGGCGTCAAAGGTGTCGCGGATCGCTGTCTCGTGTTCGTCGGTTCGAAACCGCACCCGCTCGTCCGCGCGTTGAGCTTCCCACTGCTTGAATCGAAAGACGGCTAGTTGTTTGTCTCGGTTGTCGCCGTGATAGACCTTCTTCCTGGTCTCGTCGAACGAGTAGTATCGGATGATCGGCTGACCGGCCTGGTCTGTTCGATTTGTCTTGGCTGCACGGAGTCCATGGACCTCACGACCCTCGCTGTCCCTGACGAACTTTGGCGATGGTCCACGTCGATGTGGTTTTTCGGCTGCCACAAAACCGCCCTCTTGGACCAGAAAAGGGCATCATACTCACTCACAAACTGACTCACAAGTGAATTGGGTCTATAAAAAACGTGAAAAATGCACGGGAGTGGATGGGAATCGAACCCACCAGGCGCTACGTCAGCAACGCCTCAACGGCTTTGAAGGCCGCGGGACCCACCAGGCGTCCGGACACTCCCTCGAAGCGTGAGTCAATCACTCTAGCACGTTCCGACCCGCGGGCAAGTTCCCGCGGTCGCAGCCGAGGCACGCAAAGTGGCGGCGCATGAAAAGAGCCCGCGAGTACCGGCAAACGGAACTCGCGGGCTCATTCGGATCAAAGCGGATCGCCACACGTCGCAAGACGCGGTGCGGGCCGGGCGTCCTACGACGCCACGGGCATCGACAGGTTCTCCAGGAACCCTTCCAGTTTCCTCGCACGCACCGGGTGCTGCAGCTTGCGGATGGCCTTGGCCTCCACCTGCCGCACGCGCTCGCGTGTCACCTTGAAGATCTTACCGACCTCCTCCAGCGTATAGGTGTACCCGTCGCCGATACCGTAGCGTAGCTTGATGATCTCACGCTCGCGATAGGTCAACGTCTTGAGCACTTCTTCGACGCGGTCCTTGAGCATGCCGCCGCCGGCTGTGTTCGAGGGCGACTCGATTCGGTCGTCTTCGATGAAGTCACCGAAGTAGGAATCTTCGCTCTCCCCGACGGGCCGATCCAGCGAGATCGGATGACGTGAGATCTTCAGTACGCGTCGACACTCGCTGACGGGCATCTTCGCGCGGCGTGCGATCTCGTCGATCGTCGGCTCGCGGCCGAGGTCCTGCAGCAGCTCTTTGCTGATGTTGCGCAGGCGGCTCATGGTCTCGATCATGTGGACTGGAATACGAATGGTCCGGGCATGATCGGCGATGGCCCTGGTAATGGCCTGGCGAATCCACCAGGTAGCGTACGTGCTGAACTTGTAGCCGCGCTTGTACTCGTACTTGTCGACGGCTCGCATCAGGCCCGTGTTACCCTCCTGGATGATGTCCAGGAAGCTCAGGCCGCGGTTGCGATACTTCTTGGCGATACTCACCACGAGGCGGAGGTTACCGCCGGAGAGCTTTCGTTTGGCGTCCTCATACTCGGAGAAGACGCGGTGGATGGACTTGAGCCTTCCGCCCAGCGCGTCGGACTTCTCCAGGCAGAGCGACTGGATGCCCGACAGCTCGTCCTTCATGGCGAGGAAGTCCTCGTCCAGCATGGTGCGCCGCTTCTGCTGCTGCACGATGCGCCCTTCGAGTTCCCTCATCTTGCGATAGAGGCCTTTGAGCTTCTTCATCAGAGGCTGGATGCGGCTCGTACGCAGCGAGAGTTCCTCGAGCAGCTTGGACGTCTTCCGCCGCCTGGAGCGAATGCCGCGTTCGATCTCTCGGCGCAGCGCTGCCGCCTTGCGACCCGTGTGGAGTTGCGTCCAGGCCTCTTCGTTGTGGCGCATCAACTCACGGACCGTGACGAGGTTGACGGGGATGCGCGAGCTGATCCGCGTCTTGGCTGCGTGCTCGGACGTTGAAATCTTCATCGTCCGGTCGAACGGCAGCCGGCCTTCCTGGACCTGCTGAAGAATCTCGACCGCGAGTGACGCGCAGTAGTCGCTCTCGAGCACTTTCTGCCGGAACGCCATCCGCGTCAGTTCGATCTTCTTCGCGAGACGAATCTCTTCCTCTCTGGTGAGCAGGGGGATTTCGCCCATCTGCGTCAGGTACATGCGCACCGGATCGTCGATGCGTTTGGCCCCAACCTCCTCTTCGGGCCGAAGCTCGCGCGCGGCGGTGTCTTCATCGCTGGCCGCGTCGGCCTTGCCGCCCTTGCGCTTCCGTTCGAAGTGTCTGGCGTCGACCTCGTCGAGCGTCTCAATCTTGGCATCCTCGAGACGCATCATGATCATCTCGAGTTGGGAAGGGTCGATGGCGTCATCGGGAAGGATCTCATTCATCTCCTCCCACGTGACATAACCACGCTGCTTCCCGAGCCGCATGAGCTCGCTGGTCGCACGCCCAATCGGATCCACAATAGGTTGTTCTACTACTTCGCTCATCGTTGCTCCACAGTCCTGTCGTCCGCCACTGCTTCGTCAGCGGCCGCTGAAGTCACATTCGCGGCCTGACGCAGTAAACGTCGTGGCGCGAAGTGCCGATGCCCCATCAATCCGTCCAGTACGGGCTTGTCTTCGTCGATTGCGCCGCTTGCCCGCTCGGGTTCGGTCAAATCGAGCCCTACCGCCCGCTGATCGAGGATTCTCGATTCCGCGGTGCTTTGAATTCGCTCGAGCGCCAAGACAAAAGTACCCTCGTAATTCCCCCTCGCCGCTCCGCGCGCTGCCAGTTCGGTGGCACGCTGCGCAAGGCCTTCATCCGAGAAACGCGAAAGCACGTCGCTCAAGCGAAACTCGCCGAGCGTGTCGTGCAGGTCGCTTATGACTCTCGCGATCTCGCGATCGCGGCGGTCCACGATCGCCTGATAGCCGGGTAGCTCCGTCGTGTCCGCCCACAGCCCCGGCTCGTTAAGCAGGACCTCCAACACGTGAGTCCACGCGGCCTGTTCCTGGTCCGGCGGCACCGTCCGGCGCCTCGCACGCGGCGCGTGATCGGTGTCGCGGCGTCGAGCGCCGCCGGCACCGAGACGCCGAACCAGCCGATCCACCTCGGATCGATTCATCCGCAACAAGTGCGCAACCTGATTGACCAGGAGCCCCCGCTGGATGGCATCCACTGCCTGAGCGTCCGCCGCCTCGGCGACGACCCGCAGAAAATCCAGCACCGCGTCGCGCCGACCCGAATCCGCTGTGTCCCCCTCGAACCGGGCCTGGGTGCGCGACCACTTGAATTCTAGC
>JAJDDX010000479.1 GCA_029260055.1 Phycisphaerae bacterium
GTCGAGGTCCGACTCGTGATGAGCCAGGCGGACGATGTTGATCGGACGCTGCTTCAGTTCGACGTAGTCGACACCGGCTGCGGCATGAGTCACGAACGGGCCGGAAAGCTATTCGAAGCCTTCACGCAAGCCGACGACTCGATGACACGAACGTCCGGCGGCACGGGCCTCGGGCTGACGATCAGCCGACGATTCGCGGAACTGCTCGGTGGCGATGTGATCGTCGTCAAGACCGAAGAAGGCATCGGAAGTGTGTTTCGCGCGACGATCGCAGCCTGCAGCGTCGACGACGATGGGCCGGTCGATGATCCAGCCGACGCCACGCCGGTCGATTCTCCCGCAACCGTCGCGACGGCCGCCTCGTCGCTTGCGGGCTACCGGATACTTCTCGCCGAAGACGGACCGGACAACCAGCGTCTCATCGCTCACATCCTCAAGGCCGCCGGCGCGGAGGTCTGCGTCGAGGAGAACGGCAAACTGGCGATGGATGCGGCGACTGCGGCCCATGCACAGGACCACCCGTTCGACGTGATCCTCATGGACATGCAGATGCCCGTGATGGACGGCTACACGGCTACACGGCTGCTACGGAGCCGGGGCTATCGCGAGCCGATCATCGCACTGACCGCCCATGCCATGCCGCACGACAGACAGAAGTGCCTCGATGCCGGCTGCAATGACTACACCACCAAGCCGATCGATCGCAAGTTGCTGGTACAGACGATCCTGCGGCACGTCGTCACCGATCACGTGACCGAGGACGCCTTACGAACCCTGCGTCAGCCCGACTCAGGGTCTGCTTAAACCACCTCGGGCCAAAGCCAACCGAACGTGCCGGCTGTCACCAGTCCGTAGATCAGACCGTCGAAGATGAACTTCCCGGTGACGCTCCACGGCTGGCCCTTCCAGATCGCATCAGGTAGCGCGGTGACGGCGTACGCCAGAAGCGCCACGGTGCCGGTGAACCGGAACACGGCGGAATAGGCCGCGCCGCGATCCAGCCCGCCAAGTATTCCCGTGTATCCGACGAACAGTCCGATGACAAGCGTGTAAATGAACCAGAGCACCAGGGCCTTGCCCATCGACGGCGGTCCGTTCGGCAAAACCGTGACGTGGCCGACGGGGCCTTGCTTGTACTTCTCGGTCATCTCCTCGTTGCACATGTCCTTGTATGACTCACAGGACGGGAACATGTAGGCGCCGGGCCGGACGCTCTGGTTTCGCATCTCCGCCAACACCTTCTCCTCGCCGGGCAGCTTCTTCCAGTCGCCCTTGTGGATCGGGATCGCCATGTGAAAGATCGAACTCGCGATGAACACGAACACCGCGGACAGCAGGATCGGTAACCAAAGCTCTGCCAACGTCAACATTTCTCATCTCCCGGTGGATAGGAACCTACGGACCGATGGGCTCCGAGTCTCCCGGAGCGGCTTCGCCGTGCCTACTTGTGGCATACAGGTTGTCTCGATTTCGAACGCTCGGACGAGTCGCTCGATTATCCGGGAAAGGCGGAGCTGTGCAAATGGTCGGATGCGACCACCGAAGCGGCGCGTGCGATGACGGGTCATGGGTTTGACGGCACGACTAATCGCTCCGAACGCCGCAGCGCGTATCGAGCAGCGGGCCGGGCGTGGTTTCGGACCAGGAGGTAAGCGGACGGTTGGGGTCGATCCCCGCGGTGTCCCGTTCCACACAGATCACGGTGGCGTCGTACTCGAGCCACGACTTCAGCGCGGCCCATAACGGAGCGCTGAGCCATGCGCAGTTACCCGAGCCGTCGTCGTCGCAGATCTGATAGTCCATCTTCTGGGGCTTCTCGAAGCTGTCGTGCGAGGCCCATTCCGGCGCGAACACGGCATGGCCCACGGGGGCCGGCACATCGGCTGGGCTTTCCTCCGGTGAGCCGGTGGATCGGTCCACGGCGCCTCGTGCCACGGCGCGTACGCGGAGTGCGAAGTCGATGTTGTCGTAAACCGCGTCTTTGGTTTGGAGCATGTCACAGGGCATGTCGTCCGGGCAGGAAGCCTGCTCTGTGCAGGCGAAGTTCTCGTCGTGCGATCCGCAGAGGCTTCCGGGGTCGGGCGTGTAGCCCAGATCGAAGAAGGAGTCCGTGATCCTGGTATAGCTGAGCAGTCCGGTATCTTTGATAGCGGGATCGTACAGTTGCGGCGCCAGGAAGATCGGCGTGGTCACGTGGTTCATCAGAACGTGCATGCTGTCGAGGCAGGCCTCCACGTTATCTCCCGGGCCGCCGTTCAGGCCGTGTTCGTGGAAGCAACTCTCGTCGAGCGTGTTCACCCCCACGACCTGGTCAATCGACGTGGGGGTACCGGTATCGAACAGCAGCCCCCCCCAGTTTCGGCTGACCCTAAACTCGTATCCGTCGCGGTACACGAGTGACGAATACCACAGCCCGTTGGCGGAGTCCGGCAGGCCGGTACTGAACGGTGCGGTGATGTGGTCATCGAAGTCGGGCCACGCATAACTGTTCCAATAGAAGATGTCTCGCAGCGGATTGTTGACGAGGTTCTCCACCTCGACGGACGGGCGAACGTAACCGGAGGCGAGGCCGCGGACGTCAGCGCCGGTCAGCCCGAGCCCCGGCTGGCCGTCGGCGGGATCATGGCGGATGAAGTCGGCCAACCGATCGATGTACATGTACATGCCGTTGGAGCCGTTCGAGTGCGCGGCGAAGGAGATCTGGCTGGTCGGCGTCAGCGTATTGGGCTCATCCCAAACCGTGAGATAGGCGACCAATGCCTCCAACTCACGGTAGCCGTGGAAGTAGATCGGGCCCTGGCCCTTGGGCGTGCCGTCGTCGGCATAGAAGTTCGTAACCGGAATCGTATTGGACCCGCAGTTTCGGTCGCCTACGCATTTGTCGATGATGATGCGATTGTAGGACGCGAACGGCCAGCTATCGAACGGCTTGTACAGCCCCGTGGCCGTCCTGGTGGCGGCGGTTCCGGCCCACGCACTCGTAAAAGCCGACCGATCCTCGTCCTCCCAGCAATCGGCGCGGCAGGCGCTTCCTCC
Organism: Phycisphaerae bacterium; assembly: GCA_029260055.1. Lineage (GTDB taxonomy): Bacteria > Planctomycetota > Phycisphaerae > UBA1845 > UBA1845 > JADFOB01. The sequence continues at coordinate 3,037 of JAJDDX010000479.1, forward strand.
CGATTGGACTTTGATGATCCAGCGATCGGACGCCCCGCGCTCGGCCGCAGGGGGCTTGTAGTAAAAGGCCGGGCGCGTGCCGTCGGTACATTGGATGATGGGCTGGCCGTCCGGGCAAACCGTCGTGCCCTTGGGCGGTGTCGAACCGTCCGTACACATCGGAATGAAATACCTGGTGTAGGGCCTGTCCGTCTGCCCGTGCGGGTAGTGTTCCCGGGCAAGAAGGTTGCATGCGTCATCGGGTTCCCAAAGGAAGTCGTTCCACTCGGCGAGCGTGTCCAGGTTCGCACGCAGATCGCGCTCGCCATCGCTGTCCCGATCGCACACCTGGACCCATTGCCCCTGAAAGACATCGCACGGTGTTTCGGGCGGGCCGACCTGCGTCTGGCAGCAAGGATCGCCGACGTGGCACGCACCGTCCCCGCCATCGTCGGCGGTGCAGCGGTCGTGGTAATCCGCAAGCTGCGAGACGAAGAGGTTGCTCGGTGGCGGGCCGGAGCTATCCTGTGCCGTGCCGAAAGCGACCTGTAACGCGGCGAAGTCCGCCAGGTTCACGCATCCGTCAGCGTTGAGGTCATAGCAACGGCAGTTGCCCGAACCAGCGCAGTCCGGTCCTTGCGCAGCCAACGTGAAGCCTGCGAAATCCGTCAGGTCGACGAAACCGTTGTTGTCGCAATCGCCCGGGATCGAGCCGCTGCTTGGCGGTTGGGCCACGGCCATCGAACCCGGCACGGTCAGCCACAGTAGCCATAACGTTTGTGCGGTCGTAGTTCTCATATGTCCTCCGGTGTTCGTATACGCATTGCACGCACGGTCTTTCCGTACGGCGGTCAAGGCGGCGTTCGGGCGCGACTACTCGGGCGCCAGCCCACAGCGATCGTCGAGCAGCGGCCCCGGCGTGGTTTCCGACCAGGGGGTCAATGGGCGATCCGGATCGATTCCGGGATCGTCCTGCTCCACACAAATGACTGTGGCGTCTAGTTCGAGCCACGCTCTCAGCGCCACCCAGAGCGGAGCGCTTCGCCATGCACAGTCCTCGGCGTCCGCATCGTCGCACATTCGGTAGTCCATCTTCTCCATGTCGGCCCAGCCCGAATGCGTGTTCCACTCAGGCGCGAAGACTGCGTGTCCGACCGGAGCCCCGACATCAGCCGGGCTTTCCTCCGGTGTGCCCGTGGAGCGGTCAGCGGCGCCTCGCGTGATCGCCCGGACGCGCTGGGCAAAATCGATGGGATCGTATTCAGGTGTTAGCGCGTATCGCGGGTCGCAGGGCGAAGCTCCGTCGGGACATTGAGATGGGTCGGCGCACACGAAATTCTCGTCGTGCGAGCCGCAGACACTGCCGGCATCCGGCAGGTATCCCACGTCAAGGAAGGACTCGGTCAGCCTTGTGTAGCTTTGCAGTGCGGTCTTCCTGAGCTTGAAGTCGTAAAGTTGCGGCGCCAGGAACACGGGCGTGGTCACGTGGTTCATCAGAACGTGCATACTGTCGAGGCAGGCTTCCACGTTGCCTCCACCGCCACCGTTAAGACCGTGTGCGGCAAAGCAGCTCTCATCCAGCGTAGCGACACCGACAATCTCGTCGACGCTGGTGGGGAGTTCAGTATCAGACACGAACGTGCCCCAGGCTCTAGAGAGCCTGAACTCGTTTCCGTCGTAGTACGTAAGTGGCGAGTACCACAGCCCGTCAGCCAAAGCGGCTGCTGTTGTGCTCAGCGGCGCTGTGATGTGGTCATCAAATGCCGCCGGCGGATAGTCGCTCCAGGCGAAGATGTTTTGTGAAGGATCGTTGACGAGATTCTCCACTTCCACCGACCCGCGAACATACGCGGACGCCAGCCCGCGGACGTCGGCGCCCGTTAGCCCGATTCCCGGCTGCCCGTCGGCGGGATCGTGCCGGATGAACTCGGCCAGACGATCGAGGTACATGTACAAGCCGTTCGAGCCGTTCGATTGCGTCAGGATGGAGATCTGGCTGCCGGCGTTGAGTTTGTCGCTCTGGTCCCAGAGGGTCAGATAGGCGAGCAGCGCCTGCGATTCTCGGTAGCCGTGGAAATAGACCGGCCCCTGGCCCTTGGGGGCGCCGCCGTCGTCGAAGAACTCCTGAAGCGGAATCGTGCTGCTCCCCTGGTTGCGATCACCCACGCACTTGTCGATGACCACGCGGTGGTAGTCCGCCAGGGGTGACGCAGTGGCGGCAAAGATGCCCTGGAAGGCCTTGGAAGAACCGTTTCTGGACCAGGCGCTCGAGAAATGATCCCGCTGCGCGTCGACCCAGCAATCCGAAAGTCCACCGGCCGAACACGAAGTCCCTCCACCCTGGATCTTGATGATCCAGCGATCCGTCTGTTTCGTGGCGGGGTAGTAGTAGAAGGCCGGGCGCGTGCCGTCAGTACACTGGATGATGGGTTGGCCGTCCGGGCAGACCGTCGTGCCCTTGGGTGGCGTTGAACCGTCCGTACACATCGGGATGAAGTGCCTCGTGTAGGGGCTGTCCGTCGGCTCGTTCGGATACTGTTCCCGCGCCAGCAGGTTGCACGCGTCATCGGGCTCCCAGAAGAAGTCGTTCCACTCCGCGAGCGTGTCCAGGGTGCCACTCCGATCGCGCTGCCCGTCGCCGTTCGTGTCGCAATCCCGAATCCAAAGATCCTGGAGAACATCGCACGGTGTTTCAGGCGGGCCGGCCTGAGTCTGGCAGCAGGGATCGCCGACGTGACACGCGCCGTCTCCACCGTCGCCGGTGGTGCAGCGGTTGTGGTAATCGGCGAGTTGCAGGACGAACATGTTACTCGGCGGTGGGCCGGAGCTACCCTGCGCCGTGCCGAACGCGACCTGAAAGGCGGCGAAATCCCGGAGATCCACGCAGTCATCCCCGTTGAGGTCATAGCAACGGCAGTTGGCCGAACCGCCGCAATCTGGCCCTTGCGCGGCGAGTGCGAAGCCTGCGAAATCCGTTAGATCGACGATTCCGCTATTGTCGCAGTCGCCGGGGGCGGACTCCGCACCCGACGGCTTGAGGAGATGTCCGATCTCCGCCTCCCGAGCGAGGTCCCTCGGAACGCCCTCACTTCCGATCACGGCCAACGGCACTACGGATGTCACAAGCCCGGAGATAATGGCTGCGCAAACGGGCACGTGTATTCGTGAACTCGTCCTTCGTCGCCTAATCATCGTAATCATCCGCCTTCTCCAGCGTCTCGTGCTGGACTCGTGCTTAGGGCAACGCAGTCACCACGATCTCGTCGACGGCATAGCCCCACCGGCGGCGCGGGACCTCCGAAGTGGCCACGACTCGCACACGGACCACGCCATCACCATTCCAATCGCCTTGGCTCCAAGGTAGCGTGACCGACGTCGACGTTGGTTCAACACCAATTGCGCTGGTCGAGACCGTTTCCCATTGCTGCAGAGCATGCTTGTATACGAGTATCCTCTGCTCGCCCGAGGCGTTGGCTGAACCTTTAGCAACAAGGCTGGCTGTCAGGTGGATTTCGACACTGAGGGGGCCGGGTGGCATGAAGGGCATGTGATGCTGGAACGCGACATCAACCAAACGCCCCTCTTCAGACCGCCCGGCGACTACGCTTAAACGCTCGTCATCGGCCCACCATGCATCTTCAACGGAACTCGACCTGGTCGCCCGACCGTGAAGAACCTGCATGGCATCCGGCATGTGCACATCTGTAGGCGCGATCGCCAACGCGCGGAACGTATCATTGCCCGGACCGCCGAAGAGACCATCGCCCACGATCAGGCCCCCCTCCCCGATCGCGGAAAGGGTGGTTGGCTGCCAGCCCCAAATATCCATCGTGGAAGTGATGGGGTAGCCTCGGACCACCCACTTACCTGACTGGATCTCGCCATTCCCGACCCTAAACCCGCTCCAAACCACGCCTGTTGAGATGCTCGGATCGTGAGTGTTGAAGTCGGTCCAGGCAGAACCCACAGCGCGGAAGCTCGCGACACTGCTCGCGCCGGATGTTCCGCCGGGTAACCAGAGTCCGTCCGACGCGCTGCTGTTCTTGAAGAGACCGAGTGCATCAAGCGGCGACACATGCGCATCCCCGATGACATCCATCCAGAATATGACGCCGCGGGATCGCCCATTACTGAGGAACGAGCTGCCGACAGCGAGGAGGCCATCGTTGTGCGGAAATGTCGCCGAGGCCTGGCTCTGGGAATTGTGCAGGGCGCCCATATCATGTGCCTGCCACTCACCATTTCCCCCCTCGTGCCACTGCGTGGCACGCCACCTGCCGTTGGGAATCTGGGCTCGACCAACTATTGAAATGCCGTGGTCACTATCGACGATGATATCTTCTGCCTCACTGTTCGCTCCGCCAAGTGTGCCAAGGTCCGTCACGTCGAAGCCGGCGTCCAACTCGGTTGCGATGATGGCGTGCCAGTTGCCGCCGGGGACCTGAGCTACGCCCACGACGTTGTAGGCTCCGAACAAGTCCTCTGTGACTCCGTTACAGCGGCCATACCTGTCTTCCCAGATCGGGTCCAGGCTCCAGTCTCCGCCCTCTACCTTCGTCCAGATGGCGGGATGCTGGTCTCTCCCATCCGGTCCGAAGATCATTCCTACGACAAGCTCCGCCGGCTTGAGCGGAGCAAACGCGACCGCGTTCGCAACGCTCTCGAATCCTTCCGGCGTGGGTAGTTTGTTGTCCGTCCAGTTACCATCATTCCACGTCCAAAGCGCCGCGACGCTTGAGCCGTCAGCTCGGACGATGGACCCGACCACCTCACTGCTCGTCGAATGATCTCCCGCGTTGACGGCCAGAGCGGAGCTGCCGAAACCGTCATCGGGCAACGCTCGCGCCGCATGCCTTTCAATCGCGCCGGCCGGTTCCGCCAAATGGGTCAGTGCCATTACTAGAGCACAACATAAATGTGCCGGTCGCGTGTTCGTTGTCTTAGCAGGACCACTAGGCGTTAGAGCTGGGTCTTTCATTGCATCGTCTCCTATACTGTTCCGACCGGCGCCCTGCCCAAAGGCCGTCCAGCCGATTGGATGCACGCCGAAGTCTGTGCTGAGTGTCCGTCCGCGATGAGCCCAGCAGACCCACGCGGCCACGCGCGGTTGCGTCCAAAACCCACGCCCACGTCATCCGCGGCCTGCCGAACATAGATTTCAGCTTGCGAACCACTGTTTCCCCTCGCATCTGCCACCGGATGCCGCATTCCGCCGAAACGACCGCTCACCCCGGTGAGCCCGATAACGGGCGCGGGATCGCCCGACCGGCATCGCCTTCATCAATACCGCGAAGAAGGAGCCGGAGAGGGACAATGGAAATGGAGATTCGTTCGCCCCGCGGCCGACAAAGGGGCGGAATCGCTTGGGTTCCTCAGCGTTTTCAGCTTTAGTGGGTCCGCCCACGCGTTATAATCGAGCTTCGGGCACGATCGACCACGGGTACTGCAGCAAAGTCCACCAATGAACCACAGCGCCTCCGAAGATGTCACGCGATGCCTCAAGAGCCTCGGCGAGGGCCGCGCCTCGGCCGTCGAGGAGCTGATGCCGCTCGTCTACGAGGAGCTGCGCGGTCTAGCCGCCGCCCGTCTGGCGGCTGAACGATCGGACCACACCCTGCAGCCAACCGCTCTCGTACATGAGGCGTACCTGAGGCTCGTTGGCCAGCAAGACGCGAACTGGAAAGGACGCGCACATTTCTTCGCCGTCGCGGCGCAGGCCATTCGGCGGATTCTCATCGATCACGCCCGGAGGCACGGAGCGGTCAAGCGAGGCGCGGGGCGACGCGTGACACTATCCGGCGTCGACGACCTCCCCGATAGATCTGACGTCGATGTCGTCGCCCTCGATGACGCGCTGAACCGATTGGCCGAAAACAGCGAGCGCCAGGCACGTGTCGTTGAGCTTCGGTTCTTCGGCGGCCTGAGCGTCGAGCAGGCTGCTCAGGTTTTGGAGGTATCGCCCGGAACCATCAAAGGAGACTGGCGATTTGCCCGTGCATGGCTGGCGCAACAGTTGGACGAGACCACGCCATGACACCCGACCGCCACGCCAGGCTTGCAGAGTTGTTTCTTGCCGCAGTGGATTTGCCCGATGCGAAGCGAGAGAAATTCCTGACTCAGCAGTGTCCTGATGATCCCGAAATGCGGATCGCGGTGCAGAAGCTTGTTGATACCGACAAGAACCGAGCCGTTCTGGATACGCCGGCGCTGGGGAATGACACGGCTGACTTGATTGAAAGCGCCGCCTCGACCATCGAATCCGTCCCGTCGCAGGTCGGACAATACACAGTCCTCGACGTCATTGGACGTGGCGGCATGGGTACCGTGTACAGGGCGCGACAAGCTAATCCCAGTCGAGTCGTAGCGCTCAAGCTCATTCGGCCGGACTTGATGTCCGACTCGATGGTTCAGCGGTTCCGTTTTGAAGGCGAGGTCCTGGGGCGCCTACAGCATCCGGGTATCGCCCAGATATTCGAGGCGGGTGACGCCGCTGCCCCGCAAGGCCGCCAGCCCTACTTGGCCATGGAATTGGTCAAGGGCTTGCCGCTGCTGGAATACGCGCGACGGCATCAACTCGGCATCCGGCAACGGATGGCCTTGTTATCGCGGATTTGCACGGCCGTACACCACGCACACCAGCACGGCGTGATTCACCGCGATTTGAAACCTGGGAACATCCTCGTCACGGATAGCGCTCAGCCCAAGATACTCGATTTCGGCGTAGCGCGGGCCACGGATTCGGACGGCCGAATGACCATGCTGCTGACCGGCGCCGGGCAACTCGTCGGCACGCTCGCGTACATGAGCCCCGAGCAGCTTTCGGAAAGCGCCGGCCAGGTCGACGCCCGCTCCGACATTTACACGCTCGGTGTGGTCGGACATGAGTTGGTGTCCGGGAGATTGCCCTACGAAATCGACGGGAAACCAATCCCGGAGGCAGCGCGGATCATACAGGACGCGGAGCCGGCATGGCCTCGAGCGTCACGTGTCGAATCGCGAAATGACGTTCGGATCATCATCTCGAAGGCGTTGGAGAAAGACAAGACACGCCGATATCACTCCGCCGCCGCGATGGCGGACGACATCGACCGCTACCTGCGCGATGAGCCGATCCTCGCCCGCCCGACGAGCGTGGTCTATCAGTTTCGAAAGCTCGCCAGACGTCACAAGGGCCTTGTCGGTGGAGGTGCCGTCGCCTTTCTGCTACTGCTTATGGGGATTGCAGGCACAAGCCTCGGCCTGGTACGGGCGAGGAATGAGGCGTTCAAATCAAACGCGGTCAATGAGTTCTTTACGGAAGTGCTTTCCTCTGCCGACCCATTCAGTGCCGAGGGCGGGCGAGAGACACGCCTGGTCGAGATTCTGGACCGCGCAGCCGCGAGAATCGACGGCGCGTTCCCGGATCAGCCGCATATTGAAGCCGCGGTACGGATGACGCTCGGAAAAACCTACGGCACCCTCGCGCGCTACGACGAAGCAGCCGCTCAGCTCGAATCGGCGCTCTCGCTGAATCGGTCTTTCTACGGTGAGCAGCACGAGCTTGTGGCCGAGGGGCTCAGGGTGCTCGCGACCAACACGGTTTACCTGACGGCGTCGTACGAAACCGCGGAGAAGCTGCTCGAGCAAGCACTCGCGATGCAGAGGAACCTGGCGGGCTCCGATGATCCGAAGGTCGTCGAGATACTCAGAGACCTTGCCTGGACCTTGAAGGAATCCAAGGACTACGCACGCGCTGCGGAGTTGTACACGCAGGCGTTGCAGATTCAGCGCAAGGTAGTCGGCGACGACAACGAGATGACCGCGGGTATCCTCAACGATCTCGGGGGCATCGCGAGAGTACGGGGGAAGCTCGGAGAGGCCGAGCGCCTCTATTCCGAGTCGCTCGCGTTGTTTCGACGCTTCGTGGACGAAAGCCATCCGTATATCGGAACCGTCGAGGCCAACCTCGCCATCGTGCTGAACGACAAGGGCGATCACGCCGGTGCCGAAAGACGCTACCGGGCGGCGATCAAAGCCCTCTCGAAGGCGTTCGGCGAGAACCACCCGAGAGTCGGCCGTATCGTAAACAACTTGGCCTCGCTCCTTCACGGACAGAACAAGCTCGTGGAGGCGGATGTCGAGTATCGCCGTTCGCTGGAGATCTTCCGAGTCTCGCTGGGCGAGGACCATGCTGACTTCGCGAGTACGCTCAACAACTACGCCATGTTGCTTTGGTCGCTCGGAAAGTATGAAGAGTGCGCTTCCGCCTACAGACGCTTTGCCCACTACTTGACAAGAGAGCACGGTGCGGACTACTGGCACGTCCACCTGACGAGATTCTACCTCGGTGAAACACTCAACAAGCTCAATCGCGTCGACGAGGCCAAGCGACTCCTGATCGAATCCCATGCGGGGTTGGCAGACCTGTTTGAACCTGACGACCGACGAACACGATACGCCACGAAGCACTTGGTTGAATTCCTGAAAGAACACGGAGAATCAGAATTGGCTGCACGATACGAGCCGGCGCCAATCACTGACGATGATCAGGAGTCGCACCATGAGACGGACAAATCGCCAAACTGACCGAGTGGCGGTCCATTGATCGTCGAAGGGCGCGTGCGAGCCTGGGGGAGCGGGCCGGCGCGTTGGGGTAATAACATCCTGATTGGTATCCTGCATGAGCGCAGGTCACGCGTTCGATGTTGAGATGACGGGACGGTCTGCCAGGTTGTCAACGTGCGCGTTCGGTCCGCCTGCCGGTGGAGCACCGTTCCCAGGGACTGGCACGTGGACAGCGCACGTGCCAACGGGCATGCTCCAGCACGGTGCGCGCCGCGCACGAGCATAAGAAAAGCGCCGCCCGCGGGCCAGGCGCTCGGGCCTTCCACCGGCGGGCAGAGGCTGTTCGCGAATGCTCGTCAACTAAGCGATTCGGGCCCGGAGGCTTCAAACTCCGACTTCTTGCCCCCTGTGGCCGCCCGAAACCAACCCGCACGGGATCGCTAAACTACGTTCCTACAACCACTTACGTCACGTCCGGGTCAGAAGCAGGCGCCGACGGAGATCCCGGCGGATGAAAGCTGCAATCGGAGTTTACTTCTGCCGAGTTCACGGTACACTTCCGCCGGTTGGTTTGTCGAACGAGGCACGCACCTGACCTTGGTGCGCCAAGTCTGGATTGCATTGTCGAGATCGTCCACCCATCCTACGAGGCTGGTATGTCGGCCACTTTCACGCGCGACCCTGAAAGCAAAACAGCGGGTCGGCTAGGCCATCGACAGGAGATTACGATGGGCAAGAAACTGTATATCGGGAACCTCAGTTACGACGTGAGTAGTTCGGACTTGGAAGCACTGTTGTCACCGCACGGATCCATCCAGAGTGCGGAGGTCATCATGGACCGCGGCACCGGCCAGAGCAAGGGCTTTGGATTCGTCGAGATGGGCTCCGACTCGGAAGCTCAGGCGGCGATCGCAGCCCTGAACGGCCAAGATCACGGCGGCCGTGCCCTGACCGTCAATGAAGCCAAGCCCCGCGAACCGCGCAGCGGTGGCGGTGGCTACGGTGGTGGTGGCGGTGGTGGTGGTGGCGGCGGACGCCGCGACCGCTACTAAGCCGCACTACGGCACAAGACAAGAGCAGGGCCACCATCTTGGTGGCCCTGCTTTTTTTGTGCGCAGAACCGCCGCAGACGCCGCGCGGCCTATGCTGCTGACTGTGCGCTCTTGACGCGCCGGCGGTGTGCAGGCGGCTCGCAGACGCGCGAGACTTCAGCGCACAGCCCCCTACCGCGCATGCACAGCTTGACCGTCGCGCGAACATGGGACACTATTCAGCCGTCGTCCCCTCAATCGCTCGGACACTTGGTGCGTAAGATCGCGGAGAGTGGTTCATGGCTGAGCAGTTGATAGTTGAGCAATTCGAATACGACGTGTTTCTGAGTTACAGCTCGAAGGACGAGGATGTAGTCCGCGAGATCGCGGAACGGCTGAAGGCAGACGGCCTGCGCGTCTGGTTCGACAAGTGGGCCATCAAGGCCGGCGACAGCATCCCGGCCAAGATCGAGGAAGGCCTGGAACGTTCCCACGTGCTCGTGCTCTGCATGTCGAAGCACGCGTTCGGCTCCGACTGGGCCCAGTTGGAGTCCGGCACGTTCCGCTTCCGCGACCCGCTGAACAAGGACCGCCGCTTCATCCCC